>JBEIFW010000228.1:0-4886 GCA_040382215.1 Acidimicrobiales bacterium
ACGCCCGCCGATCGGCGAGGTCGCCGGCCCGAAGCCCGACCCGTCGGGCCTTGTCTGCGTAGGCGGGCCCGATCCCCTTCAAGGTCGTGCCGATCTGGGCGTCGCCTCGCCGGGCCTCGTGGGCGGCGTCGAGCGCCTGATGCCACGGCAGGATCAGATGGGCCCGGCTCGACACCTGCAGGCGAGCGCACGACACGCCCGCCGATTCGAGCCGGTCGATCTCCGCGAGCAAGGCGATGGGATCGACCACGACACCGTTGCCGATCACGGGGACCACCCGCTCGTGCAGCACGCCCGACGGCACGAGTTGCAGCGCGAACCGGCGACCGTTGGCCACCACGGTGTGACCTGCGTTGTGACCGCCCTGGTAGCGGACGACGATCTCGGCCTCGGCGGCGAGCTGGTCGATGAGCTTGGCCTTGCCCTCGTCACCCCATTGGGTGCCGACGACGACGGTTACGGGCACGGCGACCTCCTCGGTGGGAACCCGGCGAGCGTAGCGATCCGTCGACGCCGGGACCCCGGGGCGAACCGGCGGTCAGCGAACGACCGGGGCTGCGCCGGCGGGCAACGGCACCGTCCGGGCGCGGGCGTCGTCGAAGCTGCGACCATCCACCGTCCATCGGATCGGTCGAGCCCGTGCCGCAGGTTCGATGCGGATCGGGCCGTTCTGGGTGACGAACATCGTGGCCGTGACGGTGCGGCTCTGCCCCTGGCGGATCCACAGGAGCACCGCCGTGGCCTCGGTCGGGCCGTCGGGGCCCTGGACGAGCAGTCCGTCGTGGCCTTCGGCAGACAGCGTCGAGCGGGCCGGCGCCTGGAAGGACAGCACTCCCAGGTAGTCGCCCTTGTAGCGATCACCGAGCACGTAGCGCGGCAGGTTTGCCGTCGCCCGGTTGGTCACCGTCACCGAGAGCTGGATCGCAGTGCCGTTCGACACCTCACGAGTGGTCACGGCAGCGTCGACGTCCACCCACCAGTCGAGCTTGTTGGCGCCACGATTGAGCAGGTTCACCGCCAACGACCGGGGGCCCAGCACCCCGGCGGCGCCCGCGGCCTCCCAGCCCGCCTGCTCGACCGGATCGCGCGACCACAGCATCAGGTGCCGACCGTCTGCGCTTCGGCGTAGCACCTCGAGCAGCTCGACCGGATCCATCCGCTCGTTGAGCAAGCGCTGCGCCGCCGATTGGGTGAGCAGGGCGAGCGCGAGCGAGCGCTGATCACGCTCCTCGAAATCCGGGGCGGCGTACTGGTCGCTCAACAGCAGCTGCACGACCGAGTCGGCCGTGACCCGCTCCCCGAAGGCCTCGACGGGTCCGGTGAGCCGCAACGCCTCCCGCAGGAAGAGCGGATCCACGTAGACGACCCCGTCGTACGGCCCGAAGCCCTGCGCCGTGGCGATATCGGCCGATGCCTCGGCCACCTGGTCGAACCGGGCGCTCATCGACACCGTCGACAGCTCTTTGCCGGTCACCAGCGAATTCCAACGAGCCGACAGGTCCTCGGGGAGCCTGACCGACGACTTCAACGCCGCACCCGGTCGATCGAACGATCCGACGGAGAACCGACCATCGGCCGCGACCAGGTCGCCTCGGAACAGGAACAGTCCCATGCCTGAACCCATCTCGGCGTTGTTGCCCGCCACGACCAGGTAGCGGCCGGAGCGATTCGACATTCTCTCGAGTGCAGCCAGGACACGATCGGCGTTGCCGAGGACGGTGCCGAGCTCCTCGAGCTTGCGCTCGAACTGGTCACGCGCCTCGGTGACCTGGGCGAGCAAGTCAGCCGACGGCCCGAGGTCTGCGGCACGGACCGCAGCGAGCACGGGGGTCAGGATGCGTCGCACGTCGATGACGGTCGACGTGACGCCGCGTACGTCGGTGCCGGCGACCGACAGTGCACGCAACTCACGCCATGCCGGCACGGCGGCGTCGATGAGGCGCTTTGCCGAAGCGGCCATCGCCCGGCCCGTCTCGAGGTTCCGCCCGATGATCGGCGCCTTCGTCAGCGGCGACACGAACGGATTCCCGAGCCGTCGCTCAGCCTCGGCGACGTCGGTCTGTGCCGCTGCAAGCGTCGCTTCCGTGGCCTCGCCGACCAACACCGAGGGGGTGGATTCGCTCAGCACCCGGATACGGGCCTCGGCCGCCCGTGCTGCTTCGAGTCCCTGAAAAACGTTCCACGCCGCCCAGGACACCCAGGCGGCGGGAACGAGAATAAGGGTGAGGACGACCAGCCGGAGCGGCCAGCGGCGAGCCCGCAGCGGGCGGGCGGAGCGCTCGATCAGGCGGCCACCGGCCGACGACGACGGGAGACGACGACGAGCCCTGCCCCGCCAGCGAGCACGACGGCACCGATGGCCACGAGGCCAGCGACATCGCTACCCGTGGCGGGCAGCCCCCCGCTGCTCACGACGATCGTCTGCGACTGCGTGAGCGGATTTCCCGACGCATCGACGCCGACCGACTGGATCGTGTGCGTGCCGCTGAAGCCCGACGGGATCGTCGCGGTGAGCGTGGCGACACCCTGCGAGTTCGCCACGGCGGTGCCGAGCAACTGGGGAGTCGACAGGATGTAGAAATTCACCGTCGAGCCGGGCTGGTGCCCACTCGACGTGATCACGACGACCTGGCCCGGCGACACCGTCGTGTCATCGACTTCCACGTCCGGCGGAGCCGCCGTCGTCGACGGAGCGACGGTGGTGGTAGGGGCCGTGCCGTAGTCTTCGGCGAAGGCCGGAGCGCTGAACGCAACCAGCGTCGACCCAGCGAGCGCCAAACAGAACGCTGACCGCTTCGCTACCCCGTTGCCTCGTTGACCCGCCATTGGAGTCTCCTTCTGCCGTGTAAACCAGCGACACCATACCGCGACTTTCGCCGGTTGTGAACCCCCGGTTCGCACGGCGTCAGGAGAGGGTCAACAGGTCGTCGTCGACGTCCACCGTGACGGCGTCGCCCTCGCCGTAGCGGCCCTCGAGGATGGCGATGGCGAGGCGATCGGCGATCGCTCGCTGGATGACCCGCTTGAGCGGCCGGGCGCCGAATGCGGGGTCGTAGCCCTCCCGGGCCAGATGGGCCTCGGCCGCCGGGGTGACCACCAGGGCGATGCGTCGAGCCGCGAGCCGCTCGACGACCCGCGCGAGCTGGATCGACACGATCCGGGACAGGTCGGCCTCGGTGAGCGCCCGGAACCGCACGATGTCGTCGATCCGGTTGACGAACTCCGGCTTGAAGAACCCCAGGGGATCACCGGGCAGGTTGGACGTCATGATCAGCACGGCATTGGTGAAATCGACCGTACGACCCTGCCCATCGGTGAGCCGGCCGTCGTCGAGCACCTGGAGCAGCACGTTGAACACGTCGGGATGCGCCTTTTCGATCTCGTCGAGGAGCACCACGCTGTAGGGCCGGCGGCGCACCGCCTCGGTCAGCTGACCGCCCTCGTCGTAGCCGACGTAGCCGGGGGGCGCCCCGATCAGGCGAGAGACCGAGTGCTTCTCCATGTACTCACCCATGTCGATGCGCACCATCGCCCGCTCGTCGTCGAACAGGTACTCGGCGAGCGTTCGGGCGAGTTCGGTCTTGCCCACGCCGGTGGGGCCGAGGAACAGGAACGACCCGATCGGTCTGTTGGGATCCGACAGTCCGGCCCGGCTGCGCCGGACGGCGTTCGCGACGGCCGACACCGCCTCGTCCTGGCCGATCACCCGCTCGTGGAGTACGTCCTCGAGCCGGACCAGCTTGGCCATCTCGCCCTCCATGAGCCGGCTCACCGGCACGCCGGTCCACTTCGACACCACCTCGGCGATGTCCTCGGAGTCGACCTCCTCTTTCAACATCCGCTGCGTGGCTTGCAGCTCGTCGAGGTGCTTGGTGGCGTCCGCCGTGCGGCGCTCGAGTTCAGGGATCCGCCCGTAGCGGATCTCGGCCGCCGTGTTGAGATCGGTCTCGCGCTCCAGTTGCGTGCGCAACGACTCGAGCTCCTCCTTGAGGACCCGGATCGCGTCGATCGCCTGCTTCTCGGACTCCCAGTGGGCCTTCATCTCGGCAGACTCGGCGCGCAGCTCGGCGAGCTCCTCGTCCAGGGCGGCGAGCCGCTCGCGCGACGGAGCGTCGGTCTCTTTCTCGAGGGCGACGTGCTCGATCTCGAGCTGCAGGATGCGTCGCTCGACGATGTCGATCTCGGTGGGCATCGAGTCGATCTCGATCCGCAGCTTCGAGGCCGCCTCGTCGACGAGGTCGATCGCCTTGTCGGGGAGAAACCGGTTGGTGAGGTATCGGTTCGACAGAACGGCCGCAGACACCAGGGCCGAGTCCTGGATCCGCACACCGTGGTGCACCTCGTAGCGCTCCTTCAGGCCGCGCAGGATGGCGATGGTGTCCTCCACGGTGGGCTCGCCCACGTACACCTGCTGAAAGCGCCGTTCGAGGGCCGGATCCTTCTCGACGTACTTTCGGTACTCGTCGAGCGTGGTGGCCCCGATCATGCGCAGTTCGCCCCGGGCGAGCATCGGCTTGATCATGTTGCCGGCGTCCATCGCCCCTTCGGCCCCACCCGCGCCGACGATCGTATGGAGCTCGTCGACGAAGGTGATCACCTCGCCGGCGGCGTCGGTGATCTCCTTGAGCACGGCCTTGAGCCGCTCCTCGAACTCGCCGCGGTACTTGGCACCGGCGAGCATCGAACCGACGTCGAGCGAGACGAGGCGCTCGGTCTTCAGACCCTCGGGCACGTCGCCGTCGGCGATCCGCCGGGCGAGTCCCTCGACGATGGCGGTCTTGCCGACGCCCGGGTCGCCGATGAGCACCGGGTTGTTCTTGGTGCGGCGCGACAGCACCTGGATGACCCGACGGATCTCGTCGTCCCGGCCGATGACCGGATCGATC
>JBEIFW010000229.1:0-4883 GCA_040382215.1 Acidimicrobiales bacterium
ACGCCGATGACCGCCGCCTCCGCCACGGCCGGATGGGCGAACAGCACGTCTTCGACCTCGCGGGGATACACGTTCTCCCCGCCGGAGACGACCATGTCCTTCAACCGGTCGGTCACGTACACGTAGCCGTCGGCCGAGCGGTAGCCGAGGTCGCCCGTGTGCATCCACCCGCCCCGCAACGCGTCGGCGGTGGCGTCGGGCCGGTTCCAGTAGCCGGTCATCACCGCCGGCCCCCGGCAGGTGATCTCGCCGACCTCGCCAGCGGGCAACTCCACGTCGTCCGGGCCGACCACCCGCACCTCGAACGACACGGTCTCGGTGCCCGCCGAGGCCAGTCGCTCCGGGTGGCGATCGGGGTCGTGATCGGCGGCACGCAGCAACGTGCAGCCCGACGTTTCGGTCATCCCGAAGAACTGGGTGAACTCGCAACCGAACACGGCGAGGGCCTTGCGCAGCACCTCCGGCGCGATCGGCGAGGCGCCATAGAGCACCGTGCGCAACGACCCGAGCCGTTCGCGCGTGGTGCCCGGGTGCTCGGCACAGCGCTGGATCGTGGTCGGTACCAGCAGGATCCGCGTCGCCCCCTCCCGCTCGATGGTGTCGACCACCACCTCCGGGTCGAAGGCCTTCACCATCACGTTCGCCGCACCGCAGAAGGTGAACCCGTAGGAAAGGTTCGAGGCGATGTGGAACATTGGCAGGGTCTGGACGAACACGTCCTCGGGGGTGATGGCCAGCTCGATCCCGTGCGCTGCGGCCCGGGCGTAGAGGGCGAGGTTCGACAGCACGGCGCCCTTGGGCCGTCCGGTGGTGCCCGACGTGTAGAGGATGCAGGCTGCGGCCCCGGCCTCCAGCGCCGGGGTCTCCACGGGTACGGCGGCTGCGAGGGCCGCCTCGTACTCGGCACCTAGCGCCAGCGTCGGCAGGCCCAGGGCCGCCGCCGCCTCGGCATACTCGGGACCCACGACCACCAGCCGGCATCCGGCGTCGCCGGTGATGAACGCGAGCTCGCTGACCGCCAAGCGGAAGTTGAGCGGCACGAGGATCACCCCGGCCCGCTGGGCGCCCACCTGCAGCTCCAGGTACTCGACCTCGTTCCCCGCCAGGAGCGCCACCCGGTCGCCCGGCTCGATCCCCCGGTCGGCCAGCACGGCGGCCCACCGGTCGGCCCGTTCGTCGACCTCGGAGAACCGTAGGGTGCGGCCCTCGGCGATCATGGCCGGGCGGGCGGGGAACCGGCGGGCGGCGGTGCGCACGAGGTCGGGGGCGACCAACGCGGGGGCGCTCACGACGACACTCCGGGCGTCACCACCGAAGCCGACCCGCTGCGCGCCGCTCGCAGCTCGCGTTTGAGAACCTTGCCGGTGGCCGACAGCGGCAACGCGTCGACGACCTCGATCGAGCGCGGCCGCTTGTAGCCGGCGAGGCGCTCGGTGCAGAACGCGAGCACGGCGTCGACGTCGACGCTCGCACCCGGCGCAGCGATGACGACGGCGTGGACGATCTCACCCCACCGTTCGTCGGGCAGGCCGATCACGGCGGCGGCACCGACGCTCGGATGGGCGACCACCACCTCCTCGACCTCACGCCCGTGGACGTTGATCCCCCCGGTGATGATCACGTCCTTGGCCCGGTCGACGATCGTGACGAACCCGTCCCGGTCGATGGTGGCGAGGTCGCCCGATCGGAACCAGTCGCCGGCGCGCGACGCCGTGGTCTCCTCGGGCATGCGGTAGTACGCATCGGCGACGGTGTCGCCCCGCAGCCACACCTCGCCGATCGCTGCGCCGTCCTTGGCCACGTCGTGGCCGTCCTCGGCGACGACGCGCACCTCCATGAGCACGTTGGGTTTCCCGGCCGAGCCGAGCCGGGCGACCACCTCTGGGGGCCCGTCGGTGTGCTGGTTCTCCGGCCGCAGCACCAACCCGCACGAGTAGGTCTCGGCCATGCCGTAGTGGGGAAAGAACACGTCACCGAGCACCGGCCGGGCGGCCAGGAGCAGATCGCGCGACACCGGCGACCCGCCGCACACCACGGCCCGCAGCGTCGAGAAGTCGGTGGTTGCGGCGGCCGGGTGATCGAGGACCATGCGGATCATCGTGGGAACCAGGATCGTGTGCGTCACGCCGAAACGAGGCACCGCAGCGCAGAACGCTCCGGGGTCGAACCCGGGGAACAGCACGGTGCGCCCGCCCTTCACGAGCACCGGATGGATGCCCGCCGGCCCGCCAGGGTTGAAGAACAGCGGGATGTTCTGGAGGTTCGTGCCCTCCTCGCGCACCGGTATCTCGGCCAGCCAGTTGTTGATGGCGGCCCAGGCGTTGCGATGGGTGAGGGCGACGGCCTTGGCGACCCCGGTGGTGCCGCTGGTGGCGGCGAGTTGGTAGACGTCGTCGTCCCGCACCCCGACCCCGGGATCCGACGTGTCCTGCGTTGCGCACAGCTCGTCGAGATCGAGGGCGAGCCCATGGTCGGCGCCGATGCCGACGAGGTGCTGGATCGAGGGCGCGTCCGCCGCCACGGCTCGGGCCACCTCCACGAGCGAGGCGTGCACGACGAGCACGGTCGGCTCGACGTAGCGGCAATAGGCGGCGAGTTCGTGGACGGTGAGCCGAATGTTCATCGGCGCCCCGATGATCCCGGTCTTGGCTTCGGCGAAGAACAGCTGCAGGTGCTCACCGACGTTCGGGGCCAGGACGCCGATCCGGTCCCCGCGCTGCATCCCGAGTGCCAGCAACGCCCGGCCCACCTGGTTCGTGCGGGCCTCCAGCGCGCTCCACGACCAGGTGCCCCGGTCGGGCTCGACCAACGCGTCACGATCCGCGAACACGTCCGCGTTGCGACGCACGATGGCGGACACCAACATCCTGTTCCCCTCTCTGGCCGGCACCTCCCCGTGGGTCGCCGGCGGCACGGCAGTGTAGGTGCCGGCTGCGGCGGATCTCAGGGGTCGGGTTCCGACCATCGCCACCAGCGAAGCTCGTCGGCGGCGATCGCGAGCACGGCTCCAGCCGGTGGCCGGCGCCGGTACTGCTCGTACTTGGCGCACAGCGCCTCGAGTGCCTGTGCGGCGAACGGCGAGCCCGGCTCGTGGACCGCCGCGGCCCCTCGCACCCGCACCCACCACAACGTGGTCCAGTCCTCGTCGTACCGGTCGACGAGCAGCGTGGCCCGACCGCGGGCCCGGGCGTCGTCGAGGCGGCGCAGCTGCCCGGTTCGCTTGGGTTTGTGGTCGACCGCGCTGACGACGAGGTCGCCGAGCACGGCGAAGCACACCGGGACCAAGCGCGCCTCGCCGCCGGCGTCGACGGTCGCAAGACGGGCCACGCGGGACCCGTCGAGCGCGTCGAGGACCCAGGCGGGTGCGTCCATGGAGTGCACCGTAGCGACACGCCCCGCCGGCGCTTGCCGCAGGTCCGCGCGGTCAGCGATCCTGCGGAGATGGGGACGAACGAAACCGATTTCCGCGCCCTCGGGCGACGCCTGAGCAACTGGGGCCGCTGGGGTGCCGACGACGAGCGGGGGACGACCAACTTCATCACCCCCGACAAACTCGTCGCCGCCGCCGCGCTCGTGCGCACAGGCAGGATCTTCGACCTCGGCATCCCGTTCGGCGCCGACGGCCCCCAACCCGGCCGGCGACGCATCAACCCGGTCCTGCTCATGTCCGAGACCGGTGCCGATCAGGACTGGCCCGGCGCGTTCCACTTCTCCGACGACTTCGTCTTCATGCCCCTTCAGGCCGCCTCGCAATGGGACGGCCTGGCCCACGTGTTCTACGACGAGCAGCTCTACAACGGGTTCCCCGCCTCCGACGTGAGCCCTCACGGTGCCAAGCACTGCTCGATCGACAAGCAGGCCAAGGGGATCGCCGGCCGGGGTGTGCTGCTCGACATCGCCCGCCTGCGCGGCGTCGAGTGGATGGGCGCCGGGGAGGTCATCAGCCCCGACGACCTCGACGCCGCGTGTGAACGCCAGGGGGTGACGGTGGGTTCGGGCGACATCCTGCTGGTGCGGACCGGGTGGCGGCGCAAGTTCCTCGTCGAGCGCAATCCGCTCGAATGGATGTCCTCCGAGCCCGGCCTCGGCATGGACTGCTGCAAGTGGCTCCACGAGCGGGAGGTCGCCGCCGTGGCGTCCGACAACTGGGCCATCGAAGTCCTGCCCGGCGAACTGCCCGACGAGCGCATGCCCGTGCACATGATCCTCATCCGAGACATGGGAATGACGCTCGGCGAGATCCTCGATTTCGAGGAACTCTCGGCCGACTGCGAGACCGACGGAGTGTGGGAGTTCTTCTTCTGCTCGCCACCGATCAAGTTCACGCGGGCCGTGGGCTCGCCCATCAACCCGCTCGCGTTCAAGTAGACCGACCCCGATGCTGCTGAGCGACATCGTCGCGTTCTCGGCCCGCAAGGCACCCGACGCCCCGGCGCTGCACTACGGCGAGGACACCGTCACCTTCGCCGAACTGCAGGCGCGTATCCATCGGGTTGCGAACGCCGTGACGGCTCGCTCTGCACCCGGCGACCGCGTCGCCGTGCTGGCCGAGAACCGGCTCGAGTACATCGACCTGTACTACGGCGTCCCCGCAGCGGGACGGGCGCTGACGGTCCTCAACTACCGGCTGAACATCCGGGAGCTCGTGAAGATCATCGACGACGCCGGCGCCTCGGTGCTGTTCACCGAGCCCGAACACCTCGAGCGGGTCCGTGCCGTGCGTGACGAGCTCACCAGTGTCCGGCACGTGATCGTGATGGGCGGGTCCGGGCCCGAGCCCACCTTCGACGAGGTGGTCGGCGCCGCCCCCGCCGACCCCCCGACCGAGGCCGTCGACCCGGGCTCGATGGCCTGGTTGATCTACACGAGCGGCACGACGGGCA
>JBEIFW010000230.1:0-4871 GCA_040382215.1 Acidimicrobiales bacterium
AGGTCCCAGGTCTGTTGGTCCTCGACGCCTTCGGCCACGCAGGACAGCGACAGGTTGCCGGCCAGGCCGATCACGCTGCGGGCGATGACGAGATCGTTGTGGTTCGTGGCCAGGTCGGCACGAAGCACCGGTCGATCTTCACCTCCTGCACGGGGAGCCGCTTGAGGTAGGCGAGCGACGAGTGCCCGGTGCCGAAGTCGTCGATCGAGAGTCGGACGCCCCGGCCGTCGAGCCGGGTGAGCACGTCCTGGGTGAGGTCGGGGTCACGCATGATGGCGGTCTCGGTGACCTCGAGCGTGATCGATTCCGCCGGCACGCCGTGCTCGGTGAGGAGATCGTCGAGGCGGTCCGGCAGCGACGCATCGAGCAGGTTGACCACGGAGACGTTGAGCGACATGCCGATCTCGATGCCGGCACGCCGCCATCGGCCGGCCTGCGCGATCCCACGCTCGAGGACGAGGGCCGTGAGCCGGTTCACGAGGCCGGTGCGCTCGGCCAGGGTGACGAACTCGTCGGGCGGTACGGCGCCGAGGCCCGGGTGGTGCCAGCGCAGGAGTGCCTCCACGCCGGTGACGGTCCCGCCGCGCAGGTCGGCCCAAGTCCGGGAACGAGGCGCCGGGGCTGCCTGGTGATCAGGTCCAGCTCGCGCTCGACCAGTTGGCGGAGCCACGCCAGCGAACGCCGTCCCAGTTGGTGCCGCGCCAGCGAACGCCGTCCCAGGCCACCCCGCGCCAGCGAACGCCGCTCCAGTCGTCGCCGCGCCAGCGAACGCCGCTCCAGGTGTCGCCGCGCCAACGAACGCCGTCCCAGGTGCCGGCGAACCCGGCGACCTGCGACCACGGCACACCCGCCCACGACGAGGCCCACCGCGCCACCGGCACGCCGGTCGACGTCGGCGTCCCCGTGTACACCCGGCCCATCCACGAGCCGCCCGACCACGAGGTACGCGCGGTCGCCCGAGCCTCCCAACCGGCCATCGAGCGGCCTTGGACATCGATGTCGCCGGTGAGCCGCCCCTCGCCGATGGCCAGGGTCCCGGCGGAGCGGAGCGGCTGGACCGATGCGGTGCCGTTGGTATTGACGAAGGGCGCCGGCAGCGCCAGGTTGGGCCGAGCGCCGAGCAGCTTGTTCGTGGAGAGCACCGTCGCGTCGGAGACGAACCTGCCCGGACGGGCTCTCCAGGAGGACGTCACGAGCATGTTCTTGAGCTGCGGCACGGTCGCCCCGGGGTACCGCTGTGCCAGCTGGGCGGCGACGCCGGCGACGATCGCCGTGGCCTGGGAGGTGCCGCTGCCACGGATCAGGCGGTTGCCCTGCGTGGTCGTCTGGGTGTCGAGGTAGCTACCGGGCACGCGCAGACCGGGGATGAGCACGGCGGGTACCAGGAGGTCGGGTTTGCGCTGCGTCGTGCCCCGATCGGAGAACGACGCCACCGTCCAGGTGGTCACGTCCGTGCCCGTGCTCGAACTGCTTCCTCGGTCTGCGGCACCGACCGCCAGCACGTCGTTGTTCCGGGCCGGGTAGGCGAGGGCGGTGTCCGTCGTGCCGTCGTTGCCGGCGGCGGCGACGACGAGGATCCCATTGGCGGCGGCCACGTCGACGGCGTGACTCAGTGGGTCGCGGAAGTTGCCGTAGGTGCTGCTCACGCCGTAGGGGATGGCGAGCACCCGGATGTTGAGCCCGTTGCGGTTCCGGTTCTGCACCGCCCAGTCGATCTGGGCGATCACCTGGGTGACGTCGACGGCGCCGTCCGCTGCGCCGGTCTTGAGGTTCACGACCCGCGCGTCGGGGGCCATGCCGGCGAAGCCGCTCACCCGGGGAAAGCCCATGTCCTTGGTCGCGGTCGGGTTGATGCGGTTGGATCGGCAGGCGCTGCTGGGTGGGGCGGTCACGCCGGGGTCGCGCCCGTTGATCAGCGAGGCCAGGTGGGTGCCGTGCCCGTACGCGTCGAGATACGGCGCACCGCCGACCTGCGCATCGAAGGAGAGGTCCGGTCCGTTGTAGATCCGGCCGGTGCCCGGCACCGGTGTGATGCCGGTGTCGATGAGGGCGACGTCGACGCCTCGGCCGCCGAAGCCGCATGCCCACAGGTCGCGAGCGCCGACGAGTCCTGCAGTCAGGTCGAGTTCGGCGATGCCTCCCTCGTCGTAGGTGACTGCGCCGCTGACGTTGGTGAGCGCTGCCGCCCCCGTGCCGACCGTCGCCAGAAGGGTGCCGATGGCGGCCACGGAGCGGATCCGCCGCCAGTGTCGCGCCCGGAGTGCTGATGTGGTCACCCTGGGGATTCTCGTGGCGCTGGTTCTCGGAATCGGTCGGTGAACGTTCCGGAAATACTCAATCTGCGGTTGGACGGCCACGCAGAGAGTTGTTCGCGCAGGAGTCTCCCCGCCGGTGCCCGCTGGTGCCCGCCGGTGCCCGCCGGTCCGGGGCGACGCCACCGGTTCAGCGCTGGTAGTCGCCGAGGAACGCCTCGAACTGGGTGGCCGGCATCGGGCGGCCGAGGAGGTAGCCCTGCGCCTGGTGGCAGCCGAGCGACTCCAGGATGTCCCAGGTGCCCTGGCTCTCCACGCCCTCGGCCACGGTGGAGATCGACAGGTTGGTCGCGAGCCCGATCACCGTGCGGGCGATCACGAGATCGCTGTGGTTGGTCTCGAGGTCGGACACGAAGCACTTGTCGATCTTCAGCTCGCGCACCGGGATCCGCTTGAGGTAAGCGAGCGAGGAGTAGCCGGTGCCGAAGTCGTCGATCGAGAGCCGCACCCCGAGCTGGTCGAGCCGGGCGAGCACCTGCGTGGTGCGCTGCGGGTCGCGCATGATGTCGGTCTCGGTCACCTCGAGGGTGATGCGGGCCGGATCGACGGCGTGCTGCTCGAGCAGTGCTCGCACCCGCTGTGGAAGGCCGTCGTCGGCGAGGTTGGCGACGGAGACGTTCAGCGACAGCCCGAGGTCGAGCCCCTCGCGGGCCCAGCGGCCGGCCTGGCCGATGCCGCGGCGCAAGACGGTGTCGGTGAGCCGGTTGATCAGGCCGGTCTGCTCGGCGAGCGTCACGAACTCGTCCGGGGGCACGTAGCCGAGCTCAGGATGCTTCCAGCGCAGCAACGCCTCGGCGCCGGTGAGCCGGCCGGTCTCCAGGTTGGCCTTGGGTTGGTAGAACAGGTCGAGGTCCTCGTCGGCCTCGAGCGCGTGGCGCAGGTCGATCGCAAGGCGGTGCCGCCGGTTGGTGGCGCGTTCCTTGGCGGCGTCGAACACCTGGATCGGGCGGGACGGGTCCTCCTTGGCGGCGTAGAGGGCGACGTCTGCGTGGTGCAGCAGGGCGCGCTCGTCGCCGCCGTGGTCGGGCGCACACGCGATGCCGATCGAGGCCGACACCATCACCGACACGCCGTCGTGCTTCACCGGCCGCTCGATCGCTTCCCGGGCCCGGCGGGAGAAGTCGAACGCATCGGCGCCGCCGGCACCGTCGAGGAGGATGGCGTATTCGTCCCCGCCGAGGCGGGCGGCGAGGTCGGTGGCCCGGGTCAAGCTCCGCAGGCGGTCGGCGACGGCGCCGATCACGCGGTCGCCGGCGGCGTGACCGAAGGTGTCGTTCACGGCCTTGAACCGCGACAGGTCGATCATGACCAGTGCGAACCGGCGGCCGGTCGCAGTATGGCGCTCGGTGGCGGCGCGCAGCGCGGCGGTGAAGCCACGCCGGTTGGCGAGGCCTGTCAGCGCATCCTGATGGGCGAGGCGCTCCCGCTCGTGGGACTCGTCGCGCAGGCGGTCGATCAGGCGCGCGTTCTCGATCGCGACCGCCGCATGGTTCGCAATGGCGCCCAGCACGGTCGCATCGGCGTCGTCGAACTCGCCGTCGGCGCCGAGCCGCTGCCGGACGCGCAGCACGCCGAGTTGACGCTCGCCGAGCACCAGGGGAACGGTCACGTGGTCGGGGGTCATCAGCGTCGCCGGTCCCGTCCCCGCGGTGCCGTCGGCTGGCGCGGCGGGATCGTCCACCTCGACGATCGTGCCGGTTTCGCTGTCGTAGCGCAGCAGGTGGGCGGAGCCGGCGGCGTCGAGCAGCACGAGTTCGGCCGTCGCAGCCCGGGTGATGTCGGCCGCGTCCCGCAGGGCCGCTTCGACGCTGGCTTCGACGCTGGTGGAGGCGGCCACCCGTGAGCTGTACGTGTGGAGCCGGCCGAGCACCTGCTGGCGCTGGGCCAGGTGCAGGTAGGAGCGGGAGGAGTAGAGCAACAGGGCCACCGGCGGCACGAGCAGGAGCGCAGCCGCCGGATCGCTGACGAGCATCGATGCGATCGCAAGCCCGAGGCAGACCACGCCGAGCGATCCACCGATCTCGATCGGGAGGATCCGGGCGACATCACGGGCGGAGCTGGTGCCGCCGTGGATGCGGATGACCCGGACGACGGCGAGCGAACCCACGGTCATCATCGCCGCCATCGCCACGACCACCGCCAGCCAGCCCCGGTAGGACGTGACCGCACTTTCGTTTGCGACGACGCAGGCGATGGCGGTGCCAGCCGTTGCCTCTGCGGTGTAGAGCACGATGTTGAAGACGAGCTTGCGGTGGTCGCCTCGGTTGCGTCGGATTTCGTCGAATCCGCCACCGATGATCCGGCTCGCGATGACGACCACCGGTCCGGCAACGACGAGGGCAACGGCAAACACCAGTTCGGAGAGGTCGATGGCAGTGGAATGTCGGTCGGTCTCGATGTCGATCGAGTGCCGACCGATGACGACGTAGGCGACCGTGAGGGATGCCAGGGCGATCGGCCATGGCAGCTCGATGAGCGTGGGCATCGGCGCCGTCAAGGCCAGGACGGCGAGACCGATGACGGCGAGCAAACCGAGCTGCGCCAGCAGCGCGAGGAAGG
>JBEIFW010000231.1:0-4836 GCA_040382215.1 Acidimicrobiales bacterium
CCACCGCAGCCGGCGGGGGCGGCGGCTCGGTCCCGGTCTGGCGGGGCGCGGGCGTGCCGCGACCGCCGAGCGGCGCCCACCATCCCCACGCTGCGCCGAGCGGGATGCCGAGGATCGGCAGGATCACCAGCAGGATGCTGTCGAGGGGCAGCACGCCGAGGAACAGCAGCGTGGAGCCGAGGAAACCGAAGAAGAACAACCCGGAGATGGCTCCCAGGACGGGCCGCCCGTGTACACCTCGCACCGCTACCTCCCCGAAGCCTTGACGCGGAGCTTGGGCCGGCCGGACAGGGCCAGACCCACCCCTGCGAACAGCGTCACGCCGATGCTGATCGGCGCAAACGGCGTGTCGAACGGTCCGCCCTCGAGCTCGACCGTGAGGTTCCCGGAGCAGTAGAGCTGCCCGTTCTCGTAGTGCTCACCCTCCACGGTGAGCGGGACGCCGCGAGGAAGGAACCCGAGGTCGTAGGACTCGGTGCCCGAGCTCGACGTGGTGGTCCCGGTGGGCCCCCAGGCGCCGAGTTCGATCGAGCCGATCGGCATCTTGAGCGTGAGGCGCCCGGACACCGGACGACTGCCCGGGGCGACGCCGACGAGGCTCCCGGACCAGGCCACCTCGTCGCTCGCCGGGATGACGAGCACCTTGTCCGGCTGCAGGGTCTTCGAGTCGACCTTGAACGGCGTGCCGCTGCCTCCGTATCCCTTCGTGAACTCCGCCGTGCCCACGCACCGTCCCGCTGGCGTGGTCACCTCGGCGTCGCTGGTGTTCGGCATCAGCACCACGGTGCCGCTCACGAGCGCGAGCGCCGCCGTCACCTTGTTGAACCGGCCCATCCCTTCTCCCTTCCGTTCGATCATCGTTCCGTTTGCCCTCAGGGCTGCACGTCGAGCCGCCGACCGTCGACCCAGGTCGTCCAACCGTTGGAACATCTCACCTGCGACCACCCCTGGCGACTCTCGATCACCTGCACGTCGAGCCACGGGTCGAGCCGGACGCCGGACGCGGTGGCCGGATCGGGAGCGGCGTAACAGGCCATGCCGGTCGAGGGCACACGATGGGTCGGCGTCCACGGCGCCTGGGAGGCCGGCACAGACGGCAACGGCGTGGGCGACGGCGACACGAACGGCGACGGCGCCGGCACAGACGGCGGCACAGACGGCGACGGCGGAGTCGCCGCGGGCGCCACGCCGGCGCCCTGCCGGCCCTTGACCAGCGACCCTGCGGCCGCAAGGGCCCCGGCGGCCAGGACGACCCACGCACCGATCCCGACGTTGCCGAGCGATGCACCATCGACACGGCTGACCTGGACGACGTGGAGCGCAGCAGCGAGTGCGCCGACGCCCGGCAGGAGGGCGAGAAGCGTGGAGTTCAGACCGCGCATCGCAGCGAACGAGCACAGCGCCGCGAGCACCAGCAGCCCCCACGCCAGCCACGGCGCACCGCTCGCTCCGTTGTCGACAAGGAAGGCCAACGGGACCTTCCACGCCGTCGCCGAGACCGGACCGACGCTGAACCACGGCAGGAAGGTCGCGACGATCAACACCCCGGCGACGGCGAGGGTCAGTCGCCCCGAGCGCGTCGCCGGCAGCGCAAACCCGCCGCTGCCGGACGTCGGCAGTGGCGTTGCGCTGGCGAGCTCGCGGTCGTCGACCCATGCCGTCCAACCGTTGGCACAGGTCACCTGCGCCCACGCCCCGTAGCGGCGCACGACCTTGATCGGAAGCGCAGCAGCGATGGCGGGCCCGTTCGGGAGCGCAGGATCGGGCTGCTCCCACGTTCGCAGTCCGCCGGCCGGGGCGACGTGAGTGGGTCGAAAGGTCATGGCCTCCTCCTCGAGGTGGTTGCGTCGGCGCCGGACGCCCGGCGTGTTGGTCCAGGTCGTCGAACGAGCAGGACGAACCCACCTATGACGGCGACGGTTGCGAGCCAGCCGCCCCACCCCGGCTGCTCCCACCAGTCCGCGCCGACCGATGCGGCGGCCCGCTGCGCAGGCTCGGCGCGGTCGGGCAACGGCTGCGGGAGCCGCGTGTTGCTCGTCGGCAAGGTGGCGCTGAAGGACAGGAACGGCTCGTCGGGCGCCGAGGACGCCCGCGACCAGAAGCTCGCCGCATCGACGGTTCCAAGCACCGTCGGCTGATGGCCATCCGCCACAGCAGTGAGCACGACCTGGGCCTTGGAGCTCGCCGGCGGGATCGGCACGAGCATCGACCCGTCGGAGGCCGGCTTGGCCGAGAAGCCGTAGCCGGGATCGTCGGGGCGCTCGGGGTATCGGACGTGGACGGCGACCACCGCGCTCACGTTGGTCTTGACCGTCACCACCATCGATCCCGGCAGCGAAAGGTCGGTACGAGGGATCCGCGCCGGCGTGCACGTACGCCTGGGTGCTTCGGTGGCACAGTCGGCCGCCGTTCCCCACCCGACGCGGCTGGTCAGGCCGATCGCTTCGCCCGGTTCCCACGCCTTGTCCCCGTCGAGGTCCTCGTGGAACCCGTGGCGGATCATCAGCTGGTCGATCGTGTCGAGACCGTCGACCACCGTGCCCTGGCCTTCGTAGGAGCGCTTCAACGTCGAGTACACGTCCTGCACGTCCCACACGTGGCCGTTGGCCTCGGGCTTGGTGCTCTTGGCTCGGGCGAGCACGGTGATGAGATCGGCGGCGCTGACCGACAGTGGCGGCGGGTTCGGTTTCGCCGCCGGCGGCCGGCCCTCGTAGGCGGTGAGGGCGATCTTGTCGTAGGCGAGACCCGGCTTCACCGGGAGCACGACGAGGGCCTGTCGGCCAGCGCCCACGTCGGCGGGGATGGTTGGGCCCACGACGGTGTCGACGGTCTTGCCCGTGGCGTCGACGAACACCGCGATGGCGTTCGTGCCGACGCTCGCGCCCGCCCACGGTTGTGCCGGATCACCCGGAGTCCGGTTCTCGATCGTGCCGACCAGCAAGGGCCCGTATTGCGGATCTTGCACGACGGTGTAGCCGAGAGTGTCGAGTCGCCGAGGAGCCCGCACCTGTGGTGCGCTCGACACGGTGGCCGACTGCAGCTGCCACAGCAGGCTGGCGAGCGCGAGCTCCTCGAACTGCCACACCGTCCAGTCCTGGCCGAGGTCGAGCACCGTTGCCCCGTACGGGTTGGCGGGGGGTGGGTGCATGTTCGACGCCTCCGGCGTGGCCACCCGGTAGAGGTTGTCGAACGCCTTGCCCTCTGCGTACTTGCCGACCATGAGCGAGTAGAACTCGGCGAATCCCTCGACCCACGCGTCGGTCGTACTCGGGTTCCAGTTGCCCCAATGGTTGACCGAGCCACGGGCTTTCGGCACGGCGTGGCCGAGAAGGTTGGCCTGCACGTAGTGCCCGAACTCGTGGTACTCGCGGTTGTCGGGCGCGTCAGGGTTGGCGAAGCGGCTCTCGCGGGTGCCGAAGGCGATGAAGGGCCGGTCGGAGGTGTAGCTCCCGTTGCTCAACGAGCCGAGGAAGAACGCGCCCTCGCCGCGCTCGGCCACGAAGTCGTCACAGCCGAACTTCGGATCCACGCACCACGCCCGCACCGGAAGCGGCAGCCCGTAGTCGAGGGTCAGGCCCAGTTGGTCGGCGTAGGCCCAGGCTCGGTGGATGTTCTGGTAGATCTCGAGGATTGCCGGCCAGTCGCCCAGGGCTGGCGCAACCGCCACCCAGCCCGGATCCGGCGAGCGCAGATCGAAGTTCTGCTCGCATCCCGGGAGGTCGGCAATCCGGAACGGCCGAGTCTCCAGCTTGCCCAGTGTCGAGTCCCGGAACACCTGGAAGCGGCGAGGATCGTGCGCCCAGTCCTCCGTGAGCACCGCCACGACGACCTCGTCGCGGCGGGAGTCGAACTGGCCGCCGGCCGGGTCGTCGCCGATCTCTGCGAAGCGATAGTCGCCGTTGGCGTCGGTGGCGGCATCGAGATCGAGCTTCCCGGCTCGCACCTTCAGGTGGATATCGGGCACGCCGGCACCGCGCACGTCGACGACCCGGCCATGCACGTTGCATACCGGCGCCGGCGCGACCGTGGTTGACGCGCCACCTCTGGTCGTGGAGGCTCCCTTCACGGTCGTGGTCGTAACGGCCGGTGGCTTCACGCAGACGAACGTGACCGGACCACCCCACTCCCCCATGGCGGCACCGGGCTTGAGCTTGCCTGCCATGGCGCCGCAGACCGGACGGCCCGTCGTGTACGGCCCCGACGACTGGTCGATGGTGTAGGTGAACGTGCCCCCCTCGCCGTCGGGCAACTCGACGACGCCTTTGTCGTTGGGCCTGTTGGGGAACAGAAACCACCAGTCGTCCTTCACCGGCCCGTTCATGGTGCCGTGGCCGGTGGCGTGAAGCAGATAGTTCGGGCTGCGGAACGGCTGGTCGAGCGGGTCCTTCGCAACCGTGGTCGACGTCGATGAGCTGCTGGATCCCGGTTGCTGAGCGCCGGCGGGCGGCACGAACAGCAGCAGCAGCGCCAAGGACCCGGCGGCGGCCGCCACCGCCCGAAGGGAATCACTCGATGTCGATCCCACACGTCCCCCGCGTGTAGTCGATGACCCGACGCTCGGCGGCGGCGATCTCGGCCGGTTCGTTCGAGCCGAAGAGCTGGTCGCCGGAGACCCGGTCGATCCAGTTCGAGATGGCCTCGAGATCGCTTCGGATTTCGGGCGGGCCCAGCCGGGCGAGCTCGCGGTAGGCCTGGCGTACGAAGGTCAGCGCTTCGCCGATGTCGTCGAAGTTGGCGCCGGCGCCGCGATCGATCCAGTACCGCATGGCTGCGCAGAAGCTGGCGGAGGGAAGAAGGGTGCTCGGCTGGATCGTCTTCGCAGGCTGCGCCGTGGTC
>JBEIFW010000232.1:0-4770 GCA_040382215.1 Acidimicrobiales bacterium
ACCGTCCCCTTGTCGGTTGACCGCCTCGCCCGTCCTGAGCCGTCCCGTCCCCGGCGCCGCCGGGCCGCCCCGGGCCCCGCCGCCGACGACGTCCTCGTCGTCGGTCTCGGCCGGTTCGGCTCGGCGTTGGCCGACGAACTCGTCGGCCTCGGGCACGGCGTGCTCGCCGTCGATGCCGACCCCGAACTGGTGCAGCGCCACGCCGACCGTTTCGACCAGGTGGTGGTGGCCGATGCCACGAACGCCGAGGCGTTGCGCCAGTTGGGCGCCGGGGAATTCCGTCAGGCGGTAGTGGGCATCGGCGGCGACATCGAGGCCTCGATCCTGACCGTGCTGGCGCTGTTGGACTGCGGGGTGCCGAACGTGTGGGCGAAGGCGATCACCGCAGAGCACGGGCGGATCCTCGAGCGGGTGGGCGCGCACCACGTCGTGTTCCCGGAGATGGAGATGGGGCGCCGGGTGGCGCACCTGGTCACCAACCGGATGCTCGACTACATCGCGCTCGACGACCGGCTCGTGCTCGTCGAGGTGCCCGTGCCGGCGTCGCTGGCCGGTGCGACGTTGCGCTCTGCGGGGGTACGCGAGCACCACGGGGTCACCGTCGTGTGCGTGAAGCCTGCCGGTGGCGGCTACCGGATGAGCCAGCCCGACTGGGAACTTCGCGACGGCGACACCCTGCTGGTGGCCGGCCCGCCCGAGGTCGCGGAGGCCTTCGGCCGGCTGGCCTGACCGCTCGGGCGCCGGCTCGGCGCACGGGGTAGGCACGCCGGTGGCGCCCGCCTAGGTTGGCGGTCCATGTCCGGTCGGTTGGAGGGAAAGGTGGCCGTCGTCACCGGTGGCGCGTCCGGGATCGGTGCGGCGACCGTCGCGCGCTTCGTCGAGCAAGGCGCTCGGGTCGTCATCGGGGACCTGCAGACCGAGGTCGGCGAGGAGGTGGCCGCACACCTCGGCGATGCGGTCACGTTCCGGCCGTGCAACGTCGCCCGGGAGGCCGATGTCGCTGCGCTCGTGCACGAAGCGGTCGAGCGTTGGGGGCGGCTCGACGTGATCTTCAACAACGCCGGCTTCGGCGGGGTGATCGGCCCGATCGAGTCCATCACCGAGGCCGACTGGAACCTCACCTTCGACGTGCTGCTCAAGGGCGTCTTCTTCGGGATGAAGCACGCAGCGCCGGTGATGAAGGCGCAGCGGTCCGGTTCGATCATCTCGACCGCGTCGGTGGCTGGACACCTGGTCGGCTACGGGCCGCACCTGTACAACGTGGCCAAGGCCGGCGTCATCCACCTGACCCGCACGGTCGCAGCCGAACTGGCCGAGCACGACGTTCGGGTCAACTGCATCTGCCCCGGGTTCATCGCCACCCCGCTGGCGGCGGGCGTGCCGATCTCGTGGAAGGGCCGCGACGCTGCCGAAGCACGGGTTCAGGCGATGCGGGACACGACCGGTCAGGCCCAGCCGCTGCACCGGGTCGGCGAGGGCCTCGACATCGCCAACGCCGCATTGTTCCTGGCGTCGGACGAGAGCGAGTGGGTGACCGGCATCGATCTGGTGGTCGACGGCGGGTTCAAGGTGGGCCGCCCGTGGCGCAAGCAGCAGCCGTGGTTGCGAGAGGCGGCGCCGCTGCGGCTGTACCGGCCCCCGGAATCGTAGGGTCCACCCACTACGCTCGGGGCCCCTATGCCCGCGACCGAGCTCGACCAGATCGTCAACCTCTGCAAGCGACGCGGCTTCGTGTACCCGTCGGCCGAGATCTACGGCGGGTTCCGCTCCACGTACGACTACGGCCCGCTCGGGGCGATGATGCTGCGCAACGTGAAGGACGCGTGGGTGCGCTCGATGGTGCAACTGCGTGACGACGTGGTGCTGATCGACGCCGCCATCCTGAGCCCGCCGCAGGTGTGGGAGGCCTCCGGGCACCTCGCGAACTTCACCGACCCGCTCGTGGACTGCACCGCGTGCAAGACCCGCTGGCGGCTCGACAAGCTCGAGGACCCGGAACGGTGCCCGAGCTGCGGCAAGCGGGGCACCTTCACCGAGGCCCGGCAGTTCAATCTGATGTTCAAGACCCATGCCGGCCCCGTCGAGGACTCCGCCGCCGTGGCCTACCTGCGCCCGGAGACGGCGCAGGGCATGTTCGTGAACTTCCTCAACGTGATCAATACGACGCGCAAGCGGCCTCCGTTCGGCATCGCGCAGGCCGGCAAGAGCTTCCGCAACGAAATCACCCCGCAGAACTGGATCTTTCGCACCCGTGAGTTCGAGCAGATGGAGCTCGAGTTCTTCGTGCCGCCGGAGGAGTCGGCCCAGTGGTACGAGTACTGGTGCACCGAACGGCTCAACTGGTACCGCGAGCTCGGCATCCCGGCCGAGATGCTACGCCTGCGGGCCCACGACGCCGACGAGCTGTCGCACTACTCCTCGGGCACCTCGGACGTGGAGTTCGCGTTCCCGTGGGGCTTCGACGAGCTCGAAGGCATCGCCAACCGTGGCGACTACGACCTGAGCCAGCATGCGTCGCACTCGGGCGAGAAGCTCGAGTTCTTCGACCAGGCCGCCAACCGCCGCTACGTCCCCCACGTGATCGAGCCTGCCGCTGGTGCCACCCGCACGATGGCTGCGTTCCTGCTCGCCGCCTACGACGAGGACGAGATCGGCGGGGAGAAGCGCACCGTTCTGCGCCTCCACCCGCGCCTCGCGCCCTACAAGGTGGCGGTGCTGCCGCTGTCGAAGAAGGAGCCGCTGTCGGCCGAAGCCCGCGAGGTCTACCGCACGGTGTCGGCCCACTTCATGACCGACTACGACGACACGCAGTCGATCGGCCGGCGCTACCGGCGTCAGGACGAGATCGGCACCCCGGTCTGCGTCACCGTCGACTTCGACACCCTCGACGACCGGGCCGTGACCATCCGGGACCGGGATACCACCGAGCAGGTTCGGGTACCGTTGTCGGAGTTGGTCCCCACCCTGCGGGACCGCCTGGGCGTGTAGGGGGTCGCGATGAGCGTCGTGGAGCAGCCGGGATCCGCCGCCGAGGTCGAGGCGGCCGATGTCGTCGCGCTGCGGGCGGGTGCTCGGGCGTGGTTGGCCGAGCACTGGAACCCCGAGGGCGACCGGAAGCGGTTCGTCGCTGCCGCCATCGATGCCGGCTGGGCGGCGCCGTCGTGGCCGTCGGCCTGGTTCGGCAAGGACGCCTCGCAGGACGCGAGCAAGGCCGTGCGCGAGGAGTTCGCCGCGGTGCGGGCGCCGGGCGCCGGTCAGGACCTGCAGAACCTGTGGGCCAACACCGTGCTGGCGTTCGGTTCCGACGACATGAAGCGCCGCTTCGTGCGAGCCCTGCTCCTCAACGAGGTGAAGATGTGCCTGCTCTACTCTGAGCCGGGCGCAGGCAGCGACCTCGCCGGGGTCACCACCACTGCGGTGCGCGACGGCGACGAGTGGGTGGTCAACGGCCAGAAGGTGTGGACCTCGGGCGGCCACGTCGCCGATTTCGGGATGCTGATCTGCCGGACCGACTGGGAGCAGCCCAAGCACAAGGGGTTGTCGTTCTTCTTCCTGCCGATGAAGCAGGACGGCGTCGAGGTGCGGCCGTTGCGCCAGTGCACGGGCGACCGCCGGTTCAACGAGGTGGTCCTGACCAACGCCCGGGTGTCCGACGCGACCCGCCTCGGCGCGGCCGGTGACGGCTGGCGGGTCCTGCAGACCGCGCTCGCCTACGAGCGCCTGGTCATGGGCGACACCCGGCCGTCGGCCGCGCGGGACGACCGCAGCCCGGAGGAGCGTGTGGAGGGCCCGCCGCCGGACACCGTGCTGGTCGGCCTGGCCCGCGAGCGCGGCCGCACCGACGACCCGGTGGTGCGCGACGCGCTGATGCGCCTCCACGTGCTGCGCACCGTCAACTCGTGGAACGGGTTGCGGGCCAAGGCGCAACTCGCCCAGGGCACCTCGTCGCCGGTGGCGTCGCTGGGCAAGCTCGCCATGTCGCGGATCCTGCACTTCGCCGGGTCGCTCCAGCAGCAGATCCTCGGTGCCGACGGGATGCTCGGCAGCGCCGACGGCCCCGCCGACCGGAGCTGGCACGCGATGTACGACCTGCACAACGCGTTCTTCACCTCGATCGGTGGCGGCACGGATCAGATCCAGCGCAACATCATCGGCGAGCGGCTGCTCGGCCTGCCCCGCGAGCCCGAGCCCGACAAGGTCCTGCCGTTCCGCGACACCAAGCGGAACCAGTAGCGCTCAGGAGCGGTGCCGGGCCACGAGGGCCCGAAAGTCGGGGCGTTCGGCCAACCGGGCGAGGTCCGGGTCGTCGAGCAGCGGGCCGAGACCTCCCTCGGCGTGGGCTGCGGTGAGCCATTCCATGGCGAGGTCGTCCTGCCCGAGCCGGGCGAGCGACCGGGCCACGTCGTGGGCGAGGCGCGCCTCGCGGTGGCGGTCGTAGAGCCGGGCGCCGTACGCAGCCGACTGTTCGACCGCGCCGCCCTGGTGCAGCACCCCCTGGTACACCCAGCCGGCGTGAAACGCCTCGACCGGCGCCGGCTCGGGGATCGAGCGCGCGAGTACCCGGAGCTGTTCGACCGGCGCGCCCTCCGGAGGCACCCAGGTGCCGGTGTCGCGCTGGAGCATCTCGACGAGCAGCTGCGTCGCCGACGAGTCGCGCCCGGCGGCCGCAAGGCCGGCGGCGCGCAGCCACGGTGACGCCACGAAGCCCGGGGGGAACAGGCCGGGACGTCCGGTGGCCCAGCCCGTGCGCTCGGCCTGGCGGGCCGCATC
>JBEIFW010000233.1:0-4696 GCA_040382215.1 Acidimicrobiales bacterium
ACCACATGTCGTCGGTGGGGGGGAGGAGCAGTTCGTCGTCGTCGTTGCCGATCGCCGCGGAGCCGCCGCCGGCGTGGCGCCACGCCGCCCGCCCGCCGACGAGGTAGGACACGTCGGTGAACCCCAGCGCGAGCGCATCACCGGCGGCGAACGGCGCCTGGGCCCCCGTCGAACAGCAGAACACGAGCGGGGTGGCCCGATCGAACGGCCCGAGGGCCTCGCCGAGCCGGCTGCGCATGGCATACCGCGAGCCCGGCACACGCCCCTGCCGGTACCAGTAGCTCTCGCCGACGTCGATCACCGTGCACGCGCCCGCAGCGGTTGCAGCGACGAGCGCGCTCGCCTGCATCGCCTGGGCTCGCGGGTCGGGCGGCACGAGGGTCCGTTGGTCGGGAGGCCCCTGTTCGGTGAACTGCCCGCGCGGGTCCTCGAGCACCCAGGCGTCCCATCCCATCCGTCGCAACCAGTGCGCGGTCATCACCGACTGCACGAGGTGCTCGTCGACGACGACGATGCGCGCGTTGCGGACCGCCGCATAGATGTCGGTCGCCTGGATCAACTGCCCACCGGGCGCGTGCTGGCTGCCGGGCAGCCGGGCGAGCGCGAAGGCTTCGGGCATCCGCACGTCGAACAGATACGTCGTTCTCGCATCGTCGGCGAGCCAGGCCTCGAGCGTGCCGCGGGCGACGAACCGCACGTGCTCGCGGGCAGCCAGGCTGCGGGCCGCCGCCTGCGCAGCCCGCAAGCCGTCACCATCGGGCTCGGCGAGCAGACCCGATCGCCCGTGGTCGGGCTCGAACCCGGCGAGCTGCCACCCCATGGTGCCGTTCTCGAGCGCGAAGACCGGATTGGGGAGACCGGCCTCGCGCAGGCTCTGCGCCCCGATGATCGAACGGGTGCGGCCGGCGCAGTTCACCACCACGGGCACGGATGGATCCATCACGTGCGACGGGATCCGCAGCACCGACTCCATCCCCGGGCAGTTCGTGGCACCCGGGATGCTCACGGTGCGGTACTCGCCGGCCGGGCGCACGTCGAACAGCTGGAACGGCGTGCCTTGCTCGCGCCAGCGGCTCAGCGTGGCGGGGTCGATGTGCGGGGTGCCGAGCTGCTCTTCGACGATCTCGCCGAACACCTTGGACACGATGTTGCTCCCGGAGAAGAGCTGATAGCCGGCGCCCGTCCAGCCCGCATTGCCACCTGCGAGGAGGTGCACGTCGTGGTAGCCGCCCTCTTCCAGGAGCCGGGCGGCGGCGGCGAGCGTCGAACCGTCGTCATCGGTGAGCACGACACGCACGGACCGACGCGGCAGCAACCTCGGTAGGGAGGTTTCGAACACGGCCCGGGGCACGCCCGACGCGACGAGGATGTGACCCCGCGAAAAGGGACCGCCGTCGCGCACGTCGAGGACGGCGATCTCGCCGCCGTCGTTCAACCACGCCCGCAGCGTGTGCGCATCGATGACCGACGCCATCAGATCCGCAGCCCGACCTGTTTCATGAGCGGCAGGACGCGCTCGCCGAAGTACTCGAGGTCGGGCAGGTAGTCGTAGAAGTTGATCTGGATGCCGTCGATCCCGCAGTCGTGCAGCTTCAGCATCTTGTCGACGACCTGCTCGGGTGTGCCGACCATCTGCATGTTGCCGCCGACGGCGAGATCGTTGCGTACGGCGCCCTTCCAGGACACGGTGTCGCCGCCGGTGATGAACCTGAAGAAGTTCTCGAGGGCCACGGGATCGGCGTGGTCGATGAAGGCCTGCCTGCGCTGCTTGGCCTCCTGTTCGGTGTCGGCGCAGATGATGTGCGGGTTGATGATCGTGCGCACCGTGTGCCCCGCCTCCGCAGCCCGCTGCTTGATCGACTGGTTGTGCGCCTTCAACAGGCCGTACACATCGGAGCCGGCCGGTCTGGTGATGAACAGCAGATCCGAGTGCTTCGCGGCGAAGTCGACCCCGGCGCCGCTGCTCGAGGCGTTCACGATGATCGGACGGCCGTGGACGGGTTTGGGGGAGACGAACCCCTTCTTCATCCGGTAGAAGCGTCCCTGGTGGTCGACGTTCTCCGTCGAGGACCACAGCGTCTTCATCACGTCGAGGAGTTCGTCGGCCATCTCGTAGCGCAGGTCGTGCTCGATCGGGTCGAGCCCGAACATCTCGAAGTCCTCCTGCTTGATGCCGGTGACCATGTTGATGCCCCAGCGCCCGTTCGACATGTGGTCGAGCGTGGCGGCGTACTTGGCCAGCAGGAGCGGCGACCATCCGTAGAGGACGTGCACCGTGGAGATCAGCATGATGTTGCGCGTGAGGGCGGCCAGACCGGCCGTGACGAGCAGCGGATCCTGGGTGTTCTCGCGGAAGCGCATCTCGCCGCCGAGGCCGCCGGCCCCGTGCCACTGGGCGAGCCCGAAGACGAGATCGAACCCGAGTTCCTCGGCGCGTACCGTGCACTCGGCGTTGTATTCGAACGTCCAGTCCGTCGAGCGGGGGTAGAGCGACGGCGTCCATGCACCGTTCTGCAGCGGGATGAAGAGCCCGAGCAGCATCGGGTTCCGGGCCGCCCGTGCGAACGGCGTGAGCCCGTCCGATGTGTCGTGCGGCTGTGCCGTGCTCGGCCGCGCCATGTCTCACCCCGTCGGTCGCGCCACCCGGTTACCGGCGCCGATCCTTCCACGGACCCACCTGCGCCCGCATCGCACGAGGTCCGCCGGTGGCGTTCCCGCCCGGGCTCCTGCCCCCCGTGTCCTCCCGGGCGGCGGTAGGTCGAAACGCTGGAATGGAGCGGTGGTTGACACGCAACGCGGGTTGTCGGCGGGCGCCGCCGATAACCCTCAACGAGGGCTTCGCCGCTCTTGGACAGTGGTTCGCCGACCGGCGCTGACGCGCCGTCCGAGCAACGAACCCCGAACGGTCGGCGGGGACGGCCTCGGTGGGGACGGCGCACGACGGACGGCGCTGCGACGAGCACCCCGCCACGAGTGGTGCCCATCACCCCAGGAACAGCAGCCGGCGCCCGCCTCGCCCGAGCCCAGGCCGCCCGCTTCCCTCGTCGCTGACCGAGCATCCCCTGCCCGGCTCCCTGCCGCGCCCGGCATCGTCATACGCTGTAGGATGTTCGTATGACGATGCTGAGCTTCAGAGTCGACGATGACGAGGCCGCGGCCGCGCAGCGTTGGGCTGACGAGCTCGGTGTCGACCGGTCCGAGCTGTTGCGCGATGCCCTCCATCGCCATCTGGTCCGTCTCGCAGCCGAGCACGACACGCAGGCCTGGCTGTCGTCGCCGCTGAGTGCGGAGGAGGCGTCGCTCGAGGCCGTCGCCGCCTGGGGTCCGGCCGAGGACTGGTCGGACTGGTCCGATGCAGCGCGGTGAGATTTGGTTCGCGGCGACACCGGGCGGGGACAGGCCAGTGCTCGTCCTCACCCGCGACCCGATCGCGGATCGGATCGGATCGGTGGTCGTGGCCGCGCTGACCCGCACCGTGCGCGGCCTGGTCTCGGAGCTGGTGCTGACACCCGATGAGGACGGGGTGCCGAGCGAGTGCATCGTGAACTTCGACAACATCCACACGATCCGGCGCGACGCCTTCCGACGCCCCGTCGTCCAGCTCGGCGTGCCCCGCATGCGTGAGGCCTGTCAGCGACTCCGGGACGCCACCGGCTGCTGACCACGCCGGACGAGGGGAGGCGACCGCACCCTCAGGTCTGCGTGGTCAGCTCCCGGGCGTCTCGACGCTCGTCCGCGGCGGCGACGTCCCGACCTCGCTTCAGCCGGTTGGCGACCAGCCGGCCGACCGGTACTCTTCGGCCAGGATCTTGGTCATAAAACTGACCAAATGGTCATGATGCGGACCAGGCAGCCGACAGGATCATGGCCGACCAGGGGGTGCCACCGATGTCCACCAACACCATCTACACCGCGTCCGACCTGAAGGATCGCCGGACCGAGATCCTCGACGCCGCCCAGCACGGCCGGGCGCTGGTGCGTGCCGTCGACGGCACGGCGCTGGTGCTGACCACGCTTCATTCGATCGAGCACACCGCCGCCGTCGCCCGATGGTCGATGGCGCTCGTAGGCCTGTCGTGGCGCGCCTCGGCACCGGCGGAGCTCTCCTGGCTCCGTCACCTCGACAACGAGGACCGGGCGGCGTTCGTCGCCGAAGCCGGCGCTGCGCTGGAGGACGCAGCCACCGGTGGCCCGCTCGCCGCTTTCGAACAGGTTCTCGCCGAGTGGCGCACCACGGCGCTCACCCTCGCCGACGGCGCTCGTCGGGCCGTGTTGCTCGGCGACGTGAGCGACGACGACTTCGACGAGGTCGAGCGCCCCGGCGGTCACGGGTAGGTGCCGGGGGCGTATTCGCCCTACGGGCCGGCGGCCCGCCCCGGTGGACGCCCGGATCCGAGACCCGCCTACCGGGTGCTCGTCCACCGCCGTTTCCGGCCCCTGTGGGACGAGCTGCCTCGACGGGTCGGTCTCGAGAGCGCCCAGCAGTTCTACGACCATGTCGCCTACACCCCGGGCATGCCACCGAAGGTGAACTCGACCACGATGCTGCGAGGCAAGGCCGGTGCACCGAAGTTCGTCGGCGCGTCGCGCACCTTCCACTGAGAGGGACCCGATGAGTGGTCCAGGGGCTATGCGGCTTGGGGTGGGTTGGTGGTCCAGGTGGTGGCGAACTCGGCTGGGGTGAGGTCGCCGTGGG
>JBEIFW010000234.1:0-4673 GCA_040382215.1 Acidimicrobiales bacterium
GTCGTCGAGATGACCGTGGACGCAGAGTCGGCGCCGGACCTCGACACCGTCGCCCGGCGCACCGGACGGACACGCGACGAGGTGATCGCTGCGCACACCGGCGCCGAGTACACGGTGGCCATGTACGGCTTCGCCCCCGGCTACGCCTACCTGTTCGGCACCCCGGACGCGATCGCGCTGGCGCGCAAGCCGGTGCCCGGGCCGTTGGTGGCCGCGGGCAGCGTGATCATCGCCGGCCGGCAGTGCCTCATCACGCCCGTCGCGATGTCGACCGGCTGGTATGCGATCGGCCGCACCGCCATGCCGGTGCTCACCGGCGACCCCGACCGTCCCTACCGGTTCGACGTGGGCGACACCGTTGCGTTCCGGTGCGCGCCGGCCGCCGGGTCGACGCCGGCCGCCGGGTCGAGGCCGGCGCCGTGAGCGCAGCGGTGCTCGAGGTTCGTCGGGCCGGACCGCTGGTCAGCTTCCAGGACCAGGGCCGACCGGGGCGCCTGCGGCTCGGTGTCCCGGCGTCGGGCCCGATGGACCCGTTCGCACACGCCGCGGCTCATGCCGCGCTCGGGCGTCCGGGATCGGGCACGGCGGTCGAGGTCTCCGTCGGTGGGCTCACGGTCGCCTGCGCCGGGGCGGCGGTCACGGTGGCGGTCTGTGGCGGACAGTTCGACCTCTCGCACAACGGGGCGCTCGTCTCCGGTTGGGCCGTCGTGACGCTGCGACCGGGGGACGTGCTGGCCATCAGCTCCGGGCCGTGGGGCAGCTGGTGCTACCTGGCCGTCGCCGGGGAGTTGCGCGCGACGCACTGGCTCGGGAGCACGTCCACGCACGTGCGCGCCGGGCTCGGTGGCGGGCTCCTTCGTCCGGGTGATCGCATCGTGGTCCACGACCCCGTCGAGGACGACGAACGGGACGGGCCGATCGAGGTTCCCGCGTCGGCGATGCGCCCGAGCCGGCTGCGTGTGGTGCTCGGACCGCAGACCGAGTGCTTCGTGCCCGGCGCCGTCGAGACGCTGCTGGGCACGCCGTACGTCCTCACGAGCGCCTACGACCGCATGGGTGTGCGCCTCGACGGCGCACCGTTGCCGTTGCTCGACGCTCTTGCGATCCCGTCGACGCCGACCCTGCGTGGTTCGGTGCAGGTGGCCGGCGACGGGCTGCCCACGCTGCTGCTCGCCGATCACCAGACGACCGGCGGGTATCCGAAGATCGCGACGGTCGTCGCCGACGACGTGACCCGCGCCGTGCAGCTGCGCCCCGGGGACGGCGTCCGTTTCGTCGCGATCGACCCGGCCGCGGCGATCCGCTCGGCCCGGGTGGCGGCGAGCGTGCGCGCCGCAGCACTCACTGCGCTGCGGGCGCGACCGGGCACGCGCACCCGCCGACTCCTCGGGACGAACCTCATCGGCGGCGTGCACCACGCACTCGCGGTCGATCCTGACGAGCACCGCTGCCCGACGGAGGACGGCGGGTGATGGTGCTCGGCGGGCCGGGGTCGTGGTGTCCTATCCGATCGCCGAGGTGTTCGTCGACTACGGCGAGGCCGGGCCCGGCTCGTCCTGAGCGGCGGTGCCGTGCGGCAACGCCGAGGGTTGCCCCGGCAGCCCCGGTGTTTCGTAGGTGTATGAGTCGCACCAACATCGACATCGATGATGCGTTGTGCCAGCAGGTGATGGACCGCTTCCACCTGAAGACCAAGCGCGACGCGGTCAACCTGGCGCTTCGGCGGCTGGCGGGTGAGCCTCTGGGCCTGCACGAGGCGCGCGCCCTGAACGGAACGGGCTGGGACGGCGACCTCGACGAGATGCGCACGGGACGCGTGTGATCCTCGTCGACACCTCGGCGTGGGTCGAGTTTCTGCGCGGCACCGGATCCCCCGTGTGCGACGCGGTCGAGCGCCTGCTCGCCGACGAGCTCGCGATCGGCGACGCCGTCTCGATGGAACTCCTCGCCGGTGCACGCGACGAACGGCAACTCTTCCAACTCCGGGGCCTGCTGGCGCGAACGCCGCCGATGTCCACACCCTCGCCCGGCACATGGATCTGCCGGTCCATCCCGCCTCGCTGCGCTGAGCTTCGCCGGCCACCGTCGTCCCCTCGCAAGCTCGTCCTGCGAGCGCCCGGAGGTCGGGCACGCCGGGAAGGTGGTGCTCCTGTGCCAACTCGCGTTGCAGGTGCGTGAGGATGTGCCCGTGGAGCAGCTGAGCACCGTCCTTGCCGTCGTGCTGATCGTCGCCTGTTGGGCGACCGCACTCGCCGACGTCCGTCGAGCGCCCCAGATCGTGGCGACCATGGAGCGACTGGGCGTGCCGCTGCGCATGCTGCCGTTGCTCGGTGCCGCCAAGGTGGCCGGTGGGCTCGGCCTGCTCCTCGGCCAATGGAACGACACGTTGCGCACGGTGGCTTCGCTGTGCCTGGCCGTGTACTTCGCCGGAGCGACGGCTGTGCACCTCCGTCGCAAGGACGCCGTGCAGCACATCGCTCCGGCGGGGGTGCTCCTGGTCTGCAGCGCTGTGGTGTTCGCCGTGTCGCTGTAGTCGCGGCGGTTGGGGAAGCCGCTCGGAGGAGCCGGCAAGGGATTCGAGCGCCCGTCCATCAGGCGTGTGCGTCGGGCGTTGCGCACGTGTTGCGCGCCGGGATCGACGATCGTGAGCCGTCAGTCCGGGACGACGGCGAACCAGCGCCCTTCGTTGTCGGAGAACGCGAAGGACGGGATCCCGGAGTGCTCGCTCAGTTCGGTTGCCTGCACCTCGCGGGCAAGCAGCGCCGAACGAGTTGCTGCGAGGTCCTTCACCCGAAACGCGATCGATGGTGTTGCGAGATCGAGGCCATCGGGGTTGTCCTTCATCAATTCGAGCGGCACCAGTTCGAACGCGAACGATTGATCCTCGAATCCGACCTGAACAACCGCGGCATCGCCGACCGTCGTCCGGCTCTTTTCGATCATTCCGACCTGCTCGGTCCAGAACCGCAGACATGATGGAGCGTCGTTCACGTACAGCACCACGTATCCGACCTGCATCAGAACCTCCCCGTCACCGGACGTCGAGCGTACAGAAGGGCGGGCTCCAACGGCCGGTGCACGGTTCCGGTGATGCTGACCGGTGTGGTCAGGCCTCGCCCCCGCGGCGGTCGGGCAAGGTTTTGCTCCGTGGAAGAATCCGGCCGTGCCGGTTCGTGACCTCGTGGGCATGTTCTACCGCCGCCTCTGGAACGAACGAGATCTCGCCGTAGCGCCGGCCATCCTGCACCCGGACGTGCGTTTCCGGGGCTCGGTGGGATCGGCAGTGCAAGGCCGGGAGGCGGTGTGCCGGTATGTGGAACTGGTGACGACCGCCTTGCGCGCGTACCGCTGCGATGTGCAGACACTCGTCGTGGAGGGCGAGCACGCTGCCGCGAACGTCCTGTTTTCCGGGCAGCACGTCGGCGAGTTCCTCGGGTACGCGCCGACGGGTGCACGGGTCGAATGGATCGGCTCTGCGTTCTTCACCGCCGAGGGCGGCGTGCTCACCGATGTTTGGGTCCTCGGCGACGTCGTCTCCCTTCGCGCCCAGCTCGACCGCGCTGCGCAACGTCCTGGCATCGCCACGAGCTAGCGCAACGTGTCCGGCAGGGGTGCGCTCCGCAGGTGGCACAGTCACCAACGCCGTTAGGACGGCATGCCGACACCCCGGCAACTCTCTGCGAATGGCCGCGAAAGGCACACATTTCTGAATTAGCTCGGGAACCATCGCCCCTATGTTCGACCTCGATCCACATGGCTATGGTTCCCATCCGTGGACGCGATCGACATTCGACTTCATAGAGTACGCAACCGCCCCGTTCCGCTCGATTCCCTCGAATCCGCCATCGGGCCGGCTCTTGACTTCGTGGCGATCGATGTCGAGACAGCCAACCACTCGCGTTCGAGCATCTGCGCCGTCGGCCTCGCACTCGTCAGCCGCGGCAGGGTCGTGCTTGATGCCTCGTTCCTCGTGGATCCCGAGGTCGACTTCTCGCCCTACAACATCGCAGTCAACGGCATCACACCCGCCGACGTCGCCGGCGCACCCACCATGCGAGAAGCGTGGCCGACACTCATGCGGGTCATCGACGGTGCGAAGGTGTGCGCGCACAACGCCACGTTCGACATTGGTGCGCTGCGCGCGACAGCTGCCCGCTACGACCTCCCTGGCCCGACCATGGAGGTCTACTGCACCTGGCGCATCGCCAAGCGCGTGTGGCCCGGTCTCGCGTCGTTTGGACTTGGCGTAGTCGCCCGCAAGGTCGACTTTCCCTTCGATCACCACGATGCCGGCCAAGACGCGCTCGCCTCAGCTCATGTGCTGCTCGCAGCCCAACGAACGATCGGCTGCACAAGCCTTTACGACCTCTGCAGCACCCTTCCGTACTCACCCGGCACCCTCACCCCGTCGTCGTTCGAAGCGGCGGTTACCGCAGCGTCACTCGCTTCAAGAGACGGGAGCCCGGACGCTGACCCGCGTCATCCGCTCTACGGCAAGACGGTGTGCTTCACGGGAGCCATGTACTCGATGGTGCGCCGCGAAGCAGCTGCAGCGGTCGTCGAGGTCGGCGCCAGCTTCAAGGAGAACGTCTCCAAGAAGCTCGACTACCTCGTCATCGGCGACGCCGACTACGTCGCATTCGCCGACGGCTGGAAGACCGGCAAGCTCGCCA
>JBEIFW010000235.1:0-4672 GCA_040382215.1 Acidimicrobiales bacterium
AGGACTGGCGCATCGACTACAACTGGCAGCGGCCCCACACCGCCCACGGCGACCTCACCCCAGCCGAGTTCGCCACCACCTGGACCACCAACCCACCCCAAGCCGCATAGCCCCTGGACCACTCATCGGGTCCCTCTCACGGTCCCATCGCGAGGTCATCGGAAGGTGACCGCCCGGTGGGAGGTCGGCAAACATCCGATGATCACTTGGCGATCGCCGTCGGTGGCCTCGCTCAGTACGCGCGGTCGGCGAGCGAGCGCCCGTCGGCCAGCGCGGCCAGCGCGAAGCCGGCGGTGCGCCGGTATCCCTCGGTGACGGCGAGGATCTCCTCGGGGCTGATCACCTCGGCCAGATCGCGTCCTCCGGCGGGCGCGCGCTGCTCCACCAGTTGCATGGGCAGTTCCGGGCCGAGCCCACGGTTGGCCTCGACGATCGCCGCCGTGGCCGGTCGTCGCTCACGGTCGTAGCGGGCCAGCGCCTCGAGCGCGTCGTCGGGATGGCTGCGCAGGCAACCTGCGAGCACCCGGGCGTCGAGGATGGCTTGCGACGCCCCGTTCGAGCCGATCGGGTACATCGGGTGGGCGGCGTCGCCGAGCAACGTGGTGCAGCCGAACGACCACTGCGGCAACGGGTCCCGGTCGACCATCGGGAAGCGGAAGGTGCCGGGTGCGGAGCGGATGAGCGCGGGCACGTCGAGCCAGTCGAACCGCCACGACTCGAACCGGTCGATGAAGTCGCCGAGCACGCCCGGCTGGTTCCAGTCCTCGCGCTCGGCCATGGTCCGGTCCGAGGTGCGGAACTCCGCGATGAAGTTCACCCGCTGCCGCCCGCCCGGGAGATCGGCGACCGGGTAGGCGACGAACTTCTGGTCGGGGTGCCCGGCCCACACCAGGGTGCGCCCGTCGAGGATTGCGTCGGATTCGGCCAGTCCCCGCCACAACAGCGCCCCGTTCCACTTGGGCGGCCCTTCGTCCGGGTAGCGCTGTGCGCGCAGAGCCGAGTGGATCCCGTCAGCGCCGACGAGCAACCCCGTCGTGACCTCGGTGCTCACGGCGCCGCCCCGGCGGTCGGCGAACCGGGCGGTGACCTCGTCGCCGTCGCCGATCACCTCGACGAGGTGGTGGCCGGTTCGCACCGCAGCCGGACCGAGGCGGTCGACCACGGCATCGAGGAGCACCTGTTGCAGCACGCCCCGGTGGATCGACAGCTGCGGCCAGGCGTAGCCGGCAGCTCGCCCTCGCGGCTCGTCCCAGATGCGCTCGCCTCGCTTGGTGAGGTACACGAGCCGTTGCGGTGCAACGGCTCGTGCTTCGAGCGCAGGGAGCAGGCCGAGGGCGTCGAGCTCGCGCACCGCGTGGGGCAGCAGGTTGATGCCGACGCCGAGCGCCTCGATGCGCGCGACCGACTCGAACACCTCGACCTCGAGGCCGATGGCATGCAGGCTCAGGGCCGCGGTCAGGCCGCCGATGCCGCCGCCCACCACGACGACCGGTCGTGCTGCGCCGCCCACGGCCGGCTACCGGGCGTCGGTGAGTTCCATCCCGGGCAGGCCCCGGGACCGCCACTCGGCGAGCACCTCGGCGAAGGCGTTCACCCCCGGGGTGTACGCCCCGAAGAACGCGCTGCCGGCGCGCGGTGCACCCTCGTTGTTGTAGTAGCCGGGCGTGCACGCTTCGAGGAACCCGACGCCGCCCACCTTGAAGCCGTTGATGACCTCGACCCACTCGTCGACGGCCTGTTCCGTGGGTTCGACGGTGCGGGCACCGCGCCGCATCGTCTCGGCGATGATGTAGGCGATGTGACGGGCCTGGTCGTCGAACATCGAGGTCATGTTGACGCTGAAGGCGTTCTGCGAGACCCCGATGTAGAACCAGTTGGGGAAGCCACGCGTGGAGAAGCCGTGGAGCGTCGTGAGGCCGTCCGCCCAGTGATCGAACAGCGACAACCCGTCGCGGCCGTTGACGTCCATGCCGAGGCGCCGGCGGAACTCGGCCGACACCTCGAACCCGGACGCGTAGATGATGCAGTCGACCTCGTACTCGACCCCGTTGGCGACCACACCGTGCGGGGTGATCCGCTCCACGCCGCGGGCCTCGCTCACGTCGACGAGCGTGACGTTGTCCCGGTTGAAGCATGGCAGGAACTCGTCGTTGAACGTCGGCCGCTTGCACATCACCCGGTACCAGGGCTTGAGCGCCTCGGCGGTGTCGTGGTCCTCCACCTCGTCGTCGACGCGGTGGCGCAGCTCCTCCATCTTGCGGAAGTCCTGGATCTCCACCACACGGTCGCGCTCTTCCTTGGTGCGCGGACGGTTGGCGCCCTTGGGCGAGCTGACCGTGCGGAAGATGTCGGTCCAGCCGTCGTCGATCAGGTCGACCTCGACGGGGGTGCCGGCGGCTTGCGCCCCGAAGTTCTCCCGGCGGGCGCGCTGCCAGCCGGGCTGGAGGGTCGCCCACCAGTCGGGATCGGTGGGCTTGTTGCGGCGCCAGTCGACCGTGGAGGGCGTGCGCTGGAACACGTAGAGGTGGCCGGCATCGGCGGCGACCCGGGGCACGCACTGGATGGCGGTGGCCCCGGTGCCGATGATGGCCACCCGCTTGTCGGCGAGGCCGGTCATCCCGCCGTTGGTGTCGCCACCGGTGTAGCCGTAGTCCCAGCGGCTGGTGTGGAACGAGTGCCCCTCGAACTCCTCGATCCCGGGGATGCCCGGGAGCTTGGCCCGGGTGGTGGTCCCGAGCGCCATCACCACGAACCGGGCCTTGAGGTCGTCGCCGCGGTTGGTGCGCACGTGCCAGCGCCCGAGCGACTCGTCCCAGTCGATCGAGCGGACCCTGGTCTGGAAGTGCGTCTTGGCGTAGAGGCCGTAGTGCTGGCCGATGCGCTGCGAGTGCCCGAAGATCTCCTGGACGTAGGAGTACTTCTCCTTCGGCATGTAGCCGAGTTCCTCGAGCAGCGGCAGATAGCAGTAGGACTCGGTGTCGCACTGGGCGCCCGGGTAGCGGTTCCAGTACCAGGTCCCGCCGAAGTCGGCGCCCGCCTCGACGATCTGGAACGACGTGACGCCGTGCTCGGTCAGGCGGGCGGCGGCGAGCAGGCCACTGAACCCGCCGCCGATGATGGCGATGTCGGTCTCGTCGGCGATCGCGGCGCGGGTGAACCCGGGGTCGGCGTAGGGGTCGTCCTCGAAGTAGTGGGTGAACTCGCCCGCCATCTCGATGTACTGGTCGGCCCCGTCCGTCCGGATGCGCTTGTCGCGTTCGTAGCGGTAGCGCTCCCGCAAGGCGTCGGGGTCGAAACCGAGGTCCTGCACGTCGACGGTCGCATCGCTGGTCATGGGCTTGCCTCCCCTGGGAGCCGCAACTCGCATGATGGCGAGCAACGCGCCCCACCGCAACTGCGGGAGCCGTGCGAGCTAGGGCCGCATGAACACCTGCGGCTCGCCGGCCGGCGTGGCGGTTCCGTTCATGCGGAAATCCGGCTGGTACTTCAGGATCTCGCGCCGGGCGATCGTCATCTTGTGCACTTCGTCGGGCCCGTCGGCGATGCGCAACGTGCGCTGCGACGCGTACATCCGCGCGAGCGGGGCGTACTGCGTCACGCCCATGGCGCCATGCACCTGGATGGCGCGGTCGATCACCCCGAGCGTCATGCGGGGGATCGCGACCTTGATGCCGGAGATCTCGGTGGCGGCGCTCTTGTTGCCGACGGTGTCCATCAGGTGGGCGCAGCGCAGCACGTACTCGCGGGCCATGTCGATTTCGATGCGGGACTCGGCGATCCAGTCCTGCACGAGACCCTTCTGTGCCACCAGCGTGCCGAAGGTGGTGCGCTCGAGAGAACGCTTCACCATGTAGGACAGCGCCCGTTCGGCCACACCGATCGAGCGCATGCAGTGGTGGATGCGGCCTGGTCCGAGGCGGGCCTGCGAGATGGCGAACCCGCTGCCTTCGTCACCGAGCAGGTTCTCGGCCGGCACACGCACGTCGGTGTAGATGATCTCGGGGTGGCCGCCGCCCTCGTCGTAGCCGAACACGTGCGGCGTGCGCCCGAACGAGATCCCCGGTGTGTCCTTCGGGACCACGATCATCGACTGCTGGCGGTGGCGGGGCGCGTTCGGGTCGGTCTTGCCCATCGCCACGAGCACCTTGCACCGCTCCTTGAGCGCCTGCGAAGAGAACCACTTCTTGCCGTTGAGGACGTAGTGGTCGCCGTCGCGTTCGATGCGCAGCGCGATGTTCGTCGCGTCCGAGGAGGCCACGTCCGGCTCGGTCATCGAGAACGCTGAGCGGATCTCGCCCTCGAGCAGCGGTAGGAGCCACCGGTCCTTCACCGCGGCGCTGCCGTAGAGGTTGAGAATCTCCATGTTCCCGGTGTCGGGCGCCGAGCAGTTCAGCGCCTCGGATGCGAACCCCACCTTGCCGAGTTGCTCGGAGATCGGGGCGTAGTCCAGGTTCGACAGCTTCGTGCCCGGATGGTTCGGGTCGAGGTGCGGGATGAACAGGTTCCACAGGCCGCGCTCACGGGCTGCGGCCTTCAGCTTGTCCATGATGGGGGCGTAGCCGTTGGGGCCCACCTCCTCCATCTGGGCGTGGTATTCCTCCTCGTTGGGATAGATGTGGTCGTCCATGTAGCGCTTGACTTCGTCAAGCATGCGGCGACCCTGCTCGGTGAA
>JBEIFW010000236.1:0-4652 GCA_040382215.1 Acidimicrobiales bacterium
CGCTGGCCTCCTGCGCCACGCCCCCGAGCTCACCGCCATCACCTGCCCGACGGTCAACTCCTACAAACGCCTCATCCCAGGCTTCGAGGCTCCGTGCTACGTGTCGTGGGCCCGTAACAACCGCTCGGCGTTGATCCGGGTGCCGATCGCAAAGAACAAGTCGGCGTCCACGCGGATCGAATACCGAGCACCCGACCCGACGTGCAACCCCTACCTTGCGTTCGCCGTGTTGCTGGCGGCCGGCATCAAGGGGGTCGAGGAGGGCTACGACCTTCCGCCGGAAGCCTCGACCAACATCTTCGCCCTCACCGACGAGGAGCGGGCGGCGGAGGGGATGGAGCCGCTGCCGCAGTCCCTGTCCGATGCGCTCAGTGCGATGGAACGCTCGGAGTTGGTCGCCGAGGCGCTCGGCGAGCACATCTTCGAGTGGTACCTGCGCAACAAGCGCACCGAGTGGCGGGCGTACAAGACCCACGTGAGTCCGTTCGAGCTTGACCGCTACCTGCGCATGGTCTGACCGTCGTGGAACCGTTCGTGCTCTATCCCGAGAACCCGGCACCGGAGTTGGTGCGAACGCTCGACCTCGCCGGATATCCCTGGCAGGCGATCGGATCGGGCGAGGACGCGATCAAGATCGAGCCGTCGGTGGGATGGACCGGAGCGGTGGTCGGTGTCGATCGCGACCCTGAGGGGGCATGGGCGTTCTGTCGCACCCTCCGCAAGCGCGACACGCCGACGGCGCCGTTGCTCGTCCTGGTGTCGGGCGCGCAGATCGGCGACCTCGACCTGCGCAACGACCTGTTCGACGACTTCTGCCTCAGCCCGTTCCACCCGCACGAACTCGAAGCGCGCCTGCGCCACCTGCTGTGGCGCAGCGGCCTCGGCACCCGCCCGGAGCTCGTGGAGTACGGACCGTTGGTGCTCAACCTCGAGACGTACCAGGCCTCGATCGGCGGGCAGTCGCTCGACCTCACGTACATGGAGTACGAGCTGTTGAAGTTTCTTGCGCAGCACCCCGGCAAGGTGTTCACCCGTGAGATCCTGCTGTCGCGGGTGTGGGGCTACGAGTACTACGGCGGGGCCCGGACCGTCGACGTCCACATCCGGCGGCTGCGGGCCAAGCTCGGCGACGAGCAGGCCAACCTGATCCAGACGGTGCGGTCGGTCGGGTACCGCTTCGGCCAGAGCCGCTGGACGGCGTGACCGGGTCGGGACCCGTGCGGCATCGGCCAGAATGACGCGGTGACGACCGTCGGCGGGGCAGGAGCGCGGCGGCTCGACCGGCCCTCCGCCGCTGCGCTGGTCGCTGCGGCTGCGTTCGTGCCGATCTGGTTGTTCGCCCTCGCCTTGTTCTGGTGGGTGGCCGAGCTCGTCGTCGACGTCCCGTTCTGGACGTTCCCGGCCGCATACGGTGCCGTTGGGTCGTTGCTGTTCGTCCGGCCCCTGCAGCAGCTCGTCGTGCGCCGATTGCTCGGGGCCCGGGCGCCGACGCCGCAGGAGGCGGCGCTCCTGGAGTCCTGCTGGATCGATGTCTGCCTCCACAGCCGTCTTCGGCCCGATCGGTTCGTCCTCGCCGTGGCCGACTCCGAGGAGATGAATGCCTTCGCGTCGTCGGGCCACCTCGTCGTGGTGACCACGGGCGCGCTGCACAGCCTCCCCGACGACGAACTGCGTGGCGTGCTCGCCCATGAGGTCGGCCACCACCTCGGCTTCTACGGCGTCGCGCTCCTGACCGGGTACTGGCTGGCGCTTCCCGTGCATGCCGTCGCCTCGATCGGGTTCCTCGTCGGGCGGCTCGCGGCGGCTGCGACCGAACGAGCCGGCGCCGGTCCGCTCGCCGTCCTCGGTGACGCCGTCGGACTCCTGCTGCGCGCCGTGTCCTGGGCGTTTCTCGCCCCGGTGCTGGCGTTCCAGGCGGTCGGTGGGATCGTCGGGCGGTCGGCGGAGCTGCGCGCCGACGAGCGGGCGGTGCAGCTCGGGTTCGGGCCGGAGCTCGCCGCAGCGATGCGACGCAGCCTTCCGAGCCAACCCACGCACGCCGAACGAGGGCTTGCGGAGCGCCTGTTCGGTGCACACCCGCCCATGCGTACGCGGATCGCCCGGGTCGAGGCGCTCGCCCGGCGGACCGCTCCACGATGAACCTTGGGCCGTAGGCTTTTGGACCGTGCCGCCGGTCGATGACGTCCATGCCGATCGGCTCGAGGCGTTGACGGCCCTCGACGCAGCCGGCCGAAGTGTGATCGGGGTCCGGGTTCCTCTGGTGGCGGCGGCCCTCGCCGGGCAGGGGCCGTTGGCCCACGCCCGGGCCGGTCGCGTGGAGCCCTTGGAGAGCTTGGCGCACATCGTCTCGTCACCGGTGGGGATCGCCGTGTCCCTGGCGAGCTGCTCCCCGGTCGCCGAGGCGCTCGCCCAGGTGCTGGTCTGGCATCGCGGGGCCGTCGATCCACAACGCCTGGCCCGGGAGACCGAACCGCTCGCCCCCGACGTGGTGGCCGCCGCGACCGACGAGCTCGTCGAGTCCCTGCTTGCGGTCGCCGATCCCGCAGGTCTCGCGCTCCGTCCCGGCGTCGAGCCGTTCGTCCGTCCCGTCGGGATGGCGTTGCGTCACCTCGTCGCGGCCGGGGCGCTGACCAGCTCCGCCATGGACCTCGTGCTGGAGTCGCTGCGCGTTCCGGCGGACCGCACGAGTCGCCGGTCGCGCCTCGAGAGTCTGGAGCGGGCGCTGGGGGATCCCGCCGTCGTGGCCGAGGCGCTCGAACGCTGCTCGGCCGATGCGCAGGCGGCGTACCTGCGCCTGGCGGCCGAGTTGCGGGGTGTGCCTGTCGCCGAGCTCGGCTGTCCCTGGTACCTCGGGGGCTCGGTCGGGCGTCTCGCCCGCACGGCGTGGAATCGCCCCACGACCCCGGTGCATGAACTCGTCGAGGCCGGGCTTGCGTGGGTCGACACCGAGGCCCAGGTCTGCGTGCCGCTCCTGGACGCCGTCGTCGCGCGCCGCGGTCGCCTTCACGTCGACTGGCCGGCGGCGCCGGTGCGCCTCATGGCCCCCCTGGCGGCCGCAGGAGGACCGCCGTCGGCTCCCGGTCGCGTCCAGGCGCTCCTGGGGCTGTGGCGGCGGCGGCCCGCGGAGGGGCTGAAGTCTGGTGGCCTCGGGGTGCGAGCGATGACGAGCGCCGCCAAACAGCTCGGCATCCCGGAGACCGACGGCAAGGTGCTCGGTGCGGTGGTGCGGCGTCTCGGTCTCGTCGAACGGGTCGAGCGGGTCGAAGGCTCCGGCCGGCGCGCCACGGTGCGCGTGGAGTTCGTCCCCTCGGCCCGCGCCGAGGCGTTCGACGCCCTTGCGTTCGAGGCCCGGTGGGCCGCCATCGTGGGAGCGTGGCTCGACGAGGACGAGCCCGGCCCCGACGTGTCGTTCCTGCGCCGTACCGTCGTTGCCGACCTCGTCGAACTCACTCCCGAAACCGGTGTGCCCGAATCGTCCTTTGCGGCGTGGGCGGTTCGGGCCCGCACGGTCAGCGCCGCCCGTCCGGACGAGTTGCCCGAGCTGCTGCAGGGCCTGCGAGCGATCGGACTGGTGCCGCTCTCGGGGCCGATCGGACTGACCGACCTGGCGCGCGCGGTGCTGCGTGACCCGGCCTCGGTGCGACTGGGCGGCAGCGGTCGGATCGTCGTCCAGGCCGATCACACGGTCGTCGTGCCTCCCGACGTCGAGCCCGACCTCGTCGCGCGCATCGAGCGTCTTGCGACCTTGGTGTCCGAGGGGGCCGCGCGGGTCTATCGCCTCGACGTCACTCGGATCGCCGCAGCCGCGGCCGACGGCGAGCCCGCCGAGTCGATCCTCGAAACCCTGGCGGCATCGGGTCCGGTGCCAGCCGCCGTCGCCCGGCTCGTAACCGACGCCGTGCGCTCGACGGGCGGCCTGCGCACCCTCGACGCAGCCTGCGTGGTCGTCGCCGCCGACCCTGCGGCCCTGGCTCGCGCCGTTGCGGTGAAGGCTGCCCGCCTGGTGCCGGTGGCGGCCACGGTGGCGGTGTCCTCGCTGCCGTCGGCGAAGGTGCAGTCGGCGTTGCGGGCCAAAGGGGTGCACCTCGATGCCGAGCCGGCGAGCCCGCCGCCCTCGCGCCCGGCTCGGGAGGCGGTGCCGGTGTTCGGGCCGAGCCGGACGTTGCAGCCCGACCGGGCTGCCTTCGAGTCCATCCTGGGGGCACGACGATGAGCGATCCGACCAACCCCTTGATCGTGCAGAGCGATCACACCGTGCTGCTCGAACTGGCCAGCCCGCGCGCCGAGGAGGCTCGGGCGGCGCTGGTGCGCTTCGCCGAGTTGGAAAAGGCGCCCGAGCACGTGCACACGTACCGGATCAGCCCGCTGTCGCTGTGGAACGCCGCCGTCGCCGGGCTCGAGCCGGGCGAGGTCGCCCTCTCGCTCACCGACCTTGCGAAGTACCCGGTGCCTCCCTCGGTCCTGGCCGAGGTCCGTGACCAGATGGGTCGCTACGGCCGGCTTCGACTCGTGCGCGATTTCGACTCGGGCGGGCTCGCGCTCACCACGGCCGAGCCGGTGCTCCTCGTCGAGGTGGCCCGGGACAAGGGGGTTGCTGCGCTGCTCGGCGAACGGCTGGACGGCAATCGGTACGCCGTGCGCCTGGGCGACCG
>JBEIFW010000237.1:0-4593 GCA_040382215.1 Acidimicrobiales bacterium
CGGTTCTCCTTGTTGATGACTGCGATTCGCAGGGGTGAGAGGTACTGGGTGAGAGATGCTGCGGGTTTGTGGTGCTGCCGGTGCTGCTGGCAGCCGTTCGAACTGACTGCCGGTCCTGATGGTGAAGCTGGCCTGATGGTGGAGCTGGATGGTGTTCCTGGTCGTCTCCTCCGGGGACCGGAGGATCGGACGTGGTGTCGGCGGTCGGACTCGAACCGACGACCACTCGATTATGAGCCGAGTGCTCTAACCATCTGAGCTACGCCGCCAGGGCGAGACCGGCCGGAACCGGCTGCTCGAGCCCTCTGTGGGAATCGAACCCACGACACCAGCCTTACCATGGCTGTGCTCTGCCGACTGAGCTAAGAGGGCGGGCGCGGGCGAGCCCGCGGACCGGGGTGCGAATCTAGCGGACCTCGGGCCCGGATTCCCAAGCAGTCGGCCGATCCGCCGGCCCTAGCCTGCGACCCGTGCGCGAACGTCCCACCCTGCCCGAGGGTCCCGGCGTGACCGTGCGGCTCGCCACCGCAGGTGACGCCGAGGAGATCCGTCGGATCTACAACCGCGAGGTCGAGGAGTCGACCGCCACGTTCGACCTGGTCCCCCGCTCGCTTGCCGAGCAGCAGGCCTGGTTGGCGGCACGCAGCGGCGCGTTCGTCGTCGTGGTGGCCGAGGTGCCCGGGCCCCGAGGACCCCTGGTGGCCGGCTTCGCGTCGCTGTCGCCCTACAAGGAGCGCCCGGCCTACCGCACGACGGTGGAGGACTCGGTGTACGTGCATCACGACCACCAAGGGTTCGGGATCGGCCGGATGCTGCTGACCGCCGTGCTCGATCGGGCCGCCGAGCAGGGCTTCCACGCGGTCATGGCCCGGATCGAGGCAAGTCGCGACGCCTCTCGCGCACTACACACCGCCTGCGGGTTCGAGCTCGTCGGCATCGAGCGGGAGGTCGGCCGGAAGTTCAACCGTTGGCTCGACGTCGCGCTCATGCAGTGCCTGCTGCACCGCCGCGTCATGCCGTGACGTCACGCGTGGAGAAACCCGCCCAGGCGAAGCCGAGGAAGACCGAGATGTAGGCGGCCTGGATGCCGAGACCCCGCAGCACGTTGCTCCAATAGGGCGGCTCGCGGAACAGGTCGACGAACGCGAGCCAGTAGTGGGTGGGCAGGTATGGGTGCAGCGCGGCGGCGGCGTCGATCAGGTCGAGCACCTGCGAGGCGACGAACGCAGCCAGCGTTGCGAGCGTCGCAGCGAGCGGCGCGTCGGTGCGGGTCGACGCGAAGAGCCCGATCGCAGCGACCCCGAACATCGACACGGCGACGTACAACACGGTGAACCCCACCCGCAGGACCAGCTGCTCACTCGCGACCGAAACGCCGGAGACGGTGGTCAGCGGGCGCAGCCCGAACAGCAACCACCCCGTCACCAGGCCCACGAGGGCGACAGCGACCACGGCGAGCAGCACGAAGCTGAGCGTGGCGATCAGCTTCGCGACGAGCAGCCGCGCCCGGGGCACCGGGCGAATGAGCAGGTAGCGCAGCGTGCCGAATGCGGCCTCCCCCGCCACGGTGTCGCCGGCGACGACGGACACCGCAATCGGCAGGAACAACGGCAGCACGATCGCAAGCGCAGCCGCGGGGAACATCGAACCGTTGCTGAGCACCTCCGACAGCAGCGCCGGACCCCGACCAGGTCGGGGACCGACCCCGGTCGTGCGCACGAACACCCCGACCAACGCCGGCAGCCCGGCCAGCAGCGCGATCGTGATCCAGGTGCGGGGTCGGGTGAGCAGCTTGCGCAGCTCGACGCGGATCATGCCGTTTCCCCGCCGGTCAGGCCCACGAAGACATCCTCGAGCGTGCGCCGCTCGACGACGAGCTCGCGCACCGCGAGACCGTCGGCGACCAGCGCCGCGACGAGCGCCTCCGACGGGAGACCGCCCAGGGCGATCCGGGCCCGATCGCCGCTCCGATCGAGGAGGCGGGGCCCGCCCAGCTGCACCAGGCACGGCGCGACGGCGTCGAGATCAGGGCTGGTGAGCACCACCACGCCGGTGGGCGCGAGCAACCGCTCGACCGAGTCCTGGGCGACGACCCGGCCGCCGACCATCACGGCGGCCCGGGTGCAGATCAGTTCGACCTCGGCGAGTTGATGGCTCGACAGCACGACGGTCGTACCCGAGCGGGTGAGCTCGACGAACAGCTCTCGCAGCTCCCGGATCCCGTTCGGATCGAGACCGTTCGTCGGCTCGTCGAGCACGAGCAGCCGCGGGCGACGCAAGAGCGCCGCAGCGAGCCCGAGACGCTGGCGCATTCCGAGCGAATAGTGCTTGACAGGGCGGCGATCGACGTCGGCCATGCCCACGAGGGCGAGGGCATCCTCGACCCGCGCGCGTCGATCACCCGGGCGACCGCCCGGCCCGGCTGCATCGAACAGGGTGAGGTTCCGCCGGCCCGACAAGTAGGGATAGAAGCCCGGTCCCTCGACGAGTGCGCCAACGTCGGCGAGGGCGGTCGCCAGGGTCGGACCCACCGGTCGGCCGAGCACTTCGGCGCGACCCGCCGAGGGCCGGACCAGGCCGAGGAGCATCCGGATGGTGGTGGTCTTCCCCGCACCGTTCGGCCCCAGGAACCCGAACAGGTCACCCTCGGACACCTCGAGGTCGACGGCGTCCACCACGGTCGACGACCCGTACCGCTTGGTGAGGCCCTCGGTACGCACGACAGTGCTCATGTCGCCCAGCCCGCAATCGTCTCGGCCCGACGGTCGAGTTCCTCGACGGGTACCGCGCCGGCCAGCACATAGGTCCGCGACCCGACGTCGATCGCCATCAGCGCCACCGTGCCCAGGTCGAGGACCCGGGCGCGCCCACCCCAGGGGCGATCCGAAGCGGGCAACGCCTCGTCGAACCCGCGGGGCACGAATCGGCGGTCGAGGCCGATCACCACGACCGCGTCGAACCCGTCGCCGTACAGGCCCGCGGCTCCGGCGGCCGGCGCCGCCCGCCCGGCTTCGTCGAGCGCCTCGGGCAGTGGCACCGGGAGCAGCAACGCCGCAGCGATCGGGTCGAACCGAGCGCTGGTCCGCACCCGTACCCCTGCCGCAGGACGCCAGGCGAGCGGCCCGGCGTCGACCCGGCCGATGACCAGGTCGCGAAAGGCGCTCGACACGGTCGGGCGCGTTGCGCCGAGCGGCGTCACCTCGGCGCGCACCACCAACCCCGTCGCCGGGTCGGCCCACAGCTCGATCCGTTCGACCGTGGTGCGGGTTCCCGGTGCCGGCCGGAGCCGGATTCCGGGCACGGACCGACCCGCCACCCGGTGGGCAGGCGCAGCTGCGACGGTGTCGCCCGGCTGAGCGACCGCTGCGAGCCGACGACCGAGCTCGGGCGGGGTGAGGTCGAGCGCACGGGGAAGGCGCCAACCGGTCGCAACGTCACCGGCAACGGCCTGTCGACGTTCGGAGTCCCACCTCCACTCACCGTCGGGTGAGACGTGCGTGCCGATCTCGCCGAAGGTCGACAGCAGGTCGACGCGGTAGCGCTCCGGGCCGCCGAACCAGACGCGCACGCGGTTCGGGTCGCCGAGCAGGGTGACGGCTTCACCGAACTCGCCGAGGTCGGGGAGTCGGAAGCGTCCCACGGCATCGACCGTCCCTTGGTAGGGGACGGTGCCCGAACGGCCGATACGGGCGAGCAGTTCGATCGGGTCGGGCCCGTCGGCCGACACCGGCAGCGAAGCGACGACAGCCGGGACGCAGACCAGCCCGGCGGTCGAGAGCGCCACGACCGCCCATCGCCAGCGGGCCCGGAGCACCTCGACGATCCGCTCCGACACCGCCCGGACGCTACTGACCGCGCTGCGTCGAGCCCGGTCACCCGGTCGGCGTCACCGGGCGAACGGGCCGGAAACCACCAGTTGCACGGGGATGCCACCGAGGTCGAACGCCAGGACCGGCTCGACGTCGAGCCCGAGTTGACCGGTCAGCGCCCGATCCGCCGCCAAGAACGCCCCCCGCCAACCGGCGAACCGGTCGCGCAGCACCGTGCCGAGCCGGGCGTAGAGATTGCGCAGGTCGCCGCCTCCCACGCGGTGCCCGAACGGCAGGTTCGACACCACCAGGCCCGCCGAGGCCGGCTCCACCTGGACCGACCCGGCGGCGTGTTCGCCGACCACGTCGTCGAACACCCCGGCCCGTTCGGCGTTCGCACGTGTGGCCGCGACCGCCCCGGCGTCCCGGTCCCGGGCGACGATCGGGGGACCGGCGCCCGCCGGCCGTTCGGCGGCGCGGGCTGCACCCTGGACACTGGCCCAGGTCCCGGGCTCGAACCCCGGGGCCGACTGGAAGGCAAAGGACCGAAGGCGGCCAGGTGCCAGACCCCGGGCCCGGCAGGCTGCCTCGATGGGGATGGTGCCCGAACCGCAGCAGGGATCGACGAGCGCGTCTCCGGCCCAACCAGCGGCGAGCAGCAGCGCGGCGGCAGCGGTCTCGCGCAGGGGTGCCTTGGCCAGCTCGGGGCGCCACCCTCGCCGGTGCAGCGGATCGCCCGAGGTGTCGATTCGGATCGACACCTGGTCGGCGTCGAGGCGCACGA
>JBEIFW010000238.1:0-4563 GCA_040382215.1 Acidimicrobiales bacterium
GCCCTGAACGACGCCGAGCGAACCGCCGTCGAGCAAGCCCTCCTCGCCAAGTGGATTCCCCAGGTGCCGGTGCGCGACGGACTGGTGCTGTCGGTCGACGCCAACGACCGAGGTTCGATGACCACCGACGCCGGCGGGTCCACCCCGGTCACCGCCGGCGGTCAGTCGGTGTGCCGGTGGGCCGACCGGTCGGGCCTCGTCAGCCACTTCACGCAGGCCACCACGGCCCAGTGCCCGACCTACGGGGTGGACGCGGCCGGCGGGTTCGTGAACTTCACGGCCAACGGCTGGCTCGGTACTTCGGTGCCGCTGTCGCCGGACGCGAGCGTGTTCGCCGTCGTCGAGAGCAACACGTCCACGTTCAACACCTTTGGCTGGATCGTGTCGGCCCGCGGGCCGAACGGGCTGTTGCTCCACCCGTCGGAAGGCTCGAACAGCAACCAGACCTACGTCCTCAATCGGGACGGCAACTGGGCCGGGGTCGGGAACGACGTGGTGGTGCCCACCGCCCGGAACCTGTACGAGGTGACCATCGCCGGCACGGCGGATGCCACCGGGCTGTTCGGCGTCAACGGCGCAGTCCGGCCCTACGCGGTCGGGGGGCACGCTCGCACGGCAGCCATGGTCCCACTCGACATCGGCCGCGACCAGTGCTGCGGTACCGGCCGCTCGGGCAACGGACGGTACCGCGAGGTGCTCGTCTTCGACCGGGCCCTGAGCCCCGGGGAACGCCAGCAGGTCGAGGGGTACCTGGCCTGGAAGTGGGGTCTCGCCGGGGCGCTGCCCGCCGACCACCCCCATCGCGCCGCGCCCCCGGCCACGGCCGCGATCGCAGCGCGCGTGCCGTCGGCGCCGACGCAGGTCACCCTTGCGCCGAGCAGCGGGCAACTGGCCGTGTCCTGGTCGCCGTCGGCCAGCGACGGCGGGGCGATCGTGACCGACTACGTGGTGCAGTACTCCACCTCGCCGTCGTTCACGACGTTCGCCTCGACGACGGTGGCGGCCACGACCGCCACGATCACCGGACTCGCCAACGGGACCGTGCAGTACGTGCGGGTGCGGGCCCGCAACGCGGCGGGGACCAGCGGGTGGTCACCGGTGGTGTCCGCGCCGGCGTTGCAGGCGACGACCTGCCGGAACGCGCTCGCCGTCTGGCCGCAGGCGCCGAGCGGCACCTACACGCTCTACCCGGCGGGCGCGGCCATCTCGGCCTACTGCGACATGACGACCGACGGTGGCGGCTGGACGCTCGTGTCCTTCGTCGACGACCGGGACTCGGGGTCCGGCCGGTGGGCCGTGCTGCACGACTGCGCCGCCCCGGCCGTGTCGTGTGCGAGCACGGACTTCTCCTCGACGTTCCGCACCTCGGCCAACGAGATCCTGATCCCGGCGGCGTCGGAGGTGGCGTTCAGCACCACCGCTGACACGGCGGCGCGGGTGAACGCCGGCCGCCCGCTCGGGCAGTGGAGTTGGAGTTGGCGATGCGGCCGGCCTGCCGGGCTCGACGCCGCCTGGATCCGCACGGCCGGGCCTCGCGGGGCCACGTCGCTGGCGATGTCGTGCACGGTGCTCACCCAGACCGGCACCACGTTCCCGGCGTCGTTCACCCAGCGGCTCTGGTACGGCCGCAAGGACGATCAGATCAACTCGTTCATGGTCGCCGAGGAAACCGGGTTCGCCGCCCACCACACGTACTTCTACCCGGACTGGTCGAGCTGCCAGGACACCCCGATGCTCCACACCTTCGAGTCCGACGCCGGCACGAGCCCTGCGGCCGATCCCACCGGTGAGTACCGCGGCATGACCCGGGCGGTGGCGCGCTCGTCGTCGGCCGCTGCGTCCCCGGCGCACTCGTGCCGGTTCGCCGGCGTCGCCTCCTACCAGTACCAGGACGGCAGCCGGGCGCCGGTGGAAGCGGCCGTCTGGGTCCGTTGAGACGGACCGCATCGCTGTCATGCTGCGGCGATGAGCGATCCCACCGCGCGCGCCGACGCCACCGACCTGTCGCAGCCTCCGGATGCGCCGGTGCCCGTCGGGGTGGATGCCCCGCTGCTCGAGGTGATGGCCACCATGCGCGCCATGCGCCGGCTGTCCGCCGAGCCCGTGCCCCGCGAGGTCGTCGAACGGGTGGTCCGCGCCGCGACCTGGGCACCCAGCGGATCCGACGGGCAGCACTACGCCTTCGTCGCCGTCACCGAACGAGCGACGATGGCCCGCCTCGCCGAGCTGTGGCGGGAGGTCGTCGACACCTACCTCACGCTGGCCGGCACGTTGGTGCCCGGGATGGACGACGCGCGCCACGTCCGGATGGCCGACGCCGTGCGCTACCAGGCCGAGCACTTCCACGAGACCCCGGTCGTGATCGCCGCCTGCTACCGACGGACCGCTCCGGGGGCGGGGAGCCTGCTCGACGTGCGCAAGGGCTCGGCGCTCGCCAGGCGGCTCGGCCCCAAGCGCCTCGCCCACCTCGCGGCCGGGGCCCGCGCCGCCGGTGGTTTGGCCGAGGCGTCGAGCATCTACCCCGCCGTGCAGAACCTGTTGCTCGCCGCTCGCGCCGAAGGACTCGGCGCAACGTTGACGGTGTGGCACCTGTTCCGCGAGTCGGCCTTCCGTACGGTCCTCGGGGTCCCCAAGGACCACGGCATCTATGCGCTCGTACCGATGGGCTACCCCATCGGGCGGTTCGGGCCGGTGCGGCGTCGGCCGGTGCAGGAGGTCCTGCACTGGGAACGCTGGTAGCGCCCGGCGCGAACCGGCTGCGGCCGTCGGGTTCGGTCGGCCCGTCCCCTCGATCCGGTGTCCCGGGTTGCCGATCGTGGAGCGGTGACACCCGGCCTGCTCGAGACCACGAGGCAGCTCCCCTGGTTCGGGTGGCTGGCCGTGGCCTCGGTGCTCGGTCTGGCCGGGTTCACGATCGCGCATCTGTCGGGCCGCTGGCACGGCTTCGCCATCGTCGGCTGCCTGCTGCTCGCGGCGCCCACGTCGTGGTTCACCTACCGGAACGTGTCGATCGAACGCCGCATGACCGAGGTGGCGCGCCGCTTCACCGGTGACCCAACGGTGTGGGTCAACTGCGCCGGGATGTTCGACGAGCTGCCCCACCTGGGCAAGGCCGGCTGGGCCCAGGTCGTCGATCCCGGGACCGGTGCCGAGGCCCACCTGAAGGCCGAGCAGTGCGATGCGTTGCGATCGTGGCTCGACGGCTCGCCGTCGCAGGCCGCGTCGTACGACGAGATGCTCGCCCTGCACGTGTTCGCCCACGAGATCGTCCACCTGTCGGGCGTGTTCGACGAGGCCCAGACCGACTGCACCGCCATGCAGCGCACCGGAGAGGTGGCCCGGTTGTTCGGGGGCAGCGACGCCTGGCGCACCGCCGGTGAGGCCATGGCCGCCGGCTACTACGCCGAGGTGTACCCGCGCATGCCCGACGCCTACCGCTCGACGGACTGCAGGGCCGGCGGCCGGCTCGACCGCACCCCGACCGACGGCCGGTTCCCGTGAGTCCGGCGGCCTAGCTCTAGCTGCTCTGGTGCTCGATGCCGGCCGCCGCGTAGGCGTCGGCCTCGTCGAGGGTCTCACGGGCGAGCAGTGCAGCGGCCAGGGCGTCGAGCTGGTCGCGGTGCGCAGCCAGCAGCGCCGTCGCCTCGGCGTAACAGGCCTCCACCAGCGTGCGTACCTCGGCGTCGACGAGCTGGCGGGTGGCCTCCGACGGTGCCCGCGGATCGCCGGGGAACCAGGTGTCCCCCGTCGGGTTGGGCAGCACGCTCAGCGGCCCGACGGCGTCGGACATACCCCAGCGGCCCACCATCTGGCGGGCGATCGAGGTGACGTGCTCGAGGTCCGATTCGGCGCCGGTGGTCACCTCGCCGAAGACCAGCGCCTCGGCCGCGCGGCCCCCGAGCGCCCCGGTGATGCGGCCCTTCAGGTAGTTCGTGTCGACGCCGTACCGGTCCGTCGACGGAGCCTGGAACGTCACGCCGAGGGCCTGACCCCGGGGGATGATCGACACCTTGCGCACCGGGTCGGCGCCGGGCAGCAGCATGCCGAGCAGCGCATGTCCGCCTTCGTGGAAGGCGGTGCGGCGGCGCTCGTCGTCGCTGAGGGTGATGCGCCGCTCGGCGCCGAGCACGATCTTTTCCAGCGCGTCGGTGAAGTCCGCGTAGGCGAGCTGGTCGTGGTCGCGCTTGGCGGCGAGCAGCGCCGCTTCGTTGACGAGGTTCTTCAGGTCGGCGCCCACCATGCCCGGCGTGGCCGCCGCAAGCGTCGCGAGCGACACGTCGGCGCCGAGCGGCACGTGGCGGGTGTGCACCCGCAGGATCGCCTCGCGCCCGGTGATGTCGGGCGGGTTGACGACGATGCGGCGGTCGAATCGGCCGGCTCGCAGCAGCGCCGGGTCGAGCACGTCGGCCCGGTTCGTTGCCGCCACGACGATCACGCCTTCGGAGCCGGTGAAGCCGTCCATCTCGGTGAGGATCTGGTTCAGCGTCTGCTCGCGCTCGTCATGCCCGCCGATCTGCGCGCCACTGCCGCGTTTGCGGCCGATCGCATCGAGCTCGTCGATGA
>JBEIFW010000239.1:0-4503 GCA_040382215.1 Acidimicrobiales bacterium
CCACCACAGAAGGCCTGGTCAGCAGCACTGCCGACCAGGCTTTCGTCGTTTGCGGGCGCAAGTGTGAACAGAACCCCTGAAGATCCGTCGCAGCCCGGGTGATGTCTCGGCTCAGGGCGCGCTGGCGCCGGCTGCCCGGGCCGGCAGGAAGCGCAGCGCGACCAGGGATCCGATCAGGGAGGTGACGGCCACGACGAGGCAGGCCGTCCCGAAGCCGTGCATGAACGACTCGTTCACGGCGGCGACGACCTGGGCGCGCACCGGATCGGGGCTCTGTTGCCCGACGACGTACGCGGCTCCCACCGAGTCACGCGCCTGCTCGAACACGCCGCCGGGCAGTGCCTCGAGCAGGCCGGGGATGCCACCGAAGGTCTCGGTGAGACGAGGGGACCAGAGGCTCACGAACACCGAACCGGTGACCGCGACGCCGAGTGTGCCCCCGACTTCGCGGGAGATGTCGTTGACGGCGGAGCCGACGCCGGCCTTGGCCAGCGGGAGCGACCCCATGACCGCCTCGGTGCACGGCGAGGTGACGAGGGACAACCCGTTGGCCATGATCAGCATGGCGATCACGACGGGACCCCAGTACGCGGCGTCGGCGTCGATGCGGCTCATGATGAAGAACCCGATCGACATGTTCAGCAGCCCGAGCGCGACGACGCGCGTGGTGCCCCACCGGAGTGCGGCACGGGCGGCGAGGGGTGCGGTGACGCCGGCGCCGACGGCGAACGGCAAGGTGCGCAACCCGGATTCGAGCGGTGGGTAGCCGCGGACGAACTGGAAGTACTGGGTCACCAGGAACGTGAACCCGAACAGGGAGAAGAAGGCGATTCCGATCGATCCGGTCGCCGCGCTGAACCGGGCGTTGCGGAAGAAGGTGACGTCGAGCAACGGATCGTCGCGTCGTGACTCGAAGACGACGAACAGGACCAGGGCGGCCCCGGCGACGAGGAAGCCGAGGTTGCTGCGGGTGCTGCCCCATCCCCAGTGCGGCGACTCGATCACGGTGAACACGAGCGCACCGACGGCGATCACCGACAGCAGCAGACCGGTCAGGTCGAACCGTCCCCGGTGGGCCTGGCGCGACTCCGGGATCAGGAAGTGCCCGACGAGGAGGGCCACTGCGACGATCGGGATGTTGATCAGGAACACCGATCCCCACCAGAAGTGCTCGAGCAGGAACCCACCGGCCACCGGTCCGAATGCCACGGCCATCACCGACACCGCCGACCACAGCCCGATGGCCTTGGCCCGCTCGACCGGATCGGTGAACAGGTTGGTGATGATCGCGAGCGTCGCCGGGAACACCAACGCCGCGCCGATCCCCATGGCGCCGCGCCACACGATCAGGCTGCCCGCCGAGCCGGCGAAGCCGCCGAAGCCGCTGAACACCGCGAACAGCACCAGGCCGACCTGCAGCGTCCGCTTCCGGCCGAACCGGTCACCCAGTCCACCGCCGGCGAGCAGCAGGCACGCGAACACCAGTGCGTACGCGTCGACGATCCACTGCAGCGACGTCACCGATGCGGCGAGGTCGCGCTGAAGGGTGGGCAGCGCGACGTTCACGATGAGGTTGTCGACGACGACCAGGAACACGCTGGCGCTCAGCACGCCCAGGACCCACCACCGCCGTTCGTAGGCACGTCGGTGTGCGTCGGCATCGATCAGCGTGCTCCCGGCAGGCGGCGGCGTCATGCTTGACACTGTCCAGCACGGATCGAGACACTGTCAAGTCTCGTGATCCGGCGCGTTCGTCGACCCGGGCGCCGGGTCGCCGCTCAGTGCCGATCCCCCGAACCCCTGCCGTCCACCACTCGGCCGATCCGCCGTCGGTCTCAGCCAAAGTTCATGGCCCCAGGCATACCGCCGTCGACGACGAGGGTCTGACCGGTGATGGTGTCGGCCCGGCAAAGCAGGACCGTTGCGGCGGCGATGTCCTCGGCGCTGCCGACGCGACCGAGGACTGCGGTGCGGCGGGCGCCGTCCGCAACGGCGGGGGGCAGGTTGCCGGCCATGCGGGTGCCTTCGACGAGGCCGGGAGCCACGCAGTTGACCGACACCTGTGGTGCCATCGCCACGGCCAGGCAGTGGGTGAGATGGATGAGGCCGGCCTTGCTGCACGAGTAGGCGATGCTGCTCGAACCGGGGTTGAGGCCGCCGACCGAGGCGATGTTGACGATGCGCCCGGCGCCGTTGGCCTTGAGGTGCGGCGCCAGCGCACGACTCAGCAGGAATGGGCCGCGCAGGTTGGTCTCGAGCACCCGGTCCCACGTTTGGGCGTCGAGAAGGTCGAGCTGCGGGAACGGAATGCCGATGTTCCATGCCGCGTTGTTGACGAGGATGTCGCAGCGGCCGAAGCGGGCCACGACCCACTCGGCGCAGGCGTCGATCGAGGCCTCGTCCCGCTGGTCGAGCTGACCCTTGTCGGCGTCGACGCCGCGGGCCCGTGCGGCGTCGACGGCGGCGCGGGCGCCATCGGTGTGGCCGACGTAGGTGGCGGCGATGCGGCAGCCCTCGGCGGCCAGCGCCCGTGCGATCGCCCCACCGATGTCGCCGGACGCTCCGGTGACGAGGGCAACGGCATCTCGGAGCTCCATGCGCCGCAACCTACTGCGGGATCCTGGGCGTGCCCCGCAGGAGTCCGCGTTCACGCCGGCCTGCGGGCTCGGCCGTCGCCGGATCGTGTCCCGTCCGAAGTCGATGGCGCCGTCGTCGTGCACCGAGCACGATGCCGAGGTGCCGAGGGACGACCGGGCGACGACGCGGTTCACGGCGGAGGGCACGCACAGCGGCGCGTTCACGGCCCGCGACTGGGGCTTGCTCGTGTTCGCCGGATCGGTGTGGGGCGCGTCGTTCCTGTTCATCGCTGCCGGCATCGATCACTTCTCGCCTGGCGCCGTCACCTTCTTCCGCATCCTGATCGGCTGGGTGACGCTGGGGTTGTTGCCCCAGGCGCGCGAGGTGCGACTCGAGCGGGCCGACCGCGGCCGGGTGGCGCTGGTCGGCCTGTCGTGGATGGCGCTGCCGATGACGTTGTTCCCGCTGGCGCAGCAGCACGTCTCCTCGGGGCTGGCCGGCATGCTCAACGGCTCGATCCCGTTGTTCACCGCCGTCGTGGCGTCGATCGCGCTGGCACGGCTCCCTGGACGGCATCAGCGCATCGGCCTGGGCGTGGGTGCGCTCGGCATCGTGCTGCTCGGATTGCCGGCCCTCGGGGCCGGGGGATCGAGCGCGCTCGGCGTGGGGCTGATCCTTGCGGCGTGCACGTGCTACGGGGTGGCGATCGTCGCCAACGTGCCGTTGGCGCAGAAGTACGGTGCGATCCCGTCGTTCTGGTGGGCGCAGGGCGTGGCCGTCGTGCTGACCGCGCCGTTCGGGATGTGGGGCACGGTCCGGGACTCGACGTGGGATCTGCCGGCCGCCGGCGCCGTGCTCGCCCTCGGGGCCGGCGGTACAGCCTTTGCGTTCGTGGCGATGGTGGCGCTCTCGAGCCGGGTGGGCGCGACCCGGGCGGCATCGCTCACCTACCTCGAGGCGATCGTTGCGCTGGCGCTGGGCGCGATCGTGCGAGGCGAGCCGATCCTCGTGCTCGAGGTGCTCGGCTGCGTCGTGCTGCTGCTCGGCGCATGGATGGTCTCCCGGGCCGAGGTGCGACCTGGCTGAGCGTCTTCCGGCCGCCCGGGCCTCGTCGACGACGTCGCGCGCGGATCAGGGCGTCATTCCAGGCCGCGTCGCCCCGGCTTCCAGTAGACGTGGGTCCGCAGCCCCCGCGGTCGGTGGTCGCGCCGGGCGATCGTCCGCCGGATGAGGGAGACGAGCTCGTGACCGCCGACGGCTAGGACTCGGTGTCGTGGCCGGTGGTGCTCGTCGAGCCAGTCGTCGAGCTGATCGGGGCGTCCGAGCACGGTCGTGTCCGGCATGACGTGCCAGCAGTCCGCGAGCGTGGAGGCGTCGACGTCGGGTCGAACGGTCACGGCGGCGACGCGGGGGGTCGCCGCCGCCGCCGGCACCTCGTGGCGTCCGAGGACGCCTGCGACGGTCGCGAGGCCCGTGAGGTCGGTGACGATCAGCAAGGGATCGTCACCGACGGGGGGCAGGACCGGAGCCGCAGGTCCGCGCACCGTCATCGCGCTGCCGGGGCGCAACGCGTCGAAGAAGGGTGCGGACGCGCCGAGCGGGTTCCGCTCGATCAGCAGCCGAAAGCTGTGGTCGTCGGTGCCGGCGATCGTGTAGCGACGCCAGGTCCCCGCCGGCCCGACGGTCGCGCCGCCCACCCGGACGGACAGCACGTCGCCGGGGGCGAACCGGCTCGGGGCGTCGCACCGGATCTCGAGGAGATGCCGGCCGAGTGGGCGGCGTTCGACGACGGTGGACTCGATCGGGACGAGCGCCGCCCGGAGGCGTCGGGTGAGCTCGTTCACGGTCGGGGCAGGTCGCGGTTCACAGGGGATCCACGCCGTAGTGGAGGGCGTAGGCGTTCTCGATCGAGGCGATGATGTCGAC
>JBEIFW010000240.1:0-4445 GCA_040382215.1 Acidimicrobiales bacterium
CCTTGCCGGGGTCCTTGCCCGCATGATCGACACGGGCCACGGCGATCCCGGCGGCCTTGAGTGCCAGCCCGGTATGCCGGTAGAAGTTCCTCACGGTGTCGGCGTCGTTCTCGTCGCCCTGCACGGCCCGCCCGAACGTGTCGGCGACGACCATGTTCGCCTTGACGAGCTTGGCCAATCGCACAACGGCCTTGGCGCCTTCGGCTGTGTCGAGCGGCGGCAGTGACGGCAGCGAGGCGTAACGCAGCCGGGACAGGTCGGTGGTCTCGTCGCACCCCATGTCCTCGAGGCGCTCGCGCAGGTCGGCGTCGGTCATCTCGTAGTCGAAGTACAGCACGACCAGGTCGTCGGGAGCCGGACGGGTGCCGAGGACCGGCCGGCCGGTGATGCCGTCGACGATCGCCGACAGCATGAGCAGCGACTTCCCGGTCTTGCCTGGCGCATAGATCGCCACGCTGCGCCCGGCCGGCACCAGCGGGTACAGCAGCCATTCTTCGGCCTGTTGGTCGTGGCGCCACCATTCTTGCCAGTCGATGAGCTGCGCGAGTAGCGCCGCATCCTCGTCGCTCGGCCGTTCGTCGCTCGGCCCGGCCTCCTCCTCGCCGGCCGGTTCGCCTCGCAGCCACGAGGTGTCGTTGGGGGCGCGCCAGCCTTCGGCTTCGAGCACCTCGGCGGCGGCTCGGCGGGCGTCGCCGCCGTTGATGACGACGAGCAGATCGGATGCGGTGTAGGTCCCGGCCGGGAGTCCGGGCCAGTTGTTCGTGTGAACGTGCGCGACGTTGCCGGCGCCGCCGGGCCGACCGAGGCCGACGACGACCGAGGTGCCGGTCGTCTTGCCGGGTCGGGTGCCGTGCCATAGGTCGCCGACCGCCCGCCAGCCGTGCGCGCCGAGACGGTCGAGCATGGCGCGCACGTCGCCGACGGTGGCTCGCTGCTTGAACCTGTCGAGGGGGCCGTCGCCGACGCGTTGGCGTTCGGGCTCGGGGATCGGTTCCCGCACCGGCTCCCGTAGCGCATCGACCCATGCGGTCGGCAGTATCGGGAGATCGTCGACGGCCGGCGGATGGTCGCCAAGCTCGCCGCCCGGACCGATGAGCAGGTACTCACGGCCCTCGGGATGGATCGACGGCGGCAGCACGGCGTACCGGTGTCGATGCTGGATGATGTCGAGCCCGGGACCAGCGTCGCCTCGCCAGCCGACGCCGAGCGGCGCCCGGTAGAGCCGGATCCCACTCACACCGTCGCTGCGGCTGGTGATCGTCCAGGTCGCCGGGAGGCGACCGCAGCGGGCCTCCATGCGGCCCAGGGTCTCGGCGCCGCCGTGCGCGCCGTAGGCGTCGACGTCGACGCCGATCACGCCGTCGGGGAGCCGGAGGCAGGCGTTGGGTGCGCCGGTGGCTGTCCATGCGGAGATCGTCTCCGGGGTCGGCCAGCCGCCGCCGGCGCCGGTGTAGCCCGACGGCGGCGGTGTTTTGCTGCGCGCCGGGAGCGGGAGGACGCCACGCCATCCGGCGGCGGTCCAGGCCTCGACAGCTAGGCCGTAGCCGGTGGTCATGGCGTCCTCCACGCTGGTCATCGGGTCATCGTCCCGGGATGTGCGGCTTCGGCATGGCCCCGGTCCAGATCTTGATCTGCTTCAGCTCTTCGCCCTGTGACCACGCATTCCAGGCGCGCACGCACGCCCAAAGATGGTCAGACCCGACCGTCGATGTCCGTGGAGCTTGTCCGGCCCACTTGATCAGCGTCAACCGTGGATCGCCGTTCGACAGGTTCTCGCCGCACACGAGCGAGTCGTAGAACTCGTCGAACCTGTCGCGCCGCTCGGCCAGATACAGCTCGACTGCGAGTGCGCACATAGCCGTCCCGTTGATCCTCCAGGCCTTGCTCGCCCGGTTTTTGGCCTTTGACACAGCGAGCGCAATGGTGTCGCGATGAATCTCGATGAACTCGAGGACGTCGTCCCGTGTGACGAGCTTCGCTTTCTTCGTCGAGTCGCGAAGGCAGTCGAATCGCCACGCCAATAGCAAGGCGACCGTCGCAACAACATCTCTCGAGTTGGCCACGCCTGTCGCCTGCACGACATCGGACGTCTTGCGTGGCAATCCGCAGTCGATCGCCTTGAACGCGTCGGTCGGCAATCCACGAACGACCATCACCGACATCGGCAGGTTGGCTTCGACGCAGGCGAGGAGCCGGTGCTGGCCGTCGATGAGCCGTCCTTCGGTGTCGAACTTGATCGACTCGCCGGTGTCGATCCATCGCCCGGCCTTCATCGCCTGGGCGTAGCTGCTGACGCGGTTCCATCGGATGGCCCGGTTGTCGAGGTTGCAGGAGGTGAGGATCGTTTGCGCGCGCTTCGGCGTGAATCTCTCGAACGTAACGGCGGCCATCACCACTGCTCCTCGTCGGCGTCGATCGGCTGGCGGGCCGAGGCGGTCGCACCGGCGCGCATCGCCTCGTGCGCCGCCTTGCAGCGCTCGATCACCGCGTCGTCGGTGGCGGGCGTGATCGCCAGGTCGCCCCGGTAGCTGATGGTGCGGCCCTTGCGTCGGGCCTGGTCGATCTCGGCCTCGTCGTTGCTCTTGCCGACCGCCGGCCCGGCGCCGTTGTAGTACTCGGCATGGGTGGTCGTCAGATCGACCACGTCGCCTCGGCAGACGCCGCCGGTGACGGCGTTGGCCGATTCGATCCACTGGCCCCAGGCGCCGCCCTTGAGGATCAGTCGGACCTGCTCGCCTTCGGCGGGCGTCCACTCGTCGTCGCGACGGCCGACCGGCATCGTCGACCGGATCGTGAGCAGGTGGACGATCAGCTCTTTGGCGACCCTGCCGTCGGGCTTGGTGCGGGTGACGCCGTCGGCGTCGCGCTGGTCGCGCTGCTCGTAGTGGACGACGGCGCCACGGTAGCGCTCGCCGATCTTGCGGCGGCGAAGGATCGGGGTGCCCGGGGTGCGTTCGGTGTCGATGGGGACTCGCATGTGTGCTCCTGTTGTGGTTGTTGTTGTGGTTGGTCAGACGGCCAGGACAGCCGCCACGTCGCCGACGATGCCCCATCCCCCGTCGAGGGTCGGGTGCAGCGTCAGCGTCACCCCCTCGGCCACGACGGCGGCGAGGTTGGCGAGCTTGCTGGCCTCGGTGATGGTCAGCGACCCGAGGGCGCATCCGACGGTGACCGCCGGGTGCACGTCGTCGCCGATCACGAGGCCGATGAGGGTGCGGGCGACAGCGTCGAGGTTGGCGCCGTCGTCGTCGAGCGTGACGAGTTCGAGCACGGCGAAAGCGATCTGGAACCGCCTGACGGACTGCCACTGGCGGTCCCGCAGTGCGATCGACCGCCCGGCGCGATGCGCCTCGGCGTACCACCGTTTGACCGCCGCATGGTCCGCCGCCCGGTCGAGGCGGCCCCGGATGGCGGCGATCGTCGGCTCGTCGACCAGCGGGCCTTCGTCGATGGCGCGCACCGCCGGCCGATCAGGGATCGACCGCTCGCCCACCGGCCGTTCGGCGGGCTTGGCGACGACGATGCCCTTCGGCTCGTAGGCGATCCCTTCGAACGGGTCGTCGGGGATGGCGATCGCCGGCGCAGCGGGCGCCAGCGTTGCGGTTGCGACGAGCGTCGACGGCTTCGAGGCGGTCCACTGCTTGGCCCGGTGGGCGAGCATCGCCGCTTCCCACCCGGCCTCGAGGTCGAGCGAGTGGACCTCGATGTCGTCGGAGTCCGACGGGAGCGCCACGATCAGGCCGACCGCCTGGTCGACGCCGAGGTCGGCGACCGGCGCGAAGTCGGTCCAGGTGGTGCGGTCGTCGACGCGCTCACCGGGCCCCACGGTGATCCATGACGCACGAGCCAAGAGCGCCAACTGCACGGCCATCGAGTGCGGGTACTTGACCCTCCCCGATCCGGTCTTGAGGTCGAGGACGACGGTCCGGCCCTGCCACCGGGCGAGCCGGTCGAACGTGCCGCACACCTGCAGCTCGGGCACGAGCACGATCCGCTCGACGTGACCGTCAAGCAACTCGATCCCCGCCACGTCGAGCGCCTTGCGCCAGCGGGCGGCCACGGCGGCCATGTCGTCGGTCATCGTCGGCAGACGACCGAGGTCGGCCAGTTCGGTGATGCGGTGCATCTCGGTGCCCCTGTCCCGCAGCGCGTTCGCCCCGGCGACCGCCAGCGCCCGTTCGACGAGGTCGTCGAGTTCGTCGCGACCGTCGGCGAGGAGCACGGCCTGGCGGAGCTGGTCGTCGAGGGCGACGCCTCGTGCGGCCTCACGGGCCCGCCAGGCGGCTAGCGCGGTGTTGTCCTCGATGCGCTTGCCCCAACCGGAGGCGCCGGACCATCGGCGACCGTCGACGTGGTAGGCGTGCGCCCGCCTGCTGAATGTGAGCTTGCTCGGTGCGTTCATCGTTCCCCTCGTTCTGTGGCGAGCCGTCGGGCCCGCATCCGCC
>JBEIFW010000241.1:0-4432 GCA_040382215.1 Acidimicrobiales bacterium
GACCCGACCCCCGCGGCGACGCCGGCTCCGGTCGCATCCACGAGCACCTGGAGCGAGTCGGTTGCGGCCACGCCGGTCGCCGCCGTCGAACCGGTCGTGCAGGCCGTCGCCCCCGTGGTCCAGCCGGCTGCGCCGGTGACGCCGTCCGTGCCGGCCGGGTGGTATCCGGATCCCTCAGGCCGTTTCGAGCAGCGGTACTGGGACGGCACCCAGTGGACGGAGCACGTCGCCCGCCAGGGCCAGCAGTACACCGATCCGCCGGTTGCCTGACCCGTCACTGCCGCCCTCGGGGCTTCGGGCGACGTCGCTCGGACACGCCGGACTACTGATCGAATCCCGCTACGGGTCGATCGTCTGCGACCCGTGGTTCTTCCCGGCGTTTTTCGGGTCGTGGTTCGTCTTCCCACGCAACGACCGGCTCGACCCGGATCTCGTCGCCCGCATCGAGCGGGCAGAGTTTCTCTACATCTCCCATCTGCACGCTGATCATCTCGACGCTGCGTTTCTCTCCGAACACCTCGACCGTGACGTGACGGTCCTTGTCCCCGGGTTCCCCGGCGACGAGCTCGAGGGGGTGTTGCGCAGCCTCGGGTTCCGTCGGTTCCTGCGCACCCGCAACGGCGAGGAAGTCGATCTCGGCGGGATGCGGGTGGCCATTCATGTCGAAACTGCGATCAGTGACGGTCCGCAGGGTGACTCAGCGCTCGTCGTGGGCGTTGACGGCGTGTGGCTCGTCGATCAGAACGACTGCCGACCGCACGACCCGTCGGCGCTGTGCAGCCACGGTCCCGTGGCTCAGCACTGGCTGCAGTTCTCCGGGGCGATCTGGTATCCGATGGTCTACGACATTCCCGAAGGGGACAAGCGAAGCCTGGCCAAGGCCAAGGTCGACGCGCAGTTCTCCCGGGCGATGTCGTACGTGCGTGCTGTCGGGGCGGGGGTAGTTGCGCCGAGCGCAGGGCCACCAGCCTTCCTCGACCCCGAGCTGTTCTGTGCGAACTGGATCACGGGGGAGGAGATCTCGATCTTCCCCGACCAGACCGAGTTCCTGCGCCGCCTGGAGCAAGCCGGCCTCCACTCGGGACGCCTCGTCGTTCCCGGTACGGCGATCACCTCGACCCCTACGGGCTCCACCGTCGAGCAACCGGCGGACGAGGCGACCGTCCGGCGCCCGTTCGACGACAAGGCGGACTACCTCGCCGAGTACCAAGCCGACTGGGCGCCTTGGCTGCGTTCCCACCGCGCGTCGTGGCCGGCGCCGCACCCCGATCTGGTCGGGCGCCTCGCCGCATGGTGGGAGCCGTTGCTCGCCGCGGCGCCGAGCCTGCGCGCCGGGGTTGGCGGAGCATGCCTGCTGCGATGCGGCGACACCGATGTCCTGGTCGACTTCCCGGCCGGCACGGTCCGCGCACATCACGGGGAGCCGTTCCGCTTCCGGTTCGAGATCGATCGCGGTCTCGTCGAGTCGGTCGTTGCCGTGCGGGCCGTCGACTGGTCGAACTCGCTGTTCCTGTCGTGCCGGTTCCGGGCCTGGCGCGAGGGCGCTTACAACGAGTTCTTGTACCACTTCTTCAAGTCGCTCTCTCCGCAGCGCATGGCGCGCGCCGAGGCCGAAGCACGGATCAAGATCGGCCTCCCGGCCACGGCGGTCGAGGAGGAGATCGCGCTCGATGACTGGTTGGTCGAGCGGTATTGCCCTCACCGGCGGGCCGACCTGAGCCGGTTCGGGGAGGTGGCCGCCGGCGTGCTCACCTGCACCCTGCACGGGTGGCAGTTCGACCTGGCGACGGGCCGGTGCCTCACGGCGCAGGACCACCGGCTCCGGGTGCGACCCGCGCCCTGATCCCGTCTAGTCGTGCACCCAGACGCGCATGCCGCGGGGCAGCACGTCGTTGGCCCACATCCAGTCCATCGCCTCGAGGCTCACGCGCACGCAGCCGTGGGAGGCGGGAACGTTCGGGACGCTACCGTGGCCGTGGATGGCCACCCCGCCCTTGAAGTACTTCGGGCGGTAGAGCTCGCCGAGCTGACCGAATTCCCAGCCGTCGGTGTACTCCCGGTAGATCTTGAACACGCCGACCGGGGTGTGGGCGATGTCGGTGATCATCTCGCCGGTCTTCTGGTTCGGCTCGGTGTACTCCTTCTCGGTCCCGGTCGAGACGTTGAAGGCCCAGACGGTCGTGCCGCCCCGAAGCAGGTAGAGGACCTGACGACCCTTGTCGACCTCGACGAGGTCTCCGTCCGTGGAGACCCCGAGCCCGGCGACGCGGGTGGTCGCCTCGTTGAGCGCAGTCGCGGTGCGGGCGTCGGCGGTGCCCGAGGCCGGCAGCCGGAGATGCTTCTGGAAGGCCATCACCGCCTGGCGGGTGACGCCGCCGTAGCGCCCGTCGACGTCGTCGAGCCAGAACCCCAGGTCGAGGAGTCGTCGTTGCAGCGCAACGACCGCCGGCCCGGTGGCGCCGACACGAAGCGCCGTGACCGGTGTGACCAGCGGCGGTGCCGCCAGCACGACCGGGGCCGCGACCGTCGTGGTGGGTGCGACCGTCGTGGTGGGTGCGGTCGTCGTCGGAGCCACGGTCGTGGTGGGTGCGGTCGTCGTCGGAGCCACGGTCGTCGTGCTGGTGGCCTCGACCGTGGCAGCAGCCGCAATGGCCGTGGCCGCAACGGTCGCGGCGCTGGTGGTCGCAACCACCGACGGGCTGAGCGCGGCGGCCGTCGTGCCGCCCGAGGAACAGGACGACACAACGCCGACGAGCACCGTCACGCCGATGGCGACCACGCTGCGCTGCATCGGCATCGAGCCTACGGCAGCAACGTGGCGAACGGGTGGTGGGTCTCAGGCCCTCCGGTATCCCTGAGGGAGCTCCATCCAGATCGTGAGCCCGTACTTCACGCCGGCGGTGATCGGTTCGGTCGCATGGGGGTGGGTGACGAGCGACGGCCAGGTGACGAGTTCACCGATCGCGCTCCCGGCGGTGGAGAACCCTTGGCGGGGAAAGACGAGTGCGCCGCCGGTGAAACCGTCGTTCAACCGGATCGTCGCCGAGAGCTGCGCGACGTCATGGTGGGCGCGCAGCTCGGTCTGGCCGAACGTCGAGTACTTGATCACGAACGCGTCCCGGAGTCCGTGGTACTCGACCAGCGGCCACCACCGTTGCGCCTGGGGCAACAGCCGGACCAGCAGGTCGTCCTCGAGATGGGCGTACAAGCGAGGACTGATCGCAGCGAGCGACACCTCGTGGCCGGGCACGGGGTCGTCCTCCGCCGGCTCGAAGACCCCGACGGCCTCGGCGGCTCGGATCACCGTGGCGCAGAACGCCGGCGTCCAGAACGGACCGGCCAGCAGGTCCGTTCCGACCTCGCGCAGGGCGAACTGCGGATCGGCTGCGTCGTCGTATCGGAGGATCCGGGTGAGGTCCCGCGCCCCGTCGTCGTCGAGTGCAGATCGCAGCCGGCGCACCGCCGCCCCGTCGCGGCCGATCACGACCGGCGGTCGCAGACCCCGCTCGGCGTCGAGCAGGACGCCGCCGACCACCAGCGACCGGCCGTCGTCGAAACAGAGGTCGTGGAACACGCTTCCGTCGTCGATTCGCACCCGACCGGCGCGGCTTGCCGCCCGGGCGAGCGCACCGGCGGATCCGGATGCGGCCGACCCATCACTGGCGATCACCACCTCACCGGGCACGGGTGCGAGCACCATCGTCCGCTCGCCTGGTCCAATGACGACAGGGTCGTCGCCGGTCAGGTTGCGGGCGAGGTCCTGCCAACGGGCGCCGTCAGGGAGAGCGAGCAACCGGGGCATCGACACGGACGCGGACCGTAGCGGCCGTCGCTCGGCGTCGGTTGCGGCGTCAGGCCCGCATTGCGGCGGCTTGGGCCGGGTCGAGGTACTCCTCGACCCGGGTGACGCAGCCTTCGGCGCAATAGATGCGCAACATCGCCGGGATCGCCAACGCCGTACCGCCGGGGGCTGTGGCCCGCAGCACGTGCTGCTGTACGAACCCACCGTCGACCACGAGGCGCCGCACCTCGGTGTAGCGCAGGCCAGACGCATGGGCGTGCATCCAGCCGAGCGTGCGGAGGTTCTGCTCGCGGGTCTGCTCGACCATGTCGAAGTTGTGCCAGACGGACACGTCGTCGGCGTAGATCGAACGAACTGCGTCCACGTCGCCGGCCTCGATGGCGGCGAAGAGCCGATCGGCCAGGACGTCGATCTCCGCAGGTGTCATCTACGGCACCCTAGCGGCGCGTCCAGGATCGTCCAGGACCTCGGTCCGGTCCGGAAGTGCCGCAGTATCGGTACCGTGTGTACGTAACCGGCATCGGCGCCGGCTCCAGGAGGGTGGCAGGCGGGATCAGAAGCTGGAGCGGCTCCGCTCGACGGCGCTGTTCGACGGGTTGGCTCGCCACGGGCTCGAGGCGGTCGCCGAGA
>JBEIFW010000242.1:0-4358 GCA_040382215.1 Acidimicrobiales bacterium
GATCTGCTCGACTGCGTCGCCGCCGGACGCGTCCACCCCGTGAGTGGCGCCGAAGCGGCGCGCGAAGGCGAGCTTGGCGGGGTCGAGGTCGACCGCAATGATCGGGTCGGCGCCGACCGCTGCGGCCGCGACGACGGCCGACAGCCCGACGCCGCCGACGCCGAACACCGCAACCGATTGCCCCGCACGCACGCCGGCGGTGTGCAGCACGGCGCCCGCCCCGGTCATCACCGCGCAGCCGATGATCGCAGTGACGTGGGTGTCGATCGTCGACGGGGCCCGCACGACGAGCGACTGGTCCACGATCGTGTGGTCGCCCCAGGTGAATACGTCCGAGGTGGTGGCCTGCACACCCCCGCCGACGTCGAGGGTGATGCCGCCGTGCCAGCGGGCGGCCTCGGCCCGGCTGCGCGGCACCCAGGTGACGAGCACGGTGTCGCCCTCGACCACGTGGGTCACCTCGGACCCGGCGGCGACGACGACGCCGGTCGACTCGTGGCCGAGCAGCATCGGGCGGCGCCGCACCCCGTGGAGCTGGTGGAGCTGGCTGTGGCACACCCCGCTCGCGTACTGGCGCACCACCACCTGGCGGGGGCCAGGGTCGGGCAGGGCGACGTCGGCGACGTACAGGTCGCCCTCGACCGGTGCGACGACGATGCGGGCGGCGGTGGGCATGGTGGGCTCCTCGGTCCGGGCCGGCCCCCCATGACCGGCCCGGTCCCGATCTAGCACGCGGCCGTTTCGTCGCGACACCCCGTTGGTACCGTCGCCCTCATGGACACCAGCGACGGCGCCGAGCACACCGTCGGCCGGGTGCTCGGCACGGTCGAGGCCACGCCGATGTCGTTCTGGGTCGGCCTCGCCCCCGATCGCTTCCTGCAGCTCGACGACGTGGTCGTCACCGAACGCAGTGTCCCGGGCCTGCCCGGGCCGGTCCAGATCGCCGGCATCGTCTCGCAGGTCACCGCCGTGCACGAAGGGGCGTCGTTCGGGTCCGACGTGTTCCTGATCGCCGATGGGCTGCTGCCCGCCGAGCCGTTCGAGGCCGCCGAGGTGATGACCACACGGATCGAGCCCGAGTGGTTCGTGCCGCCGGCGCCGGGAGCGCCGGTGCGCCGCGCCGCCGAGGCGGAGCGTTTCGCAGCGCTGTCGTTCGACCGAATGGAGCATCGCCTGCCGATCGGGCTCGGGCGCGACGGGGAGGCGGTGTTCGCGAACTTCGAGTTCCTCGACGGCACCCGCGGGGCCCACGTGAACATCTCGGGGATCTCCGGGGTGGCCACCAAGACGAGCTACGCGATGTTCCTGCTGCACTCGGTGTTCTCCTCCGGGGTCCTCGGCGCCGAGGCGGCCAACACCAAGGCCCTCGTGTTCAACGTGAAGGGCGAGGATCTGCTGTTCGGCGACCAACCGAACCGCCGCCTCGATGCCCGGGCGCGCGACGCCTACCGGCGTCTCGAGCTGCCGGCCGCACCATTCGCGAGCTTCGGGATCTTCGCCCCGCCCGATCCGGCCGATCCCACCGGGGCGCCCAACGTGCGCAGCCGGGCCACGGGTGTCCACGCCTTTTGGTGGACGATCGAGGAGTTCTGCACCGAGGAGCTGCTGCCGTTCGTCTTCGCCGATGCCGAGGACGAGCGCCAGCAATACACGATGATCGTCCACAACGTCACGGCCCGCCTCCGGCGCGATGGCACGCCGCACGGCCACGACGGGGCCTGGGTGGTCGAGGGGGAGGTGTTGCGCACCTACGAGCAGCTCGTCGAGTTCGTGGTCGACCGGGTCACCAACGACGCGTCGGCGCCCCAGTGGGCCGGTCGCGCCGTGGGGGCCGGCACGGTCAACGCCTTCGTCCGGCGGCTCGAGAGCTCGGTGCGGCGGCTGCGCGCGCTCATCCGTGCCGACCTGCCCGCTCGGGGCCGCAACCACCGCATCGCCACCTCCGACACGCAGGTCACCGTGGTCGACCTGCACACCCTGCACGACCGTGCGCAGCGGTTCGTCGTCGGAGTCACCCTGAAGCGCACGTTCGAGGACAAGGAGCGCACCGGCTCGGCTCGGCCGCTCACGTTCGTCGTGCTCGACGAGCTGAACAAGTACGCGCCGCGGGAGGGCTCGTCGCCGATCAAGGAGATCCTTCTGGATGTTGCGGAGCGGGGCCGCTCGCTCGGGGTGATACTCGTGGGTGCGCAGCAGACCGCGAGCGAGGTGGAGCGGCGGGTGATCGCCAACTGCTCGATCCGGGTCGCCGGACGCCTCGATCCGGCCGAGGCGGGCCGGGCCGAGTACGGCTTCCTGCCCGAGATCCACCGCAAGCGGGCCGTGATCGCCCGACCCGGCACGATGTTCGTGTCCCAGCCCGAGCTGCCCGTACCCCTCGTGGTCGAATTCCCGTTCCCTGCGTGGGCCACCCGGGTGAGCGAGCTTGCGGCGCCCGTCGCAGCGCCGATCGCCGTGCCCGACGATCCGTTCGAGGGTCTCTGATGCGCCTGTTGCACACCGGCGACTGGCATGTCGGCAAGGTGCTGCGGGGTGTGGCCCGCCTCGAGGAACACCGCCGGGTGCTCGCCGAAGTGGTGGCGGTGGCCGCGGCCGAGGCGGTCGACGTGGTGGTGGTGGCCGGCGACGTGTTCGAGTCGGCCGCGCCCACCGCGGAGGCCCAGCAGCTCGCCTGGTCAACGCTGCTCGCGCTCCGGGCCAACGGCGCCGAGGTGATCGTGGTCGCCGGCAACCACGATCCGGCCGACACCTTCGATGCGCTCGGCCCGGTGTTCGCCGGGTCCGGCGTCACCCTGGTCGGCCGCCCTCGGCGTCCCGCCGAGGGCGGGGTGCTCGAACGGCGCATCGCCCGCACCGGCGAACTGCTGCGCATGGCACTGTTGCCCTTCGTGTCCCAGCGGGGCATCGTGAAGGCGGCCGACCTGCTCGCGCTCGACGCGGCAGCACACCTCGGCGCCTACCGGGCCCGGTACGCCGCCGTGATCGGTGCGCTGTGCCGGGGCTTCGCCGACGACGCCGTCAACGTTGTCGTCGCCCATGCCACCGTCACCGGTTCCCGCTTCGGCGGCGGCGAGCGAGAGGCACAGTCGGTGTTCGACTACAGCATCGATGCGTTGTGCTTCCCGCCAGCGGCGTCGTACGTGGCGCTCGGCCACCTGCACCGCAGCCAGGTGGTCGCCAGCCCGTGCCCGGTCTGGTACTCGGGCTCGCCCCTGGCCGTTGACTTCGGCGAAGCGGCCAACACCCCCGGGGTGCTCGTCGTCGACGTTGCGCCAGGGCGCCCGGCCCGGGTCCGCGCCGTGCCGATCGGGGCGGCGCGCGGCCTGCGGGAGGTGCGCGGCACCGTCGCGGAGCTCACCGCACGTGCGGCCGCCGGCGAGTTCGGCGACGACCTGCTCAAGGTCGTGGTGGCCGAATCGGCGCGCGCCGGTCTCGCCGATGCGGTGCGCGCCGTGCTGCCCCATGCGGTCGAGGTGCGCGTCGCGCCGGTGGACGCCGAGGCGGCGGTCGCCGCCGCACCACCGGTGGCGGGGCGGCGGTCGCCGCAGGAGCTGTTCGCCGCTTTCCTCGCCCAGCAGAACGTCGTCGACGAACGCCTCGAGGCGTTGTTCGCCGAACTACTCGATGACGAGATCGCCCGGGAGCGGTCGTGAGGCCCGTCCGGCTCGAGCTCGAGGGTTTCGGGGCCTTCGTCGAACGCACCGTGATCGACCTCGACGACGTGGAGGTGTTCGCGCTCGTCGGGCCGACCGGCGCCGGCAAGTCCACCGTGCTCGATGCGATGTGCTTCGCGCTCTACGGCAGCGTGCCTCGCTACGACGACCAGCGGCTCGTCGGCGCCGCGATGTCGTTGGGTGCCAACGAAACCCGTGTCGGATTCACGTTCGACGCTGCAGGCGTGCGCTACGAGGCGGTCCGGGTGGTGCGCCGGGGTCGTGACGGCAAGGTCACCACGAAAGACGCCCGGCTCGAACAAGTGGGCGGACCGACCCTCGCCGGGCGGGCCAGTGAGATGACCGAGGCGGTGATCCGGCTGATCGGCCTGCCGTTCGAGCACTTCACCCGGTGCGTCGTGTTGCCCCAGGGGGCCTTCGCCCGGTTCCTGCACGACAAGCCGGCCGACCGCCAGCAGATGCTGGTCCAACTGCTCGACCTCGGGCTCTACGAACGCCTTGCGGCGGAGGCGAACCGGCGCGCTCGCGCCGCCGATCAGGAGGCGCAGGTCGCGGCACGATCGGCACAGCGCCTGGCCCACGCAACGTCCGAGGCGGTCGCCGCAGCCACCGAACGGGTCGATGAGCTCGAGCGACTCGCGACCGTGGTCGACGACCTAGCCGGCGCGCTCGCCGAGGCCGAGC
>JBEIFW010000243.1:0-4326 GCA_040382215.1 Acidimicrobiales bacterium
GCCGTCGGCGACCGCCTGTGGTGACGCGGTCGAGCCACCACGCGTCGGCAAGACTCCGCCTCGCATGGCCACGCTCACCGAGCTCGCCCGCCAGCACACGACGCTGCGTCGCGAGGACATCGACCACCTCCATCGCCTCCTGGCCGAGTGGGGGATCCTCGCCGACCTGTGCTTTGCGGACCTGTTGTTGTACGCGCCGGTGGACCACGACCGTTTCGTTGTCCTCGGCCATGTGCGCCCGGTGACCGCGCAGACTCTCTACCAGGACGATTTCGTTGGCGAGTGGGGTGCCGAGACCGCCCAGCCGCTGCTGGCCGAGACGCTGCGCGCCGGCCGGCCGGTCGAAGGCGAGATCCGGGTGACCGCGATCGCCGAACCGGTGCGGATCCTGGCCATCCCGATCACGTTCGAAGGTCGCCGCATTGCGGTGCTCACCCGCGAATGGAACCCCCGCATCGGCCGCCAGCCCGGGCACCTCGAGCGGACCTACCTGCAGATCTTCGACCGGTTCGTCACGATGATGGTCGAAGGTCGGTTTCCCTTCCACGTCCCGCCCGCAGGCCGTGGCCCCCGCGTCGGTGACGGGGTCGTCGTGCTCGACCCCGACGGCCGGGTGCAGTACGCATCGCCCAACGCCGTGTCGGCGTTGCACCGCATCGGGATCCGCACCAACGCCGTCGGGCAGTCCCTGGCCGAGCTCGGGGTGAACGACGAGCCGGTGCGGCTCGCCCTCGACACGGGGGCGCCCATCCTCGCCGAGTTCGAGCAGAGCCCCGAGGTCGTCCTGTCCACCCGGTGCATCCCGCTCGTCGCTCACGGCGTGGTCACCGGCGGGTTGTTCCTCGTCCGGGACGTGTCGGAGCTGCGCCGACGGGATCGGATGATCCTGTCCCGGGACGCCACCATCCGGGAGATCCACCACCGGGTGAAGAACAACCTGCAGACGATCTCGTCGCTGCTGCGCCTGCAGGCGCGGCGCTTGAGCTCGCCCGAGGCCAAGGCGGCGATTGCGGAGTCGGTGCGCCGGATCCGCACGATCGCACTCGTCCACGAGTCGCTGTCGCAGGGGACGGGGGAGGAGGTCTCGTTCAACGAGATCGTGCGGCCGCTCGCCCGTTTGGCCGAAGAGGGCCTCCAATCGCCGGACCGGCCGGTCCGCTTCCGCGTGTCGGGCGATGGCGGCCGGCTCCCGGCCACGACGGCGACGCCGCTGTCGGTCGTGTTGACCGAACTGCTGCAGAATGCCGTCGACCATGCGTTCGCAGGGGGTGAACGAGCCGTGTCGGGAACAGTGCTCGTCGACCTGGTCAACGACGGACGCCGGCTCACGGTGCGGGTGATCGACGACGGTGTCGGCATCCCGGCGGCGTTCGACCTCGACGCCGCCACCGGGCTCGGCCTGTCGATCGTGCGCACCCTCGTGCTCACCGAGCTGGGCGGCACGATCGAACTGCGTCGGGCCACCCCCGACGAGCTGTCGTTCTACGGCCTCACTGACGGTGCCGGGAGGCCTGGCACGTTGGTCGAGGTGGTGGTCCCGGTCACCACCGATCGGTGAGGACCGGCTCGGGCCGGGCCTGGTGGGTCAGACGGCCTGGTCGGTCAGACGGCGCGGGACTTGGCCCGGGCGAGCTGCTCGCGGCGGATCTTGCGCCGCTCCTCTTCGGAGGTGCCGCCCCAGATGCCCGAGTCCTGGTTGGTGGCCAGGGCGAACTCGAGGCACTCCACACGGGCGTGACACTGGTTGCACACGGCTTTGGCCGCCTCGATCTGCACCAGCGCCTGGCCGGTGGTGCCTACCGGGAAGAACAGCTCGGGGTCGGTGTCGCGGCACAGCGCCGTGGCTCGCCAGCTGTAGTCGGCATGGGCGAGCGCCAGGGTTGTCGCGAGTGCGGACACCGGCCGCCTCCTTCAGATCGAAACCACCTGCGGGACGCCGCAGGAAGGCCGTTTGGCTCTTCCCCGGGCGGTCGCAAAAGCTAAACCAGGACCACTGTCCTGACAAGGGGCCCTTGCCGTCGGCAAGTATTCGTTCGATCAGATTCGGTCCGGGGTGACGGGACCCCGGGTCGGCGCATCAGCCGGGGGCGGGAACGTGATCGTGTTGGCGCATCGAGGGGCGTCCGCCCAGGAGCGGGAGAACACGGTGGCGGCGTTCGCCCTCGCCCGCACCCTCGGCGCCGACGGCGTGGAACTCGACGTCCGCCGCTCGGCCGACGGGCGCCTCGTCGTGCACCACGACCCGCTGCCGGCCGGGCCGGTCCCCGATCACGTGCCCACCCTGGTGGAAGCACTCGACACGTGTGCCGGTCTGCTGGTCAACGTCGAGATCAAGAACGCCGAGGGCGAACCCGACTTCGATCCCGACCGGCGCCTGGCGCGCGACGTGGTCGCCCTCCTGGCGGGGCGCCGGGGTCGTGACCGCGTGCTCGTGTCGTCGTTCGACCGGGCGACGATCGATGCGGTGCGCGCCGCTGACCCGTCCGTGCCGACCGCCTGGCTCGTCGTCGGGATCGCCGAGGACACCCTGGCGGTGCTGGTCGACCACGGCCACCGCGTCCTGCACCCGTGGCACGGATCGGTGACCGAAGCGGTGCTCGCCGACGCCCACCGGCGGGGGATCGAGGTCAACGTCTGGACCTGCGACGACCCGGCCCGCATCGCCGAGCTGGCCCGGTGGGGGATCGACGGCGTCTGCACCAACGTGCCCGACGTCGCGCTCAGGGTTCGGGCCGAGGTCGCACGAGGCTGACCGCCTCGGGCAGGTGCCGCACTTCGAGCAGGCCGGTCTCGCCGAGCGGTTCGCCGTCGACCTGGTACGGCGTGCGTGCGCCGCCGAGCATCTCGATCGACAGCCCGGCCAGGTCCGTGCGGACCCCCACGTCGGGTCCGTCCGGGATCCCCCCGCCGCGCAGCGCCCGGGCCAGGTTGCCGACGAGCGCACGCGCTTCGAGCGAGCGGAACGTGACCGCCACGAGGCCCCGGTCGAGCGTGGCCGCCGGCGAGAGCTCCAACGGTCGGTTGCCGAGGAACGTGTAGGGGTTCGTGTTCAGCACGATCGTGAACGCCCCCTCGTCGGTGGTGCCGTCGGCGAACCGGAGCCGGTGCTGCGGACGCCGGCGGTCCGCCACCGAGGCCCATGTGCGCAGGCCCGCCCAGATGAACAGCGGGTGCCCCAGCCAGCGCTTCAGCGATCCGTGGCGCTCCACCAACGACACCACTGCGGCGTCGAAGCCGATGCCGACGTGGAAGCAGAACACCCGGCCCGACACCGCACCGAGCCCGACCCGGTCGATCCGACCCGCTGCGATCGCGTCCGCAACGACCCCGGCCGCTCGTACCGGGTCGTTCGGGAGGCCCAGCGACCTCGCAAAGACGTTGGTCGAACCACCCGGCAGGCACCCGAGGGCGGTCCGGCTGCCGACGATGCCGTTGGCGACCTCGTTGACGGTGCCGTCGCCCCCGAACGCCACCACGACGTCGACGCCGCGGTTCGCGGCGTCCTGGGCGAACCGGGTCGCGTGGCCCCGCCGGTTGGTCACCCGGACCGTGACGTCGTTGGTCTCGGCGAGCACCTGTTCGATGAGGACCCGGTTGCGCGCGGTCACCGACGATGCGAACGCGTTGACGATCAGCAGCACGCGCAAGGCAATGACGGTAGTCACCACGGGCACCTTCGTTGGCCCCGGCCCCGGCCGGTCGGTCAGAATCGCCGGTCATGAACATCGTCGTCTGCGTGAAGCAGATCCCGGACCCGGCCAGCCCGGGCGCCCTGGACGCTTCGACCAACACGCTCAAGCGGGACGGCAAGCTCATCCTCGACGAGTCCGACAGCTACGGAGTCGAGATGGCGCTGCAACTCGCCGAGAAGGCCGGTGGTGGCACGGTGAGCCTGGTGTCGATGGCGCCCAACGGTGAGGTGTCCGGCCTGCGCACGGCGCTGGCGATGGGTGCGGCCAAGGCCGTGCTCGTGTCGGACCCGGCACTGCGGGGCTCCGACGCCCTCACCACCGCCAAGGTCCTGGCCAAGGCCGTCGAGCGGGCCGGTGGTGCCGATCTCGTGATCGCCGCCACCGAGTCCTCGGACGGGTACACCGGCACCGTGCCCGAGCAGATGGCCGAGTTGCTCGGCCTGCCCTCGGTCACCTTCGCGAAGAAGGTCGACATCGCCGGGGGCGCGCTCAGCGTGCACCGCCAGACCGAGTCGGGGTTCGACGAGGTGACGTGCCCGCTGCCGGCCCTCATCTCGGTGACGGCCGGTGTGGTCGAGCCTCGCTACCCGAGCTTCAAGGGCATCATGGCGGCCAAGTCCAAGCCGGTCGACAC
>JBEIFW010000244.1:0-4288 GCA_040382215.1 Acidimicrobiales bacterium
ACGCCGCACCTGCCGCGGTGGTGACGGACTGGCCGGTGGTCGTCGGCGATCGGGCGGCTGCGTCGTCGCTGCACGCAGCGAGCAGTGCAGCTCCCAGGCCGCCACCGATCAGGCCGAGTGCCCGGCGTCGGGTGAGCGGACGGAGCTCGATCACGGGGAGGAACAGGTGCTCGTGGTCGGTGCCGTCGTTCGCGCTGCGGTGCGATGCGAGGTCGGTGGCGTGGTCCATCGAAGGGCCTTTCGGGCGGGCCGGACGTCGTCGGGAACCGGCGAGGACGGTGGTACCCGCCATCGTGGTCGGTGCCGGTAAGCGTGCAGCGTGGTCCCGGTTAAGGGTGGGTGAGGGTTCGGGCCCTGGCTACGCTCCCCGCACTCGCCGGAGGGAGCGACCATGGCCAAGCGGTTCGAGGGCACGATCGGGCGGACGTTCGCCGAGTCCAAGGCATGGTGGCCGCCGCTCGAGCGGGCACCCGACGGGGCGCCGAACATCGTTCTCGTGCTGCTCGACGACGTCGGCTACGCCCAGTTCGGCTGCTACGGCTCCGACATCGGTACCCCGACGTTCGACCGTCTCGCCGCCGAGGGTCTGCGGTTCAGCAACTACCACACCACCGCGCTGTGCTCGCCGACGCGTGCCTGTCTGATGACGGGCCGCAACCACCACGCGAGCGGCATGGCTCGGGTGGTCGAGTTGTCCTCGGGGTTCCCCGGCTACGACGCCACGATCCCGCCGGAGAACGGGTTCCTCCCGGAGATCCTGGTCCGCAACGGCTACGCCACGTTCGCGTTGGGCAAGTGGCACCTCGCACCGGCGACCGAGCTCGCCGCCGGTGGGCCCCGCACCCGGTGGCCGCTGTCGAAGGGGTTCGAGCGGTTCTACGGCTTCCTGCCCGGCGAGACCGACCAGTACCACCCCGATCTGGTGCGCGACTCGTCGCAGGTGTTCCCACCCCGCACCCCCGAGCAGGGCTACCACCTCACCGAGGACCTCGTCGACGAGGGGATCCGGTACCTCCACGACCTGCGGGCCTACTCGCCGGACAAGCCGTTCTTCCTCTACCTCGCTCCGGGCGCCTGTCATGCCCCGCACCAGGCGCCGCCGGAGTGGATCGACGCGTACCGCCGCCGGTTCGATCTTGGCTGGGACGCCTGGCGGGAGCAGGTCTTCGCTCGGCAGGTCGCGTCCGGCCTGCTGCCGCCGGGAACGACGCTGTCGGACCGCCCCTCGTGGGTGCCCGCATGGGACGCCCTCAGCGACGACGAGCGCCGGCTCTACGCCCGGATGATGGAGGTGTTCGCCGGCTTCCTCACCCACACCGACGCCCAGGTCGGCCGGTTGCTCGCCACCATCGAGGCGCTGGGCGAGGCCGACAACACGATGGTGATCGTGATGAGCGACAACGGCGCGTCGGCCGAGGGCGGCCCCCGGGGCTCCTACAACGAGCAGTACTTCTTCAACTTCGTTCCCGAACGGCTCGAGGAGAACCTGCGCCGCATCGACGACCTCGGCACCCCCCGGGCCAACAACCACTACCCCTGGGGTTGGGCCTGGGCGGGGAACACGCCGCTCAAGCGGTTCAAGCGCGACGTGCACGAAGGCGGCGTGGCCGACCCGATGGTGGTGCACTGGCCGGCCCGGCTCGGCCGCCCGGGTGCCACGCGCCGGCAGTACGTGCACGCCGTCGATCTCACCCCGACGATCCTCGACCTGCTCGGTATCGCGCCCCCGGCCGAGATCAACGGTGTGCCGCAGGCGCCTCACGACGGGGTGTCGTTCGCCGACGCGCTCACCGACGGCGGCGCCCCGTGGCACCACACGACGCAGTACTACGAGATGATCGGGTCACGGGCGCTCTACCACGACGGGTGGAAGGCGGTGACGTTCCACCCGCCGGCGGCCGTGGTGTACGACGGCTCCGACGCCGGTCGGCGCAGCTTCGACGACGACGTCTGGGAGCTGTACCACGTGGCCGAGGACTTCTCGGAGTGCCACGACCTCGCCGCCGAGCGGCCGGACAAGCTGGCCGAACTGCAGGCGCTGTGGTGGTCTGAGGCCGAGCGGAACCAGGTGTTGCCGCTCAACAACCAGCCGGGGCGCTACGGCGACCGGCGATTCGTCCAGGACCGCTATGTGTACCGGCCCGGGATCTCGTCGATCCCGGAAACGTTGGCGCCCAACCTCCGCAATCGGGCCTGGCAGATCGCCGCTGCGCTCACGGTGCCGGCCGACGGGCCCTGCGAGGGGATCCTCGTGGCCCACGGCGGCCATTCCGGCGGCTACGCGCTGTATCTGGCAGACCGTCGTCTCCACTACGTGAACAACGTGCTCGGCGCTGCGGTGACCACGGTGTCGGCCGAGGTGACGCTGCCGCCCGGCGAGGTGCTCGTGCGGGCCACGTTCACCCCGACCGGGCGGTTCCGGGGCGACGTCGAGCTCTGGTACGGCGACGTACCGGTGGGGCGCGGCCATCTGCCGTTCACCACGCCGCTCACGTACGGAGCAGAGCCCTTCGCCGTCGGCTACCAACGCATGACCCCGATCAGCCACGACCTCCAGGGCGCTGCCGAACTCACCCCCGGGGTATGCGAGCGTGTGGTGATCGAAGCCGTGGGCGAGCCCTACCGCAACCCCGAGGCCGAGGCCCGCGCCGCGCTGGCCCAGCAGTAGGTCCCGGGTAGCGCTACAGCACCACGACGGAGCGGAGCACCTCGCCGCGCTCCATCTTGTGGAATGCGTCCTCGACGCCGTCGAGCGGGATCGTCTCGGACACGAACGCATCGAGGTCGAGCCGTCCCTGCAGGTACAGATCGACCAGCAGGGGGAAATCCCGGCTCGGCAGACAGTCGCCGTACCACGACGGTTTCAGCGCACCGCCGCGGCCGAAGAACTCGATCATCGGCAGGTCGGGGAAGCGCATGTCGGGCGTGGGAACGCCGACCTGCACCACCGTGCCGGCGAGGTCGCGGGCGAAGAAGCACTGCTCGAGCACCTTCGGGTTGCCCACCGCCTCGATGCACACGTCGGCGCCGAATCCGCCGGTCGCCGCCTTGACCGCCTCGACAGCGTCGGTGCGGGCGGCGTTGACGGTGTGGGTGGCACCCGCGGCGCGGGCCCATTCCAGCTTCCGGTCGTCGAGGTCGACGGCGACGATGGTGGTGGCGCCGGCGAGCCGGGCCCCCATCACGGCCGCATCCCCGACCCCGCCGCAGCCGAACACCGCCACGGTGTCGCCCCGCTGGACGTTGCCGGTGAGCATCGCGGCGCCGAGACCGGCCATCACCCCGCAGCCGAGCAGGCCGGCGGTGGCCGGTGGCGCCGCCGGGTTCACCGGGGTGCACTGGCCGGCGGCCACGAGGGTCTTCTCGGCGAAGGCGCCGATGCCCAGCGCAGGCGACAGCGGCGTGCCGTCGGTAAGGGTCATCTTCTGCGTTGCGTTGAAGGTGGCGAAGCAGTACTGCGGCTTGCCCTTGCGGCAAGACCGGCAGGTGCCGCACACGGCCCGCCAGTTGAGGACGACGAAATCACCGGGGGCGACGTTGCGCACGTCGGGGCCCACCGCTTCGACGATCCCGGCCGCCTCGTGGCCGAGCAGGAACGGGAAGTCCTGCGAGATCCCGCCCTCCCGGTAGTGCAGGTCGGTGTGGCACACCCCGCAGGCCTGCACCCGCACGAGCGCCTCACCGGGACCGGGGTCGGGCACCCGGATCATGGTCAACGACGCCGGCTGCTTCTCACCGAGCGCCACGACGGCTCGCACCTCGTGCGACACGGTGTTCACTCCTCGATGACGACGGCGAACTCGGGGCAGTTGGCTGCGGCCAACCGGGCCTTGTCCTCGAGCCCGGCGGGCACGACACCGTCGCCCTTGGCCGACGCGTTGCCGTAATCGTCGACGTCGAACAGCTCCGGCGCCAACGCGTAGCAGCGATTGTGGCCCTGGCACTTGTCGGGATCGACCCACACCTTCACGTCGTTCCTCCTTCGTCGAGCGATGCCGACGACCGTAGCGTGACGCCGTGGACCCCTCGGCGGTGCCCGACGACAAAGCGGCGTGGCGACGCTGGGCCCGGACCCGACGGTTCGGTCTCGTCGCCGACGACGGCGCCGTGGTGGCCCACCTCGAGACGTTCTTCGACGCGCCCCGACCGCCGGGATGGATCGTCACGTACTGGCCGCTCAGCCACGAGATCGACCTGCGTGCGCTCGCAGCCGGACCGCTCGCGCTGACCCGCACGCCGACGTCCGGACACGAGCTCACCGTGCATCCGGCCGACGCCGAGCTCGAGG
>JBEIFW010000245.1:0-4284 GCA_040382215.1 Acidimicrobiales bacterium
AAGATCAGCGCGTCGGTCCCCTCGGCTCCTGCCATCGTCGTCCCCGGTCCTGCGTCTCGGCGTCGTCGCTACTTGAAGGGGTTCATCTCGTGCGGGAACGACGCGTGGACGCCCCCGTCGACGATGAGCGTCTGACCGGTGGTGAAGCCGGCGAGGTCCGAGCAGAGGTAGACGAGCGGGCCGGCGATCTCCTTCGGGTCGCCGAAGCGGCAGAGCGAGATGCCGGTGTTGCGGGCGAGCTCGTTCGTGTCGGCGCCCTGCGCCTCGAAGCCGGCCTTCACCCGCGGGGTGGCGATGCAGTCGGGGGCGACGGCGTTCACTCGGACGCCGTCGGGGCCCCACTCCTGCGACATCGTCCGGACGAGGCTCATGAGCCCGGCCTTGGCGGCGCCGTAGGCGGCGTGGAACGGGGCGCCGTAGATGCCGGACACGGAGCTGACGAACGCCATCCGTCCGCCGGTGCCCTGGTCGATCATGATGCGGGCGCCGGCGCGGCCGATGTCGAGGTGGTGGCGCAGGTTGATGGCGAACTGGCGCTCCCACATGCCGTCGTCCATGTCCATCAGGTAGGACCACTCGGCCAGGCCGACGATGTTGATCAGCACGTCGAGCCCGCCGAGCACGGCGGCGGCGTCCTGCACCAGCTGGACCGCTGCGGCCGGGACGGTCACGTCGCCCGACATCGCGTGGGCGCTGACGCCCGTGGCGGCCACCTCGGCACGGACCTCCTCGGCGCGGGCCTGGTCCACGTCGGCGACCACGACGTCGGCGCCCACCTGCCCGAGCAGGATCGCCGTCTCGCGCCCCATGCCGAACCCGCCGCCCACGACGAGCGCACGCTTGCCCCGCAGACCGAACACATCCGTGCTCATGAACGTCCCCCTGCTCTGGTGTCGAACGAGGGCGGAGCGTAACCCAGCCGTCGTCGGGAGCCGGGACCCACCTGCGAGCGCACGGGCGTGATAGCAACCTGGCGCGCGGGATGTCGGTGTGGGCTGCGGCTGGTGGAGGGCTGTGGTGGGTCGGGTGGTCTTGCGGATTGCGGCGGTGCTCGCCGTCTGGGCGTCGGTGCTGGTGGCGGTGCCGCCTGTGGTCGCTGCGCAGGGAGCGCCGGCCGGGGTGCCGACGCCGTCGACCTACGTGAGCGCGGTGATGGCGGATCAGCCGCTCGGGTACTGGCGGATGGACGAGGGGTCGGTCGTCGCGTCGGATGCGAGCGGCAACGGGCGTGACGGCTCGCCGACGGACGCGATCTCGGCCGTGGTGGGCGGGCCGTTCGGGTCGCAGCACCGGGCGTACCGATTCGATGGCGGGTGCGGCATCGATGTGAGCGCCTATGCCGAGGCGTTCCAGGTGCAGGAGCTCTCGGTCGAGGCGTGGGTGAAGCCCGAGACGGTGGGCTACGTGTTCAGGAGCCGGAACTACGGGTTCGGGTTGGTCGCTGGCGAGGGGGCGGGTGCGTTCGAAGGGTGGGAGAGCGCAGCGCGGTCGGGTGGCGCCGTGGGTGGTCTGCCACCGGGGGAGTGGAGCCACATCGTCGGCGTGCACGACGCGCGCGGGTGGCGGTACTTCCTGAACGGGGTGCTGCTCGCGTCGAGCGCCGGGTCGGGGGTGCTGTTCTACGAGGGCAGCGAGTTGAAGATCGGCGCGGACGGGAACGCGTGCTCTCGGTACGCGTTCGTCGGGTTGCTGTCGAACGTGGCGATCTACGGCACGGCGTTGTCGGCGGAGCGGGTGCGGGCGCACTACGACGCGGCGCCGAACCGGCCACCGGCGGGTTCCTCGTTCGGCTCGTCGGCGCCGGCGAACGCGGGGATGGGCGATCCGGTCGACACGGCGACGGGGAGCTTCCACCAGGGGTTCACGGATCTGGAGCCGACGGCGGGTCTGCCCGGGTTGCCGGTGTCCCGGTCCTACAACTCGCTGGATCTGCAGGTGGGGGTGATGGGTCGGGGTTGGACGGCCCCGTTCTCGGCCCGGGTGGTGGAGACCGAGCTGTTCGCGGACGTGACGCTCCCGGATGGCCGGGTGGTGCGGGTGCTGCGGGACCCGTCGGGTTCCGCGTTCGTGCGCCCGGACGGGTTGACCGGGGGTCTCTCCCGTGACCCGGACGGCTCGTTGCGCCTCGTGTTGAACGGCGGCGAGGTGTGGGAGTTCGACACCGCAGGTCGTCTGGAGCGGTCGACGGATCCGTCAGGGGTGTCGGCGTCGGTGGTCCGAGACGCCGCCGGCCTGGTCACGGCGGTGCAGTCGTCCGCCGGGCCTCGCCTCACGTTCTCGTACTCCGGTGGGTTGTTGACCAGGGTTGCGTCGTCGGACGGCCGGTCGCTGGCGTACGGGTACGACGCCGGAGGGCGGTTGACCTCGTCGACCGACGCTGCGGGAGCGACGACGACGTACGGGTACGACGAGGCAGGGTTGCTGGCGACGGTGACGGATCCGACGGGGCTGGTGCTGGTGCGCACGGTCTACGACGTCGGCGGTCGTGCGGTGGCGCAATGGACGCCTGCGGGCGGGGACGAGACGTTCGCCTACGACGATGCTGCGCGCACGACGGTGCACACGGTCGTGGCGACCGGTGAGCAGATCACCTACGTGCACGACGCGAACGGTCGGCTGGTTCGGGTGGTGGACCCGGCGGGGAACGGTTCGGATCGTCGGGTCGGGTCGTTCGGGTACTGGGACCGGACGACCGATCGCGCGGGGGTGACGTCGTCGAGCACCCGTGACGCCCGCGGCAACGTGGTGTCGGTGACGGACCCGGCGAGCGGTACGACCACGATGACCTACGACGCGCTCGACCGTCCGCTCACGGTGACGTCGCCGGCGACGGGACGCACGACGTTCTCGTATGAGGGTTCGGGGACATCGCCGGTCGCGTCGAGCGTGACCGACGCGCTCGGCGGGGTCACCACACGGACGATCGTGGACGGGTTGGTGGTGTCCGAGACCGACCCCGATGGTGTGGTGGCGTCGTTCACGTACACGCCGAACCGGCAGGTCGCGTCGGTGACGGTCGCTGGCGCAACGACATCGTTCGACTACTTCCCGGCGGGTTGGTTGCGGTCGGAGCGGTCGCCGGAGGGCCGGGTCACGGCGTTCACCTACGACGGCGCGGGTCGGGTGCTGTCGCGCACCGCGCCCGACGGTGGGGTGACCCGGTGGGCATATGACGCCGCCGGTCGACTGCTGACCGAGACCGATCCGACGGGTGCGGTGCGGTCGTTCGGGTACGACACGGCGGGGCGGTTGGTGTCGGTGGCGGAGCCGGGCAAGCCGGCGACCACGTACTCGTACAACGCGGTGGGCGAGCTGACCCGGGTGACGGACCCGTCGGGTGTGGTCACCGAGACGGGGTACGGGGCCCTGGGCCGGGTGGAGTGGACCACGGACGGCGCCGGCCGGCGCACCGCCTACACGTACCGGACGGATGGCCTGTTGGAGACGGTCACGGCACCGGACGGTGGCGTGACGACGTACCGGTACGACGCAGCTGGTCGGCTCTCCGCAGTGGTCGACCCGAAGGGGCGGACCACGACCACGGGCTACGACACGGCGGGTCGGGTCGTGTCGGTGACGGCGCCCGACGGCGGGGTGACGAGGACCGCGTACGACACCCTGGGTCGCGTGGTCAGGGTGACGGACCCGACGGGTCGGGCGACGGTGACCGCGTACACACCGGCGGGTCGGGTGCGCTCGGTGACCGATCCGGCCGGGGTCCGGACCACGTCGACCCACAACACCTCGGGGCGACTGTGGAAGGTCGCGGACCCGCTGCGGAACACGACCGTCTACGCGTACACGGCCGACGGGTTGACGGCGTCGGAGACGTCGCCGTCGGGGCTGGTGACCCGGATGACGTACACACCGGGAGGGCAGCTGGCGACGGTGACGGACCCGGCGGGGGTGACGATCACGCGGACGTGGTCGACGCGCGGGGAGTTGCTGACCGAGCAGACGTCGGGTCGGGGCGCGGTGCGGTTCACGTACAACCCCGACGGGACGATGGCCACGGCGATCGACGCTGCGGGCGCAGCGACCTCCTATGCGTACGACGCGGCGGGTCGCATGGTGTCGGCCCGCACCCCGGCGGGTACCGAGCAGTGGGGCTACACCGACGGTGAGCTCACGTCGCGCACCGCGCCCGCAGTGGGGACGACCCCGGGGGTCACGACCTACGCCCGCGACGCGGCCGGTCGGGTCAGCGTGGTCACGGACCCGACGGGCCGGTCGACCACCGACGTGTACGACAACGCCGGCGATCTCGTGAACCGGACGCACCAG
>JBEIFW010000246.1:0-4265 GCA_040382215.1 Acidimicrobiales bacterium
CGGCCCGGCTGCACCGGCCCGGCTGCACCGGCCCGGCTGCACCGGCCCGGCTGCACCGGCCCGGCTGCACCGGCGATACCCTCCCCGCCGGTGCGCGACGAACTGGAGGCCCGCTGGGCGGATCTGGGTGAGTTCATCCGGGCCCAGCGCGAGCTCACCCGGATGTCGGTGCGGCGCCTCGCCGAGCTGACCGGCGTGTCGAACCCCTACCTGAGCCAGATCGAGCGTGGGCTGCGCAAGCCGTCGGCCGACGTCCTCCAGCAGATCGCCAAGGGTCTCAACATCACCGCCGAGGCCCTCTACGTACGGGCAGGCATCCTGGGTGAGGAGCTTCCGGCCCGCGACACCCGCCAAGTGATCGGCGCCGATCCGCTCCTGACGCAGGAGCAGCGCGCCAGCCTGCTCGCCGTCTACGACTCGTTCGTGCTGGCGAACGGGACCCGACCCGCAGCGGGTGCTGTGGAATCGAACGGCGCCGGCGGGGGTTGGTAGCGCCGTGCGGGTCGCGATGCTCTCGCTCCACACCTCCCCGCTGGTGCAGCCGGGACAGGGTGACGGCGGAGGAATGAACGTCTACGTGCGGGAGCTCGTCGCTGCGCTCGCCCAGCTCGGCGTCGAGGTCTGCGTCTACACCCGGACCTGGCGGCGCGGTCTGGCCCGGGAGGTGGTCGTCGAGCCCGGCTTCCGGGTGGTCCACGTCGACGCCGGGTCGCCCGACCTGCCGAAAGAAGCGCTCGGCGGCACCGTCGAGGCCTTCACCGATGCCGTCGTCGACCACGTCCGGGGCCACTTCCGGGCCGACGTGCTCCATGCCAACTATTGGCTGTCGGGTCTGGCCGGGCATCGCATCAAGCACACCTTGGACCTCCCGCTCGTCACGACCTTCCACACCCTGGCGCGGGTGAAGGCCGAGGGCGGCGACCCCGAGCCCGAGCATCGGATGGCCGGCGAGGCCGAGGTGATCGGCTGTACGGATGCGATCTGCGTGTCCTGTGACCAGGAGGAGCGTCAGTTCCGTCGGCTCTACGGCGATCCGCCCGGCCGCGTCGAGATCGTCGCCCCCGGGGTGGAACACGCGCTGTTCGGGCCCGGAAGCCGGTCGGGTGCTCGTCGGGCGATCGGCGTCGCACCTGATCGGCCGCTCGTGGTGTTCGCCGGGCGGATCCAGCCGCTCAAGGGGGCCGACGTCGCGGTTCGGATGCTCGGCTCGCTCGAACGGAGCGACGCCCAGCTGCTCATCGTGGGCGGTGCGAGCGGCAACGACGGCGATGCCGAGGTGGCTCGCGTGCACCGGTTGGTGTCGGCCCTCGGCCTCGACGATCGGGTCCGCTTCGACCCGCCGCAACCGCACCACCTGCTGGCGGGCTACTACCGGGCCGCCGACGTCGTGGTCGTCCCGAGCCGCTCCGAGAGCTTCGGGCTCGTTGCGCTCGAAGCGGCTGCCTGCGGCACGCCGGTCGTCGCTGCGGACGTCGGCGGGCTGCGGACCCTGGTCGACGACGGCCGCACCGGGTTCCTGATCCCGACCCGTGATCCCGCAGCCTACGCCTGGGCCGTCGACCGGCTACTCGCCCAGCCGCAGCTCGCCGCCGAGCTCGGTGGCCGGAGTGCACTGCGGGCGCGCCGGTACACCTGGACTGCTGCCGCCCGGCGGCTGGCCGAGGTGATGGTGGAGCTGACCGAGCACGCGGGTGTGCTGTGCGGGTGATGCCGCCATGAGCGAACTCCACGACGAGTACTCCCTCGGTGTGTTCGCCGTCCAGATCGATGCCTGGCTCGAGCACGTTCGCACCACCAACCCGACCATCGCTGCGGTCGACCGTGACGAGACGGGCGTGACCCGTTGGTTCGTGCGGATGCGGGGCGAGGCGAAGGAGTTCACGACCGTGTGGTTGACGCTCGGCCAACGGACCCTGCGGTACGAGACGTACGTGATGCCCGCGCCCGAGGAGCGGGCCGAGGAGTTGTACGAGCAGGTCCTGCGACGCAACGACCGGCTCGTCGGCGTCCACTTCTCGATCGGGGCCGAGGACGCGCTGTTCCTGCGGGGGGAGCTCCCGCTGGTCGCGTTGTCGGAGCCGGAGCTCGATCGGATCCTGGGCACGATGTTCGCGACGGTCGAGCAGCTGTTCCCGTTCCTGATCCGGATCGGCTTCGCGAGCCGGTTCGCCTGAGGGCCCGCCGGGCCATTCCTCGCTGCGCTTCCGGAGCACGGGCCCGGGCGCACCCCTGCTGGCACAACCAGTCCGGACGGGCGGTGTGCGTCGGGGACGCCGGCACCGCCCGTCCGGACGCCCTACGGTCGGGGTCGTGCACGAGGTGGACCTGGTCGTGGTCGGGGGCGGGAACATGGGCGCAGCGCTGGTCGACGGCCTGCTCTCTCAGCGGTGGTGCCCACCCGAGCGGCTCGCCGTCGTCGAGATCGACGAGGCGCGCCGGGGGTGGTTGGCCGGGGGGCGCCCCGGGGTGGTCGTCGTGGCGTCGGTCGAGTCGGTGACGCCGAAGGCCGGGATCGTCGCCGTCAAGCCCGGGGACGTGTCCGCCGCGGGGGAGGCGCTCGGACGCGCCGGTGCCCGGCGCGTCCTGTCGGTGGCAGCCGGCGTGACGCTCGCCCGGCTCGAGGCTGCGGTCGGCCCGGGGGTCGCCGTCGTGCGGGCGATGCCCAACACCCCGGCGCTCGTCGGCCAGGGGGTGGCCGCGATCGCCGGCGGGTCCGAGGCCGACGCCGCCGACCTCGACTGGGCCGAATCGGTCCTGCGGGCGGTCGGGACCGTGGTGCGGGTGCCCGAGTACCAGCTCGACGCGGTGACCGGCCTGAGCGGCTCCGGTCCGGCCTATCTGTTCCTGGTCGCCGAGGCCCTGATCGATGCCGGGGTGCTGAACGGGCTGTCGAGGCCGGTCGCCCGGTCGCTCGTGACCCAGCTCTTCGTCGGTTCGGCTGCGCTGCTCGCCGCCGGTCCCGGGGGGCCCGAAGGCCTCCGGCACGACGTCACGTCGCCCGGAGGCACGACGGCGGCCGGGTTGCACGCACTCGTACGGGCGGCGGTGCGGGCCGCGATCGCCGAGGCGGTGAGCGCCGCGACCGCCCGGAGCAGGGAGCTCGGTCGCCTCGCCTCCGGCTGACGAGATCGTGAACAGATTCTCATACGTGACCCTTGTCATAGGAAGAAGAAGTGACCTAATCTGTGTCCAACAGCGCCCGCCTCCTCCGGTCGTCGGGGGGTGGTCGGAGTAGGCGTGGCTGCTTCTCAGAGCCGGTGCCATCGGGGGGATGGCACCGGCTCTGCGGTTTTTCGGGGTGGGGCCTAGCGTGCGCACTCCATGGCGCGGCGTTACGGCAACATCTCGTTCCTGACCGACTACGGCACGGTCGACGAGTTCGTCGGGGTGGTGCACGCAGTGATCGCCGACCTTGCCCCGCATGCCCGGGTGATCGACCTCACGCACCAGATCCCGGCCCACGACGTGCGGGCCGGCGCGTTGGCCCTGGTCCGGGCCGTGCAGTACCTCCCGAGCGGTGTCGTACTCGCCGTCGTCGATCCTGGCGTCGGCACGGCACGCAAGGCGATCGCGGTCGAGGTGGCGGGCGGCGAGGCGGTGTTCGTCGGCCCCGACAACGGCTTGCTTGCGCCGGCGATCGCGATGTGCGGAGGCGGGGAGCGCGCGGTGCTGCTCACCAACCCCGGCTTCCAGCTCCCGGCGCCGGGGGTGACCTTCGCCGGTCGCGACGTGTTCGCGCCGGCTGCCGCGCACCTGTGCAACGGGGTCGACCTCGCCGAGCTCGGCGAACCGGTCGACCCGGGCGCTCTACTCCCGGGAATCGTCCCGCTGCCCCGCCCGGAGGCCGGCGCCATCGTGTGCGAGGTGCTCTGGGTGGACCGATTCGGCAACTGCCAGCTCAACGTCGGGCCCGAGGACGTCGACGGCTGGGGCGACCGGGTGCGCCTGCGCTACGCCGACACGACGAGGGCGGCGACCGTGTCGTCCACCTACGGCGCGATCGGCGGCGGCATCGGTCTGGTCGTCGATTCCTACGGGATGCTGTCGGTGTGCCTGGACCGCCGGTCGGCCGCCGACGAACTGGGGCTCGCCGTGGGTGACGCCGTCACCCTCGCCCGGCTCGACGGCGACCACGACGGCGACGGCGTCGGAGTCGGCCAGCCCGACGACATCGGCTGCCCCGGCGACCTCAGCGACGCCGTCAGTGGCCGCCGAGACGACGACACCGAAGGCCGCCGCTTAGCTAGCGGGCCTTCCACACCGGC
>JBEIFW010000247.1:0-4203 GCA_040382215.1 Acidimicrobiales bacterium
GGGCGGGCCGGCGGGCGGGCCGGCGGGCGGGCCGGCGGGCGGGCCGCTCGGGGTCCCAGACGGCGGGCCGCTCGGGGTCCCCGGGGCGCCCCACGGTGGTTGGGTGTCTCCTGCGTCCACGCGACCTCACCATCCTGGATCGAACGGTCCGAACGATGGGACAGGTCGGGGGGCACGATGGAGGGCAGATGGTCCCGGGCCCGACGGCACTTCGTCCGTTCGACGAGGCAGGCAGGAACGCTCTGCGACCAGCTGCGGGCTCGTTCACGGGTTCTGCCCGAGAGCGGGCGTTCCCTCAGGATGCGGCGGGCCCGGCCTCGCCGTAGTCGACGAAGACCTCGGCACCGGCTGCCAGCGCCTGGCGGGCAACGAGGCGATAGGTGAAGGAATCGGTGTCGATGTCCATCGATGCGTTGGCGTCCGGCGAGTGATTGCACAACGTCACGAGGCCGAGTGCGAGGCAGCGGGTGCGTTCGTCGAAGCGGTACGAGTAGCAGCCGAGCACAGGTGATCCACAGCCGTCAGCGATCGGATACGGCACGACGGCCCCGGCTTCGAGCACGGCGCCGCGCGGAGCAGCAACCTGGGTGAACACACCACGGCCATGGGTGGGCGAGTCGCCGGCCCGCAGGATGTCGCCATGGTCGAGGGGCACGGGGTGAGGGTAGCGAAGTTGCTCCGAACCGGGGTCGGCGCCGAGTTCGCGGGTGGACGATCACCAGCGGGCGAGGGAGACGTTGGACCGGATCGTCTCGTCCTTGGTGATGAGCGCAGTCGCGGCCACGGTCGCATCGGCGACGATCAGCCGATCGAACGGATCGCGTGTCCACGACAGCGGTGTCGCAGCACTCACGAGGGCGCTCATCGGCACCTGCGACCATTGCAGGCCGATGCGCGCACGGAGGTCACCGATGATGTCGGCGCCGCCGACCCTGAGGCGCCCGACCTCGTGCAGGAATGAGAGCTCCAGCTGCACCATCGGTGACACCACGAGGTCGTGGGACTCGAGTGCGTGGATCGCTTGTGGGCTGAGCCGTTCGACGTCGCCGACGTAGAGCCAGACGACGACGTGGGTGTCGAGTCGGATCACCCCCGCCATTCGCCCGACCAGTCGACGTGCACCAGATCGTCGCTGTCGCCGACGACGACATCGTCGCGGCGGATCAACTTGCCGAGACGGGACGGCGGTTCATCGGGGACGATGCGGAGCCGACGGCCATTGCGTTCGATCTCCACCGGTTCGCCCGTCGCAAGGACGTGGTCGAGGACTCGGTAGATGTCCTCTCGGAGCTTGGACGCGGTCAGAGTCTTCACCGGATGAGCATATACGTACGTGCAAGAATCTATCGTACGTACGTAAGGTTCGGCAGAGACGCTCGGCAGGATCGAGCGGGGCCCGGCATCCGGCGAACGGCCTGGCTGCTCCAACGCCGTTGCGATCGCCCAGAGCACCTCGATCGCCGGTCGGCGAAAACGGCGAACGGCCCCCGCAGGGGCCGCTGGCAGGCACGTCGCACCATCATTCAGCGCGCTCGAAGGGACTCGAACCCCTAACCTTTTGATCCGTAGTCAAATGCTCTATCCATTGAGCTACGAGCGCTGGCCGCTCCGAAGCATACGACGGGTCGGCGCCGGTCGCACCTCGGTTGCCCGAACGGCTGGTCACGGTGCGGTGGACCAGGGCCCCCAGCCGCCCGAGCGCTGATACACCGCCACCGCAGCCCGAACGTTCGCCGCTGCGTCGAGCAACTGTTCCGCAGACGTGATCCCGATCGATCCGAGCCACGACCGGTGGGCCCCCCAGTGGATCTGGAACAGCCCGTAGCAGCACCAGCCGTTGAATGCCCGCGGGTTGAAGCCCGACTCCCGCTGCACGATCGTCAGCGCCGTCTCCGGGTCGGACGGGAAGGCCGCACGGACCATCGTCTCGATCTCGGCCGGGCCGTACACCCGGGGAGGCACGGTTGCCTTGGTGGTCGCCGGAGCCTTCGTCGTCGTAGGACGCACCGTCGTCGTCGGAGCCTTCGTCGTCGTCGGACGCACCGTCGTCGTCGGAGCCTTCGTCGTGGTGGCCGGACGCACCGTCGTCGTCGGAGCCTTCGTCGTGGTGGCCGGACGCACCGTCGTCGTCACCCGGATCGTCGTGGGCGCCGACGTCGTCGCTGCCTTGGCCACCGTGCTGCTGGCCACCGACGCCGGGACGGTGGTCGCTGGGTCGAATTCAGCGCGCTCGGCCAGCACGGTCGGCTCCGGCGTCGCCTCGGCCACCGTCATCACCGGCGGCGCCGCCTCGGCGAGCTCAGCCGTCTCCCCGCCCGCCTCCCCGTCCGCGGCCGGTTCCTCGATGAGGGCCTCCAGGCTCGACGGCGCAGCGCCGTCGGCGCCACCTATCCGGTTGCCAATCAGCATCGCGATGGGCGCGAGCAGGGCGAACGCAACGCCGAGCCCCAGGACTCGCGCTGCGAACGGGTGCCGGCGCGCCCACGACGGGGGCGGCTCGAAAAGATCGTCCGGATACTCGATGACGTTTTGTATACGACGAACGTCATCGAAATGCAATGAAATATTCGGGTCGCGCCACACGGGGGCCGAGCCGGCCCCCGCGCACGTTCTGGCGGAGAGGGAGGGATTTGAACCCTCGGGACCTTTGAGGGGCCCAACGCATTAGCAGTGCGTCCCGTTCGACCTGACTCCGGCACCTCTCCGGGACGGACGAACTCTACTCAGGACGACCCCTAGCATCCGCAGCACCACGAGGGGAGGCGTCATGCCCATGCCGTTCCACGCCCGGCGCAACCCGGACAAGCCGGCCGTCGTGATGGGCCGCAGCGGGATCACCGTCACCTATGGCGAGCTCGACGAGCGTTCGATGCGGCTGGCCCAGTTGTTCCACGCCGCCGGCCTCCGCCCCGGCGACGTGGTGGCCATCCTGCTCGAGAACCATCCACGCTTCCTGGAGGTCTACTGGGCCGCCGTCCGCTCCGGGCTCTACGCCACGGCGGTCAACCGGCACCTGACCGCCCCCGAGGCCGCCTACATCGTGAACGACTCCGGAGCGAAGGCCTTGATCAGCTCCGCGGCCCTGGCCGACACCGCTGCGGCGATGGTCGCCGAGATCCCGAACTGTCCGGTCCGCCTGGCCGTCGACGGCCCGGTGGCCGGCTTCGAACGCTACGAGGAGTCGATCGCCACCCACCCGGGCGAACCGCTGCCCGAGCAGCCGCTCGGCGACTTCATGAACTACTCGTCGGGCACCACCGGGCGACCCAAGGGGATCAAGCGCCCGCTCACGGGCAAGACGATCGACGACCCGACCCCGCTCGATGCACTCATCGCGTCCCTCTACGGCGCCGGGCCCGACACCGTCTACCTGTGCCCGGCACCGCTCTACCACTCGGCCCCGCTCGCCTATTCGGCCGGGATCACCAGCGCCGGGGGCACGGTCGTCATCATGGAGCGCTTCGATCCGGCCGAGTGCCTCGCCCTCATCGAGCGCCACCGGGTGACCTTGGCGCAGTTCGTGCCCACGATGTTCGTGCGGATGCTCAAGCTCGACGAGGCCGACCGCACCCGGTATGACCTGTCGAGCATGCGGGTGGCCGTGCATGCGGCCGCTCCGTGCCCGGTCGAGGTGAAGCGGCGGATGATCGAGTGGTGGGGCCCGCGCATCGTCGAGTACTACGGCGGCACCGAGTTCAACGGGATGACCTTCATCACCTCCCCGGAGTGGCTGGCGCACCCGGGCAGTGTCGGCAAGCCGCTCGTCGGGGTGCTCCACATCTGCGACGAGACCGGCGCCGAGCTGCCGACCGGCACCCCGGGCGTCGTCTACTTCGAGCGCGACGTCCCGGCGTTCGCCTACCACAACGCCCCGGACAAGACCGAGAGCGCACAGCACCCCGACCACCCGTTGTGGACCAAGCTCGGCGACGTCGGCTATGTGGACGCCGACGGCTACCTCTACCTCACCGACCGGGAGACGTTCATGGTGATCTCGGGCGGGGTGAACATCTACCCGCAGGAGATCGAGGACGCCTTGGTGCTGCACCCCAAGGTGGCCGACGTCGCCGTGTTCGGGGTGCCCAACCCCGACCTCGGCGAGGAGGTCAAAGCGGTCGTCCAACCCGCACCGGGGATCGCGGCGTCCGACGCGCTGGCCGAGGAGCTGCTCGCCCACTGCCGCACCACGCTCGCGCCGTACAA
>JBEIFW010000248.1:0-4197 GCA_040382215.1 Acidimicrobiales bacterium
CCACCAGGCGACGATGAATGCGGGCGATGCCTCGTTCGACGCCCGGATCCGAGCGACGCTCAACTGACCGAGCCGTGCGATCGAACTCCTACGATGGTGGGATGGCTCCGCGCTCCGTCGCCCAGGTCGTCCGTATCCACGCTGCCGAGCAGGCCGCCGTCGTTGCGCTGCACAGCGGCGATGAGGCGATCACCTACGGGGAACTGAACCGGCGTGCCAGCCAGGTCGCGAACGGCCTGCTCGCCGCCGGGGTGCAGCCGCAGGACCATGTTGCCTGGCTCGACAAGAACAGCCCGGAGTTCTTCGAGCTGTGGTTCGGGGCGGCCAAGTGCAACGCCGTGATGACCCCGGTCAACTGGCGTCTGGCCGCCCCCGAGGTGGCGTACATCGTCAACGACGCGCAGGCGACGGTGTTCGTGATCGGCAAGGACTTCCTGCCGGTGCTCGAGGCGATCGAGGGTCAGTTGCCCACCGTGCGCCTGGTGCTCGTGGTGGGCGATGTCGACGGTCGCACCGCGTTCTCGGCGTGGCGTGACGCTCAGTCCGACGCCGACACCGACGTCGACGGTGGCTGGGAGGACGTTGCGGTGCAGATGTACTCGTCGGGCACCACCGGGCTGCCCAAGGGCGTGATGCTGTCGAACAAGAACCTGTTCGTCGCCTTGCCGGCCTACGACGAGTACATGCACTTCGACGGCTCGTCGGTGAACCTGATCGCCATGCCGCTGTTCCACATCGGCGGCGGCGGCTGGGCGATGGCCGGGCTCTACCAGGGCATCCCCGGGGTGATCGTGCGCGAGGTCGACCCGGTGGCGATCATCGGCCTGATCGAGAAGCACCGCATCACCCACGGCTTCGTCGTGCCGGCCCTGCTGCAGTTCATGCAGATGGTGCCTGGCGTCGGCGACCGCGACTTCTCCTCGCTGCGCTGCCTGCTCTACGGCGCGAGCCCGATCTCGACCGAGGTGCTCGTCGGGAGCCTGCGCACCTTCGGCGGCGGGTTCATGCAGGCCTACGGGCTTACGGAGACCACCGGCACCGTCGTCGCCCTCGCCCCGGAGGACCACGACCCCTCCGGTCCCAACGCCCATCGACTGCGTTCGGCCGGCAAGCCGATCGCCGGGGTCGAGGTGCGCATCGTCGACCCGAACACCGGCACCGACGTGCCCGTGGGTGAAGTGGGCGAGATCTGGGTGCGCTCCGAGCAGGTGATGAAGGGCTACTGGAACCTGCCGGCCGAGACGGCCAAGGCCGTGCTGCCCGACGGGTTCTTCCGCACCGGCGACGCCGGCTATCTCGACGCCGACGGGTACGTCTACATCCACGACCGGGTGAAGGACATGATCGTGTCGGGCGGGGAGAACATCTATCCGGCCGAGGTGGAGAACGCGCTGATGTCGCATCCCGGGGTGGCCGACGTGGCGGTGATCGGTGTGCCGTCGGAGCGCTGGGGCGAGACGCCCAAGGCGCTGATCGTGCCCAAGGCCGGGGCCACGATCGACGAGGCCGAGGTGATCGAGTTCTGCCGTCAGCGCCTGGCCCGGTTCAAGTGCCCGACCTCGGTGACCGTGGTCGACTCGATCCCGCGCAACCCCAGCGGCAAGGTGTTGAAGAAGGACCTGCGCGCCCCCTACTGGGAGGGCCGCGAGCGGATGGTCAACTAGCTGGCCGGGGGTCGGCGCCGGTGCGGGCGGACGGCGTCGTAGGCGTGGGCGAGGCGGAGCACCTCGACGTCGGCGCCGGGTCGGCCGATGAGCTGCAGGCCCATCGGCAGACCGCGTTCGTCGAACCCGGCCGGGATGCTGATCGCCGGTAACCCGGCAAACGTGGCGTAGGCCGCCACCTCCATCCATCGGTGGTAGGTGTCCATCGTCCGGTCGCCGATGCGGTCGGGCCAGCGCTGCTCGACCGGAAACGGCCACACCTGTGCGCTCGGGAGGGCGAGCACGTCGAACTGCTCGAAGCGCCCGAGCAGGTTCCGGAAGTACGTGGTGCGGACGGCGGAGGCCGCGGTGATCGAGTCTCCGCAGAGCGCGACGCCCCGGTCGAGCTCCCACAGGGCCTCGGGCTTGACGAGTGCTCGGTCGGCCGGACGGCGCACGGCGCTCGACAGTGACGCCGACACCAGCAGCGCCCGCCACACCAGCCAGGCCTCCCACACCTGCTCGGGCGGAAAACCGAGGTTCGCCGGCTCCACGCGACAGCCGAGCCCGGCGAGGCGCACCAGCGCCTCCTCGCACACGGCGAGCACGCCCGGCTCCGTGGCGAGGTGCCCGCCGAGATCGGCGAGCCAGCCGATCCGCGTGCCGGCCGGGTCGCCCGCGAGCGTGGCCCGCGCGGCGGCGACGCCGTCGAGCTCGCCCAAACGGCCGGGCGACGACAGCGGCACCCGAGGGTCGTGGCCCGCCAGCGTGCCGAGCAGCAGGGCCACGTCGAGCGCAGTGCGGCCCATCGGGCCGTCGGTCGCGAGCTGGGCAAGGTAGGCGTCCGTGGACGGCCAGGTCGGTACCCGGCCCTGGCTCGGGCGGAACCCGACGACGTCGCACCACCCGGCCGGGTTGCGCAGCGAGCCCATGTAGTCGCTGCCGTCGGCGACCGGGACCATGCCGGTCGCGAGAGCGACGGCGGCACCACCGCTCGAGCCACCGGCGGTGAGGGTCGGGTCGTAGGGGTTCCGGGTGATGCCGTACACGTCGTTGAAGGTGTGCGAGCCAAGGCCGAACTCGGGGACGTTCGACTTGGCGATCACCAGGCACCCGGCCCGGCGCATCCGTTGCACGAGCAACGAGTCCCCGGTCGCGATCCGGTCGGCAAACAGCCGGGAGCCCAGCGTGGTCGGGAGCCCGGCGGCGTCGGTGAGGTCCTTCACGGCGTGGGGGAAGCCGTGCATCCAGCCCCGGGAGCGGCCGGCGACGAGCTCGTCGTCGCACGCCGCGGCCTCGGCGAGCACGGCGTCGAGATCGCGCACGGCGACGAGCGCGTTGAGCGTCGGGTTGCGGGTGGCGATCCGTTCGTAGTGCGCGGTGACGACCTCTCGGCACGACACCGCTCGATGGTGGATCGCGTCCGACAACTCGGCGGCCGGCAGGGCGGTCGGGTCCATGGCCAATGCTCGCGCCTGGGTTCGGTCGACACCCGCCCGGTACCCTGCGGGTGGGGCCCAGCCGGAGGGAGATCGCATGAAGGGGCTGTACGTCGCCGTAGCGGTGACGATGGCGGCGGTCGCCGCGGTCTTCGCGCTGTTCGCCGAGATCGAGCAGCGCTACGGGCTGTCGACGAACTCGCTGGGCCTCATCGCCGGTGCGGCCTTCGGGGCGTCTCTGGTCACGCAGCTCACGTTGTCGCGCTACGCGGATCGCGGGTACGGGGCGGTGCTGCTGCGGGTGGGCATGGCGGCGGGCACCGTCGGTTTGCTGTGGTTTGCCGCGGCCACCGAGGTGTGGCAGTTCGTGCTCGCCCGGGCGCTGCTGGGCGCATCGGTCGGCATGATCATGCCGCCGGCCCGCCGGGTCGTGATCGCCACCTCGCAGGGCAACGCCGGCGAGCGACTCGGCGTGCTCTATGCGTTCTTCCTTGCCGGGTTCGTCGCCGGCCCGCCGATCGCCGGGGTGCTCGCAACGGTCGGCGACGTGCGGCTGCCGTTCCTGGTGTTCGGTGTGATCATGGCCGTCGTCAGCGTGGTGTCGACGCTGCGCCTGCGGATCCCCGAGGCGCCGAGGACCGCGGCGGGAGCGCCGGTCGTCGACAAGCGGGTGCTGCGGCGGCTGATCCGCACCCGCCAGGTGATTGCCGCGCTGCTGGTCATCCTGTCGTTCCGGTTCTCCGTCGGGGTGTTCGAACCCTTGTGGGCGGTGCACCTCGACGCGCTCGGCGCCTCGACGCTGACGGTGTCGCTGTCGCTCACGCTGTTCGCGGCCCCGATGCTCGTGGTGGCCAAGCAGGCCGGCCGGCTGTCGGACCGGATCGGCCCCCGGTTCGCCTCGGTCGTCTCTGCGTTCGCCACCGTGCCGCTGATGGCGTCGTACGGGGTGTTCGAGTCGCTGCCCGTGGTGTTCGCCTTGTGCGTCCCGCACGGGTTGCTGGAAGCGGTCCAGTCGCCGGGCACCCAGGCCGCGATGGCCGAGGCGGCACCGGTGGAGGACACGGCGTCGGCCCAGGGGCTCGGCGAGGCGGGGGGATCGCTCGCCGCCATGATCG
>JBEIFW010000249.1:0-4172 GCA_040382215.1 Acidimicrobiales bacterium
GCCGGCCCCCTCTTCGGCTGCCCCGTTGGGGTCCACCTCGGGCGCCCCCCCCTCCGGGGGGGGGCCACGTCGTTCCGGCCTCGGCTCGGGGCCTAACGCCCGCAGCAGGCCTTGTACTTCGCTCCGGAGCCGCACGCGCAACGGTCGTTGCGTCGAAGCCCTTCGCCTGGTCCGGTTCGTACGGGGATGGAGGCGAGGTGGAGTGCGTGAGGCGGCGGGAGTGAGCCCCGCTCGACCAGCGTCGTCCAGTGCTCGTCCGACGCACCGATCACCGGTCTGGTCGTTCCCACGACGACGATGGCGCCGTCGGTGCGCGCAGCGGACGACCACGACGCTGCTGCGGCGGGCAATGGCTCGGGGAGCCGGGCCGCAAGGTAGGTGTTGCGACGGCCGCCACCGACCGACCCCTCCAGCGCCAACTCGACTGCGTCGAGTTCGAGCCACCAGCCGGCCACCGCCGGCACTCGGCCGTCGAGTTCGTCGATCGTGTCCGGGACCCGGAAGCCGCTCGCATCCATTCCGCTCGTCGGCAGCTCGGTCACCGAGCCGTCGGCCCGGAGCACGAGCAGGTCGCCGACCAACTCCAGGACGAGCACGGCGTTCGGCGCTCGATCCCGAAGCGAGAGATGCGCCCTCGGCGTCTGGAGCGAGCGCTCCAGACGCTCGCCCTCCAGCCCGACGACACCCGACGCCCGGCAAGCGGTATGGGTCAGGCCGATCACCGCTTCCCGGCGCTCGTGCTGGTGCCCGGCGTGAGGGTCGAACACCACGGCGCTGGAGGGGGCGTCTTCTTCGAGCGGCCGCCAGCACCAGGTGCAGCGGGCGTGGTCTCCGAGGTGGTCTCGGCGGGCCGCGACCACCTCGGAGGCTTCGGCTGTCAACAGCGAACGCACCTGCTCATCCATGGTGGGGACCGATGACACGGCGTGCTCCGGTGGGCTCGGGGATCGGAACGCCGACGCTACTCGGCGCAGGCGGCGATACCCGGGCCTGCTGATCCGCCGATCGGTCGAAGGCTCAACTGTCGCCCATCCGGTCCGAAAGGGAGAGGAAACCTCGACGAATCGGCCGATCATGAGCGACGCAAGGATGAACCTGCTTGGTGACGGGCCGCTGCACCAGTGGCTCGCAGCCCAACTCGGGCTGGGCATCACGACGCGTCCGGACAGCGACGCCGTGCCGCTCGTCGTGGTCGCCGAGCAGGCACAGGACGTCCAGGCCATCGTTCGGGCGCGGTCGTGGCTCCCGGTGCGGGCGATCATCACGTGGCGCTTGCCGGAATCCGCCGTGGTCCGCCTCCACGACCTCGAAGTCCCGGTCTTCATCGGTCTCCCCAATGTCGAGACGTTCCGTGCCCGGGTACTCGAGGGCGTCGATCCGGTGCGGATGGCCGAGGAACGCCGGCGGGCAGCCCGTCTGGCGGCGGTCGAGGCGTCGCTGACGGGGAAAGGTCGAGCTGACGAGAGTCTCTCGACCCGGCTGGTGGCGCCGTGATGAAGCCGCTCGTCAAGCGGGGATCCACACCTGGCGCCGAGGCCCAGCCCGCGACGACGGGCGCTCGCTCGGGGGCCGGTATGCCAGCGCTCGGCGCGCCTGGCGGGGCGCCCGGACCGGCGCGCCCCGCAGCGATCGACCGCTTTCTCAAACGACCGGCCCCCAAAGCGCCCGAGCGATTGAGCTTCGCCTCCAACGGCCGACAGCGGCGCAGTCGCACCTTCGGTGTGGAACTCGACGGCCCGGTCATCCGGGTTGCCGAAGTACTCGAAGAAACGCTGGTCGCCTTCACGAGCTACCAGGGCACGAGCCAAGCCAACGCAATCAAGCAGTTCCTGGCCACCAAGCCGTCGGGGACGATCGTCGTTGCGTGGAGCCCGGACAACCTCCACGTGCAGCAGGTCGAGCTCCCCCACCTGCCCAAGGAGGCGCTCCGTGCCGGCCTCCTCGACGCGGTCGAAGGGGACCTGCCCTTCCCGGCGAACCTGGCGACGCTGGCGGCCAGGGTCATCGAGTCCGAGGACGGTTCGCAGACGGCGGTGGTTGCCGCGGTGGAGCACGAGGCGGCGGGGACGGTCTGGTCGAGCCTTGCGGCGAGCGACGTCTACCTCGTCCCCGGGCCGCTGGTCCTCGAGCACGACGGACTCTTCCTCGGGATGCGCAACGAGTCGGCCGAACTCACCCTGGTGAGCGGTGGACGCGTCGTCGCCATGCGCCCGCTGCTGGCCGGCGGACTGCGCAAGCTGTTCTCCCAGCTCGACGACGACCTCGGGCGTGCTGCGGAGCGCTTCCACGCGGTCGCTCGAGGGGGCGCTCGTAACGATCCTGCGGCATCGACGGTCATCGAGGCCTACGCTGCCGGCCTCGGCGAAGAGGTCCGCCGAAGCGTCGACTACTGGGCCCGGCAAGGTCACAGCGTCGGCTCGGAGGTGCTTGTCCACGGGCCGGGCATCATGGTCCCTAACCTTGCGGGTCGGTTGCTCGACGCCGCGTTGTTCGCGAAGCCTGCTCCAATCGGTGGCCTCGACATCGGGGCGCTCGCCCGCAACGACCGTCCGCTCGCGTTCACGGCGATCGCCGCCGCCCAGTTCGATGTCGGCGCACAATTCCTGTCGTCGGTCCCCGATCCGCGCCAGGCCGAACTCGCACGCATGCGGCGGGAGAAGTCGAAGCGCAGCAAGCGCCTGGCGGCCATGCTCGGGCTCGTTGTCGTGTCCGGCGTGATCCTCCACCTGCCGGTGCGCAGTGCCGAGGGCGGCGCGCATGCCGCAGAGGTCGAACTCGCCGAGATCACCGCAGAGGCCGACGGTCTCGGCGCGGTGCGCACCCTGAACCGAAAGGTCAAGGACGCCACGGAGGCCTATCGCAAGCTCGCAGCAGCCGAACCGAACTGGCGGGCCTTGATCGAACAGGTCGTGACCTGGACACCGGCCCAAGGAGCCACCGTTCGGGGGATCACGATCCTGATCAACAACCAGGACCGGATCGCGACGCTCGAATTCTCGGCTTCCATCCCCGGACGCGACTTCCGGGCGACGGTGTCGGAGTGGCTCAAGGAGTTCGAGCGGCGGGGCGCAGTCAACCCGTGGTCGGGGAGTTTCACGCGCAGCTGCGTCGACGTGCCGGTCGGACAGACGGCGGCGCAGCCCGCAGGCGGGGCGCTCGAAGGATGCCCGTCGGGCAAGGTCCCCGAGGTCACGGCGTCGTTCCGGGTGCCGTTCCCGCTGACGGGCGACTTCCTGTCCGACCGAACGATGCCGGACGGCACCCCGGTGCGGCCGGCACCAGCGGCTGCGCCGAGACCAGCGGCTGCGCCGGGACCAGCGGCTGCGCCGGGAGGTGGATCGTGAAGAAGCACCGCAAACTGATCCTCGCCGCACTGGCCGGGCTTCTGGCCTTCTACCTCCTGCCCTGGAGCATGTACACCCAGGCCAACGTCGATGACGCGAACGTGCGTCAGGCGGCGGCGGTCCAATCGATCGAGGAGCGCAGCGCCGAGATCGAGCAGGCCCGCCAGCTGAACCGCAAGAAGCTCGAAGAGCAGCGCACGTACCTCGTTGCGATGTTGCCCTCGACGCCCGACCTGCAAGCGACGATCAACCGGCTCGTCGATCTCGCCGATGCAACCGGAGTGCGGTGGGAGCAGAGTTCGGTGTCGACACCGACGGCGACGAAGACCCCGGCGAGCAGCGCGCCCAGCCCGGCGGGTGCTGCGCCGACCGAGGGCGGAACGCTCAGCAGCTTCGGTCTCGGTGTGCAGATCTCCGGGGAGCAGGATGCGGTCCTCGACTACCTCTCGGAGATCCGCAAGACCAAGCCGATGGTGATCGTGCAGAACGTGCAGCTCTCGATCGATCCGCCGACGGGCGAGGAGCTTGCTGCGAATCCGGCGGCGGGCGCCAGGATGAAAGCGACGCTCGAGCTTCGCACCTATGCCTACAAGGGTCTGGCGCCAACGGCCCCGGGCCCGGGAACGGCGGGCGGCACCCCCGCGACGAGCGCGACGGCGACGAGCACGACCCCGGCGGCGAGCACGACCCCGGCGGCGAAGGCGGGGCCGTGAGCCATCCGCAGGCGCTTCTGGCGGAGAAGCTCCTGATCGGGCTACGCAACGAGTCCGGCGTCGATCTGGAGCGGGTCACGAACGCGATCCGCCGCGGGTTCGAGGCAGGGGTCAA
>JBEIFW010000250.1:0-4091 GCA_040382215.1 Acidimicrobiales bacterium
ATCGGCGGGCGTACGCCCTCGCCGTGGCCGCCGCATGCCGGCTCGCCAACGCCGCGCTCGTGAGCCTGGGCGGCGCACCGCACGACGTCCGCGATCAGGTCGAGGCCGCGCTCGCCCACGGCGAGCGGGTCGCGCCGTACGTCGGCGACACCGTGAGCTACCTCCACGACGCCGTCGAGCGGGATGCGGCCGTGTTGCTGGAGGGAGCCCAAGCCACCTTCCTCGACCTCGATCACGGCACGTACCCCTACGTGACGTCGTCGAACCCGACGGCCGGATACGCCGCCGTCGGCAGCGGGATCGGCCCTCGGCACCTGACCCGGATCGTCGGGATCGCCAAGGCCTACTGCACCCGGGTGGGCGCCGGACCGTTCCCCACTGAGGCGCACGGTGAGGCCGGCGACGTGCTCGTCGAGCGAGGCCACGAGTTCGGCACGGTGACCGGCCGGCGGCGCCGACCGGGTTGGTTCGACGCGGTCATGCTGCGTCACGCCGTGCGTCTCAACAGCCTCACCGAGGTGGCGGTCACCAAGCTCGACGTACTCGACACGTTCGACACGGTTCGGCTCTGTGTCGGTTACGAGAGCGATGGCGCACCGCTGGGTGCGTATCCCGACCGTCTCACCACCCTCGCCGCCGTGACACCGGTGTACCGGGACTTCCCCGGATGGTGTACCGACCTCACCGGGTGCCGGTCGTGGGACCAACTGCCGCCGGCGGCCCGGACGTACGTCGAGGCGCTCGAACGGGAGATCGGGGTGCCGGTTCGCTACGTCGGGGTCGGACCCGATCGCGAGCAGGTCATCACGCGCGCATGATCCCCCGGTACCAGCTCCCCGAGATCGCTGCGGTCTTCACCGACGAGTCGCGCTTCGGTCGTTACCTCGAGATCGAATTGCTCGCCACCGAGGCCTGGGCCGATCTCGGCGTGGTTCCTGGTGCCGCGGCGGTGGCGTGTCGGGAGCGGGCCCCGATCGTCGATGCGGGTTTCGTCGCTGCCGTCGCCGAGCGCGAACGCGTGACCAATCACGACGTGGCCGCGTTCGTCGACGTGGCCCAAGCTGCGGTCGGGATGCCGGACGGCGCCTGGCTCCACTATGGCCTCACCTCCTCCGACGTCGTCGACACCGCCTGGTGCTGGATGCTGCGCGACGCCTGTGATCTGTTGGCCGACGCAGCGGGCGAGCTGTTCGACACGTTGCACGCCTTGGCCCACCGGCACCGGCACACCGTCACGATCGGCCGGACGCACGGGATCCATGCGGAGCCGACGACCTTCGGGAACAAGTGCGCGCTGTGGGCCATGCAGATCGGCCGGGATCTCGACCGGATCGCTGCCGCGCGCGCCGTCGTGGCCGTCGGCAAGCTGTCCGGCGCCGTCGGGACGTACTCGAACATCGATCCGGCGATCGAGGCCTCGGTGTGCGCCCGACTCGGGCTCGCGCCGACCCCGGCGACACAGGTCGTAGCCCGAGACCGCCATGCGCAGTTCCTGTACGCGTGCGCCGCGGTCGGCACGACCGTCGAGACGATCGCCATCGAGTTGCGTCATCTGCAGCGAACCGAGGTTCGAGAGGTCGAGGAGGGGTTCGCGGCCGGGCAGAAGGGATCGTCGGCGATGCCCCACAAGCGGAACCCGATCTCCGCCGAAACCCTGTCCGGCTTGGCGCGGGTGTTGCGTGCGAACCTGCTGGCCGGCCTCGAGGACGTGGCGCTCTGGCACGAGCGGGACATCTCGCACTCGTCGGTCGAGCGGCTCGTGCTCCCGGACTCGGCCCAGCTCGCCTACTACGTGTGCCGCCGGGCGGCCCGCCTGCTGGGCGGGCTGCGGATCGACGCCGATCGGATGCGTCACAACCTCGACGCCGGTCTCGGCCTTTCGTTCTCGCAGCCCGTGCTCCTGGCGCTCGTCGATGCCGGGCTCGCGCGCGACGACGCCTACCGGATCGTGCAGGAAAACGCTCGGGCGGCCTGGGAGCGCCAGGTACCGTTCCGGGACGTGCTTGCCGCCGATGCACGGGTGACCGTTGCGTCACCCGTGCTCGATCAGGCCTTCGACCTCCAACGTGCGCTCGCCGGCATCGGCCCCACCTTCGATGCGCTTGATGCTTGCGCGGCGGCCCGGGCTGCCGAGCGCCCGGGCCGGGGACCGATCAGCGGGTGAGGCCGGCGCGACGTAGCACGCAGGCGGCGACGCCTGATTCTCGCCACGCGTCGTAGGAGATCCCCTTGCGCTCGCTGTAGCCGGCGACCGCCGCCACGAACGCTTCCTCGAGTTCGGGCAGTTCATCCCCGGCTTCGAGCGATGACAGCTCGAGCTCGAGGTTCATGCGTTCCTGGATCAGGTTGACCCGGTCGAGCGCCTCTGCGGCGGGGATGGCATCCTCGATCACGGCGAGCCGGCGACGGATGGAATCCGGCGTGCGCTTCCGCCCGCGCTTGGGCTTGTGGGCATCGAGTGCTTCGAGATAGAGACGGACGGCTCGGCTTTCGTTCCGCCCCGTCGCCATTGCCTTCTTGTGCGCATCGGAGACCGCTTTCGGTCCCCGCTTCTTCCGGTCTGCCATATGCGGGCACCGTAATTCGAATGTTCCTAAGAAGGTAATCGCGTCGTTGCTTTAGTTCTTCGATCCCATCCCGGCAACGATGTCTGGGTGCTCCGCATCGATGTGCTCTTGGATCCATTCGCCGCACGATGGGCTGCCGTACGGGATGCAGCTCGCGCAGCAGAGGATCTCGGTTTTGATGGAATCTGGACGTGGGACCATCTCGCAGGTTCGGTACATCGGGCGCCCCACGTGCTCGAAGCGTGGACCACGTTGTCGGCGATCGCAAGCGTGACCGAGCGGATCGAGGTCGGTCCTTTGGTCCTGAATGTGGCAAACCGTGATCCGGGAACCCTGGCGGTTGCGGCCGCAACCATGCAGGAGATCTCGGGCGGTCGCCTGAACCTCGGTCTGGGAGCAGGTGGAGGCCTGCGCACACCGTACGCAGGAGAGCAGCAGGTGCTCGGTCGTACCGTCGGTCGGGACCGTGAGCGTCGTGCGGAGCTCGCCGAAGCGGTTGGGGCGCTCCGCACGGTGTGGGCGGATCGGTCGGGCGCCGGCTTCCTGGAACCCCGACCAAATCCCCCGATCACGATCGGGGGATTTGGCCCAGTGATGGCCGACCTCGCAGGCGCCCTGGCCGATGGTTTCAACACCCAAGCCGGTCACCCGGCGCTCGCCGATCTCATCGGTCGATCTCGACGTCGTGCGGGTGACCGCCCGTTCTCCGTGTCGGTGTTCTGCGACAATGACCCTGGCTGGTTCCGGATCGGAACCCCCGGTCGTCGTCGGATCGAGGATCTCGGCGTCGACCGGCTCATCGTGATCGTTTCGCCGCCCTACCCGGTCGCAACGTTGCGGCGAATCGCATCCGAGGCAGGCCTGGCACAGCCGTGACCACGCCTCATCCCGGATCCGGTACGGCGTAGGCGACGATGTTGTCGAGGTAGCGCCGAATCGACGGATTGAAGCTCCCGCCACAGGTGATCAGCACGAGCCGCTCGTCGCCGATGGTGGAGAAGATCCGGTCGGACGGGAGCGCCCCTTTCGGGTATTGGGCAAGCTCGATGATCCGGTAGCGGCGAAGGCTGCCGTCGGCGAGCGTGAGCTCGACCGGGTCGCCGGGTTTCGCGGCCGCCAGGCGGGCGAACGGTCCGAGTGAGCGGTTCCAAGAGACATGGGCGGCCAGGACCGTCGCCCCGGGGCGACCGGGGGAGGAGCCGAGTCGATACCAGCCGATCTCGGTCTCGTCCGGTATCTCGAGCTCGCCGGAAGATTCGAGCCCGACGGGACGGACGGGCCGGTCCCGGACGTCGGCCGATTCCACCCGGAGGGAACGAGGTGCGATCGGCGCAACGGCGGGTTCGGGTAACGCGGAGTAGCGGGGCCCGATCGCCAGGGCGGGCGCCGGCGGTGCCGGCGCGACGGCCGGTGCCGGAGCAGGGAGGCCGGCGGGCGCAGGAATCGCTGCCGGCGCCGGGACGACCAAGGGCGGTGGTGCTGCGTCGGCCGACCCGGTCTCGACCGGCCCTGCAACGGTCGTGG
>JBEIFW010000251.1:0-4078 GCA_040382215.1 Acidimicrobiales bacterium
CTGCACGATGTTGTGATAACCGGTGCAGCGGCACAGGTTGCCCTCGAGGCCGAGGCGCACATCGGACTCACTGGGACTGGGGTTCTCGTTGAGCAGCGACACCGCAGCCATCACCATGCCCGGCGTGCAGTAGCCGCACTGCAGGCCGTGGTTCTGCCGGAACGCTTCCTGCATCGGGTGCAGGGTGCCGTCGGCCGCGGCGAGACCCTCGATCGTGGTGACCGACGCACCGTCGGCCTGGACGGCCAACATCGTGCAGGACTTCACGCTCTCGCCGTCGACGTGGACCGTGCACGCCCCGCACGACGAGGTGTCGCACCCGATGTTGGTGCCCGTGAGCCCGAGTTGCTCGCGGATGTAGTGAACCAGCAACGTGCGCGGCTCGACCTCGCCGCTGTGCACGGTGCCATTGACCGTGACGCTGATCTGCATCGTCCCCCCTGTTCGGACTGATGCCGCCATCATGCCCCAGGGAAAACGGGCCTCGTGACCGCTCGTCGTCTCAGGGGACGAGCTTGCGGAGCCCACGCGCGGCGAACCCGGCGCTGAGCGCGAACAGCCCGAGGAAGGCCACCAACCCCGGCCACGTCTCGGCCCAGGTGATCTCGTGAAGGAACCCCTGGCGGCCGAGCCGCAGCACCTGGGTCGCTGGATTCACCGCCGACACCCACTTCAACCAGCCGGACAGGCCCGCCTCGGGCACCTGCGACTCGGACAGGAACACGAGCACGAACACCCCCACCTGCATGAGCGGCGCCGCGGCCATCGACTTGAACCGGAAGGCGAGCCCGACGCCCCAGCAGACCCCGATCACCGCCACCATCAGCGTCGCCACGAGCAAGAGCACGAGCGACAGCGCCCCACCGGGCAGGCTCATCCCGCCGACGGCACCGATGGCAACGACCAACACGAGCGGAAGCAACGACCGGACCATCGCGGTGAGTACGAACCCGACCAGGATCGCCGTCCGGCGCGTCGGAGCGGCGAGCAGGCGGTCGAAGATCCCGGTCTGGAAATCACGGATGGCCCCGAAGGCCAGGAACACGCTGCCGAACGCAGCGCCCTGCAGGACGTTGAGCGGCACGTACCAGTTCAGGCGGGGCAGGTCCGGGTAGTACTGCCGGATCGCCGCGCCGTACACGGAGGCGAACGCGATGGTGCCGAACACCGGGAACACCAACGACGGCACCAGGGCCGACGGCAGCCGGCGGATGGCGACCAGGTTGCGCAGCACGAGCGCCCACGCCACCGCCAGGGTGCGCCCACCGGGAGCGCTCGCTCGGACCGGGGCGCTCACGACGCCGCCAGTCGACGGCGCAGGGCCACGAGTGCGAGGACGATGCCGACGGCGGTGACGGCGAGCGGCAGGTCCAGCGCATTGAGCGCGGCCGACCAGCTCCAGCCGTCGATCACCAAATCGCGCAGCCCTTCGGTGATGTGGGACAGCGGGTTCCAGTCGGCCAGGGTCCGGAACCAGCCCGTCATGGTCTCGCGAGGGAAGAAGGCAGAGGAAGCGAACAGCAGCACGAAGGCGAGCGGGAACGTGCTCTGCACCGCCTCGGCCGATCCCGTCTTGATCGCCATGGCGGCGAGCAGCGCCCCGAATCCCAGCGCGATCAGCGCGCCCGACACGATGAGCACGGCGTATCCGGCGGCACCGGCCGCCACCCGGGCGCCGAAGATCGTGAGCACCACCGCGAACAGCAGCGCCTGCAGGGCGCCGAGGAACGCAGCCCCGGCGAGCCGGCTCACCAGGATCGCCGTGCGGTTGACGGGCGAGGCGAGCATGCGCTCGAAGAACCCTTGCTCGATGTCGGTGGCGAGGCCCGTCGCCCCTTGGACCGACCCGAACAGCACGCCTTGCACCACTGACGACGCAAGCGTGAACGTGACGAACGAGTCGAGCTCCGGGTAGCAGCAGGCCCGCAGCAGCGGCAGGGACTTCGTGAAGCTGCCGGCGTTGATCGCGACGAAGACCAGCGGGAACAGGATCCCTGGCAGCAGCAGCGGGAACTCCCGCAGCAACCCGACGACGGCCCGTCGAGACAGGGCACCGACCTGGGCGAGCGCACGGGGCCGGACCGACAACGGCGCCGTCATCGTCCCCTCCGACCTCGGCGCTTCGGCGGCCCGGCGGCCTCGACGGGCGCAGCCTCGGCCGCGCCTTCGAGCCGGTGCCCGGTGGCCTCGGCGAACACGTCATCGAGGCTGGGCGCCTTGAGCTCCATGTGGTCGAGCTGCACGCCGGCCTCGTCGAGGGCGCGCACCACGTCGCTCATCGCTCCCGCCCCGCCAGCGAGTCCGACCCCGAGCGTGCCCTCGGGCGAGGGTCGAGCGTCGCCGAACCGGGCAAGCACCTCGCGGGCGAGCGGCGCCTGCCCGGTCGGCACGTCGACGAACAGCGTCGGCGATCCGACCGCCGCCTTGAGATCCTTCGGGTCGCCCTCGCGCACGATCCGGCCGCGGTCGATGATCGCGATGCGGCCGGCGAGCTGGTCGGCTTCCTCGAGATACTGGGTCGTGAGCAGCACGGTGGTGCCTTCGGCGTTCAGCCGGCGCACCTCCTCCCACAGCGACAACCGGCTCATCGGATCGAGCCCGGTGGTCGGCTCGTCGAGGAACAGGACCGTGGGCGCATGGATCAGTGACAACGCCAGGTCGAGGCGGCGGCGCATGCCCCCCGAGTACGTCCCCACCCGACGGCTCGCCGCAGCGGTCAGCCCGACACGCTCGAGCAGCTCACCGGCCCGGCGCCGGGCGTGTTCCCGGGGCAGGCCGTAGAGCACGCCCTGGAGATCGAGCAGCTCCGAGCCGGTCATGAGCGGGTCGATCGCGGCGTCCTGCAGGGCGACACCGATCGAACGGCGCACTGCGTCGGCCTCGGCGACCACGTCGAAGCCGGCCACCCACGCCCGGCCGGCCGAGGGCCGCAACAGGGTCGTGAGCATCCGCACCGTGGTCGACTTGCCGGCCCCGTTGGGCCCGAGGAAGCCGAAGATCTCGCCAGTGCGCACCTGCAGGTCGACGCCGTCGACCGCACGCACGTCGCCGAAATGGCGCACGAGACCTTCGGCGAGAACGGGGGGTCGCTCCTGCACGACGCCGGACCGTACACCCGGCCCCGACGGGCACCGCGATGGGCCGTTGGTCCATGGCGCCCCCCCCCCGCTTGCGGCAACCTTCATCCATGGGTGACCCGGCGGGACCCCGGGCGCATCGACGCCGGCTGTCCGACGCCATCGCCAACACCCTCCTGCGTCGCTCGGGTGAGGCCGTCAGCGTGATCGGGATCGGGGGGACCATCCGTTACGCCTCGCCCAACTGGGCCTCGGTCCTCGGTCTCGATCCTGCCGAAGCGATCGGGCGGACCCCGTCCCTACTGCTTCCCCCCGACGAAGCCGACCGTGTGGACCGAGCCGTCAAGGCGCACCTCGCCGCAGGTCGGCGCTCGTTCACCATCGAAGCACTCGGCGGGCTGGACGGCGATCGGATCTGGTCCCACCGCTGCGAGGCCCGCTTCGACGATCCGGCCGTGCGCGGGCTGCTCGTGCTCACCCGGGACGTCACCGAGGAGCGCCGCGCCGCCACGGAGGCGAACGATCGCCGCGAAGCCGACCGGCTCGTGCTCGACATCCTGCGCGATCGAGCCGTGCTCGATCGCGCCGAAATCGGCCGCTGGGTCCCCGGCGCCCTCGAACGCGTCGGCCGTGCGGCCGGTGCCGACCGTGCCACCGTGATCGTGTTCGACCCGAGGGCCCGCACCATCCTCGCGCGCCGCACCTGGAGGGCACCGGGCGTCGAGCCCGGGCCGCAACCTGGTCTAGCGATGTTCCGGGAGTTCGACCCCGACCGCCTCGAGGTCTGGTGCCGGTCGGGCCGCACGGTCATGAGCAACCGCAGCGTCGTGCGCGCCGAGCAGCGCGGCCGCAGGGCGATGCATGCCGTGTGGGGATCCGCATCGATCCTCGCCCATCCGATCGCGACCTCGCAGGGCCCCGGCGCGCTGGTGATCGAGTCCGTGACCGACGAGCGGTCCTGGCCGGGCTGGTCCGCCCTTGCGCTGCGCCAGCTGGCCGAA
>JBEIFW010000252.1:0-3991 GCA_040382215.1 Acidimicrobiales bacterium
CCAGTAGCGTCTACACCCCCACGATGAACACCCACGCGCTGGTGGAGGCGCTCACCCTCCACCGGTTCGACGCGGCGCTCGGCGGCGGCCGCCGCGACGAGGAGAAGTCGCGGGCGAAGGAGCGGATCTTCTCGTTCCGCGACGCGAACCACCAGTGGAACCCCAAGAACCAGCGGCCGGAACTCTGGAACCTCTACAACACCCGGATCAACCGCGGCGAGAACATCCGGGTCTTCCCCCTCTCCAACTGGACCGAGCTCGACATCTGGCAGTACATCCAGCGCGATGGCATCGAGATCCCGTCGATCTACTTCGCGCACGAGCGTGACGTGTTCGCCCGTGACGGCATGTGGCTCGCGGTGTCGGACGTCGTGGAGCTGTTCCCGACCGAGACGGTGGAGCGCCGGGTGGTGCGCTACCGGACCGTGGGCGACATGTCCTGCACGGGTGCGGTCGACTCGCCGTCGGCCACCCTCGAGGCGATCATCGCCGAGGTGGCGGCCACCAGGATCACGGAGCGGGGTGCCACCCGGGCCGACGACAAGACGTCCGAGGCCGCCATGGAGGACCGCAAGCGGGAGGGCTACTTCTGATGGAGATGCTGCGGTTCGCCACCGCCGGCTCGGTCGACGACGGGAAGTCGACGCTGATCGGTCGCCTGCTCTACGACACGAAGGCGATCTTCGAGGACCAGCTCGAGGCGGTCGAGGCATCCTCCCAGCGGATGGGGATGGAGTACACCAACCTCGCGCTGCTCACCGACGGCCTGCGGGCGGAGCGGGAGCAGGGCATCACGATCGACGTCGCCTACCGGTACTTCGCCACACCGAAGCGCAAGTTCATCATCGCCGACACCCCCGGGCACATCCAGTACACGCGCAACATGGTCACCGGTGCCTCCACCGCGGACGTGGCGCTCGTGCTCGTGGACGTGCGCCACGGCGTGGTGGAGCAGTCGCGCCGGCACGCCTTCATCGCGTCGCTGCTGCGGATCCCGCACCTGGTCCTGTGCGTCAACAAGATGGACCTCGTCGACTACGACCACGGCGCCTTCGAGAAGGTCAAGCACGAGTTCCGCGACTTCGCGGCGAAGCTCGACATCAACGACCTCACCGTGATCCCGGTCTCGGCGCTAAACGGCGACAACGTGGTCGAGCGGTCCCCGCACATGCCCTGGTACCAGGGCCCCTCGCTGCTGCACCACCTCGAGGAGGTGCACATCGCGTCGGACCGCAACCTGATCGACTGCCGGTTCCCGGTGCAGTACGTGATCCGCCCGCAGCGCGACGACTTCCACGACTACCGGGGCTACGCCGGCCGGGTGGCGGGCGGCGTGTTCAAGCCGGGTGACGAGGTCGTGGTGCTGCCGTCGGGGTTCACCAGCCGCATCTCCCACATCGACACCTACGACGGCCCGGTCACCGAGGCGTTCCCGCCGATGAGCGTGACGATCCGCCTCCAGGACAACATCGACATCTCGCGGGGCGACATGATCGCCCGGCCCAACAACCAGCCGATGGTCGTCCAGGACGTCGACGCCATGGTCTGCTGGATGTCGGAGAGCTCCGTCCTCGAGCCGGGCCGGAAGCTCCTCGTGAAGCACACCACCCGCACCGCGAAGGTGATCGTCAAGGAGCTGCAGTACCGGCTCGACGTGAACACCCTGCACCGCGACGACGAGGCCGAGCGGCTGTCGCTGAACGAGATCGGGCGGATCCAGTTCCGCTCGCAGGTCCCGCTGTTCGTCGACGAGTACCGGCGGAACCGTTCCACCGGCAGCTTCATCCTGATCGACGAGGCCACCAACGCCACCGTCGCCGCAGGCATGATCCTCGGCGGCAGCCGGTGACGGGACGCCAGAGCCCGAACGTCGTCTGGCACCCCGGGCACCTCACCCGTGAGGAGCGCTGGGTGGCGATCGGCTCGGCGGGGGCCACGGTCTGGTTCACCGGGCTGTCCGGGTCGGGGAAGTCCACCGTCGCCATCGAGGTCGAACGACAGCTGCTCGCCGCCGGCAGGCCCTGCTACCTCCTCGACGGCGACAACCTCCGGCACGGGCTGAACGGCGACCTGGGCTTCAGCGCCGAGGATCGTGACGAGAACGTGCGCCGGGTCGCCGAGGTGGCCCGGCTGTTCGCCGATGCCGGGGTCGTCGCGCTCGTGCCGCTCATCTCGCCGTACCGGGCGGCCAGGGACCGGGCCCGGCAGGTCCACGACGTCGCCGGGCTGCCGTTCCTCGAGGTGTTCGTCGACACCCCGATCGAGCTCTGCGAACAGCGCGACCCGAAGGGGCTCTACGCCAAGGCCCGCGCCGGCGAGATCCGCGGCTTCACCGGCATCGACGACCCCTACGAGGCGCCGCTCGCGCCCGAGCTCGTGCTCCGACCCGAGCACGGCGACCCGGCGGCCATGGCGGCCGCGGTCATCGCCCGCGTCGGGTAAGGCGCCCGATCAGTCGACCGGATCGCCGTAGGGGCGGCCGGCGGTCTCGTAGCACTCGGCGTGGAAGTGCTCCACCCGCTGCCAGACACCGTCGGCGTAGACGTTGCAGATCATCTGCATGAGTCGGACCCGCGCCTGGAACTTCACGCGCTCCCCGCAGTGCTGGCAGTCCACCGAGCTCCCCGGCTCGATGGTGCGCAGCACCGCACGCGAGGACCACTTCCTGCTCTTGGTCTTGGTCCGTCCACCTGCGGCAGCGTTGGTCGCCATGCACACCAATCGGCGCGGATCCGCCGAACGTGAGGGGACGACGCAGCCGGAGGCTCAGCCCCGGGCGAGCGGCTTGTACTTGATGCGGTGCGGTTGGGCGGCGTCGGCCCCGAACTCCCGCCGACGCCAGGTCTCGTAGTCCGAGAAGTTGCCCTCGAACCACCGGACCTGCGAGTCGCCCTCGAACGCGAGCACGTGGGTGGCCACGCGGTCGAGGAACCAACGATCGTGGCTGATCACCACGGCGCACCCGGGGAAGGCGTCGAGCCCGTCCTCGAGGGCGCGGAGGGTGTCGACGTCGAGGTCGTTGGTGGGCTCGTCGAGCAGCAGCACGTTGCCGCCGCTCCGGAGCACCTTGGCGAGGTGGACGCGGTTGCGCTCGCCGCCCGAGAGGTCGCCGACGCGCTTCTGCTGGTCGGAGCCGCGGAAGTTGAACGAGGCGACGTAGGCCCGGCCGTTGACCTCCCGCCCACCGATCACGAGCGGGTCCTGCCCGCCGGTGATCTCCTCGTAGACGGTCTTGTCGGGGTCGAGCGTGCGGTTCTGGTCGACGTAGGCGAGCTTCACCGTCGGTCCGACCGCGATACCGCCGCCGTCGGGCTGCTCGCCGTCGCCGGCTCCTGCCGCGGCCACGATCATCCGGAACAGCGTGGTCTTGCCGGCGCCGTTCGCGCCGATGACCCCGACGATGCCGGCGCGGGGGAGGGAGAACGAGAGGTCCTCGATGAGCAGGCGATCGCCGTACCCCTTGGCCACGTGGTCGAACTCGATCACCTGGTCGCCGAGGCGCTCGTCGGCGGGGATGACGATCTGCAGACGGTCCTGGCGACCGGCGCTCTGCTTGGCCTCCTCCACCAGCTTGTCGTAGGCGGCGAGGCGGGCCTTGCCCTTGGCCTGGCGGGCCTTGGGGGCCATGCGCACCCACTCCAGCTCACGCTCGAGGGTGCGCGCCCTCGACTGGTCGGACTTCTCCTCCTGCTCGAGGCGCGCCTTCTTCTGCTCGAGCCACCCGGTGTAGTTGCCCTCGTAGGGGATCCCGCGCCCGCGGTCGAGCTCGAGGATCCACTGGGCGACGTTGTCGAGGAAGTAGCGGTCGTGGGTGATGGCCACGACCGTGCCGGCGTACTCCTGGAGGAAGCGTTCGAGCCAGGCGACCGACTCGGCGTCGAGGTGGTTGGTGGGCTCGTCCAGCAGGAGCAGGTCCGGACGGGAGAGCAACAGGCGGCACAGCGCCACGCGGCGTCGCTCACCGCCGGAGAGCGCGGTGACGTCGGCGTCC
>JBEIFW010000253.1:0-3982 GCA_040382215.1 Acidimicrobiales bacterium
ACGAGCAGGCGATCCCGAGCGCGCTCGTCGACACCGACGAGCGCATGGCCGGCACCGCCCATCGCATCCTTTACCACCCGGGCACCCGCCTGGCCGCACACGCCGAGATCGACTTCCTCAACCTCGACGGCGGTCTGCGCACGATCCAGTACGAGCCGATGCTGCGCTTCCACATGAAGGGCCTCGGCTACGGCCACCCCACCTGGCGCCAGGGCATGTGGCAGGGCGAACTGAAGACCGGCGTCGAATCGTTCGACCCCGCCGAGATCGATCTGCTGCGGCCCGAGAACATCCACGTCCAGCAGATCTGCCGGATCACCGACGGCACCCGAACCGGCGTCGGCGCGCTCGAGCAGATCGTGATCGGCCCCTACCGCCCCGGTGGGTTCACCGGGCCGCTCGACGGCGCCCGCTGAGGCCACCCGGCCCCACCAGAGGGGCGCCGGAGCGCGCTCGATAGGGTGCGCAGCGACCCCCATGCTGATCCGACTCCTCCGCTCCCACCTGGGGCCCTACCGGCGGGTGCTCGCCGCCGTCGTCGTGCTCCAGATCGCCCAGGCCGCCGCCGGGCTGCTCCTCCCCCGCCTCAACGCGCACATCATCGACGACGGCGTGCTGCCCGGGGACTACTCGGTGATCTGGACCTACGGCGCGCTGATGCTCGGTCTGTCGCTGCTGCAGGTCGCGCTCTGCGTCGCAGCCGTGCACCAGGGCGCCCGGCTCGCCATGGGGATCTCGCGCGATCTCCGTCAGGGGCTGTTCGACCGGATCACCGAGTTCTCCGCCCGAGAGGTCGCCACCTTCGGCGGACCGTCGCTGATCACCCGGGTCACCAACGACGTCCAGCAGGTCCAGATGCTGGTGCTGATGACGGCGACGATGTTGCTCGCGGCGCCGATCACCGCGGTCGGTGGCGTGGTGATGGCCACGGCCGAGGACGTGGGGCTGTCCTGGTTGCTCGCCATCAGCGTCCCGGCGCTCGCCGTCGTCGTCGGCCTGATCATCCGACGTATGGTCCCGCACTTCCAGGCCATGCAGGACCGTATCGATGCGCTCAACCGGGTCCTGCGGGAACAGATCGCCGGGATGCGGGTGGTGCGAGCCTTCGTGCGCGAACCCGACGAGGCGGTCCGATTCGCCCGGGTCAATGGCGACGTCACCGCATCGGCGCTCGCTTCCGGGCGCCTGATGGCCTCGATCTTCCCGACTGCGATCGTCACGGTGAACCTGACGAGCGTGGCCGTGGTGTGGTTCGGCTCCAACCGGATCATCGACGGCGACATGCAGGTCGGCTCGCTCGTGGCCTACCTGACCTACCTGATCCAGATCCTCATGTCGGTGACCATGGGGTCGTTCATCGCCGCGATGTGGCCGCGTGCCTCGGTGTGTGCCGAGCGCATCTCCGAGGTGCTCGACACCCCGTCGTCGGTGGTCGCGAGCCCCAACCCGGTGACGGTCCTCCCCGAACACGCCACCGTCGAGCTGCGCGGCGCCTGCTTCGGCTACCCCGGGGCCGAGAGCGATGTGCTCCACGACCTCGAGCTGCGCTGCCGGCCGGGCCAGGTGACCGCCGTCGTCGGCAGCACCGGCTCGGGCAAGACCACGCTGCTCGGCCTCGTCGCCCGCTTGTTCGACGTGACCAGTGGCGAGGTCCGGGTGGACGGCGTCGACGTGCGCGACCTCGACCCGGCCACCCTCACCGGACGAATCGGCCTGGTGCCCCAGCGGGCGTACCTTTTCACGGGGACCGTGGCCAGCAACCTGCGGTTCGGCCGGCCCGACGCCACCGACGACGAGCTGTGGCACGCCCTCGAGGTGGCCCAGGCCGCCGAGTTCGTCCGGGCGATGCCCGGCGGCCTCGACGCGCCGATCGCGCAGGGCGGCACCAACGTCTCGGGCGGCCAGCGGCAACGGCTCGCGATCGCCCGGGCTCTCGTGCGCCGGCCCGAGATCTACCTGTTCGACGACTCGTTCTCGGCCCTCGACGTGGCGACCGACGCCCGGTTGCGCGCTGCGCTCGCCCCGGAGATCGCCGAGGCAACCGTGCTGGTCGTCGCCCAGCGGGTGGCGACCATCACGGGCGCCGACCAGATCGTCGTGCTCGACGCCGGCCGAATCGTGGGGATCGGCACCCACGCCGAACTCGTGCGGACCTGCCCCACCTACGCGGAGATCGTGGAGTCCCAGCTCCGGGTCGAGGAGGCCGCATGAGCGCACCGCAGCGCTCCCAGCCCATGCCTCCGGCGTCGGAGATGCGGCCCGGGGCCGGGGGCCGGTTCCACGCCGTCGGCGTGCCCGGCGAACGATCCAATGACCTGAAGGCGACCGCCGGCCGGCTCATGCACCGCCTGCGTCCCGAGTCGGTTGGCATCGTCGCCGTCGTCGTGCTCGCGCTGACCAGCGTGACGCTCGTCGTGCTCGGTCCGCGCGTGCTCGGGCATGCGACCGACCTGGTCTTCGACGGGCTCACCGGCCGCAACGGCCGCAACGGGATCGACACCGCTGCGCTCCACCGCACCCTCGGGCTCGCCGCCGCGATGTACGTGGCGTCGTACGTGCTGTCGTACCTGCAGGCGTTCCTGCTCGCCGGGATCGTGCAGCGCTCGATGCGCACCCTGCGCGACGACGCCGAGGCCAAGCTCGGCCGGCTCCCCCTGCGGTGGGTCGACCGCCAGCCTCGCGGCGAACTGTTGAGCCGTGTCACCAATGACGTCGACAACGTCGCTCAGAGCCTGCAGCAGACGCTCTCGCAGCTGCTCACGTCGGCCCTGACGGTGATCGGCGTGATCGTGATGATGCTCACCGTGTCACCGCTGCTCACCGTCGTGGCGCTGCTCGGCGTTCCGCTCTCGCTGGCCGTGATGGGCCGGATCGCCGCGCGTTCCAAGCCTCGGTTCGTCGCCCAGTGGCGCCACACCGGCGCGCTCAACGCGCAGGTCGAGGAGGTCGTGACCGGGCACGCGGTCGTGAAGGCGTTCGGCCGCCAGCAAGCGGCGCGGGCCCGGTTCGCCGCCACCAACGACGACCTGACCCGGGCGGCCTTCGACGCCCAATTCCTGTCCGGGTCGATCCAGCCGGTGATGCTGTTCCTCGGCAACCTCGGCTACGTCGCGATCGCGGTCGTCGGTGCATTCCAGGTGTCGTCCGGAGCGATCGGCCTGGGTGCGGTGCAGGCGTTCATCCAGTACCAGCGCCAGTTCAGCCAGCCGATCACCCACATGGCGTCGATGGTGAACGTCCTGCAATCCGGCTTCGCCTCCGCCGAGCGGGTGTTCGAGTTCCTCGACGCGCCCGAGGAACCGGCCGACCCGGCACCGTCCGGTGATGCGCCCACCGCCCGCGGCCGGGTGGTGTTCGAGCATGTCTCGTTCCGCTACGACCCGGACCGGCCCTTGATCGACGACCTGTCCCTCGTCGCTGAGCCCGGCACGACCGTCGCCATCGTCGGCCCGACGGGTGCCGGCAAGACCACGCTCGTCAACCTCCTGATGCGGTTCTACGACCTCGACGGCGGGCGGATCACCGTCGACGGGCGCGACATCTCGTCGGTACCCCGGGCCGCACTGCGCAGCATGACCGGCATGGTGCTGCAGGACACCTGGCTGTTCGGCGGCTCCATCGAGGACAACATCCGCTTCGGGCGCCCGACGGCCACGGACGCCGAGGTCGCCGCCGCCGCCCGGGCCGCCTACGTCGACCGCTTCGTGGCGACGTTGCCGCGGGGCTACGCGACGGTGATCGACGACGAGGGCACCAACCTGTCCGCCGGCCAACGTCAGCTCATCACGATCGCTCGCGCCTTTCTTGCCGACCCGGTGATCCTCGTGCTCGACGAGGCCACCAGCTCCGTCGACACCCGCACCGAGGTGCTCGTCCAGCGCGCGATGGCGGCACTGCGCGCCCAGCGGACGAGCTTCGTGATCGCGCACCGGCTCTCGACGATCCGTGACGCCGACACGATCCTCGTCATGGACGCCGGTCG
>JBEIFW010000254.1:0-3962 GCA_040382215.1 Acidimicrobiales bacterium
ACCAGGACGGCGAGTTCTTCTTCCTCGAGATGAACACCCGACTCCAAGTCGAGCACCCCGTCACCGAGGCGATCACCGGGATCGACCTCGTCGAGTGGCAGATCCGGGTCGCGTCCGGCGAGCCGCTGCCGATGACCCAGGAGCAGGTGAACGCCGCCCGTACCGGTCACGCCATCGAGGTGCGGATCAACGCCGAGAACCCGGCCGGCGGCAAGTTCCTGCCGTCGCCGGGCAAGATCACCGCCCTGCGGGCGGCCTACGGGTTCGGCGTGCGCTGGGACGGCGGCTACGAGGCCGGCGACGAGATCAGCCAGTACTACGACAACCTCGTCGGCAAGCTGATCGTGTGGGGCAAGGACCGCCCGACGGCGATCGCCCGGACGATCCGGGCGCTCGAGGAGATGGAGGTCGGCGGCATTGCCACCACCATCCCGGCCGACCTGGCGATCCTTCGCCACCCGGATTTCGCAGCGGTCACGCACTCGACGAAGTGGGTCGAGGAGGTGCTCGACCTTTCGGGCATCGAGAAGCCCGCCGCACCGGCACCCGCCGAGGCCGATGCCGCACCCCTCGTCGAGCGCCGCACGACGGTCGAGGTCAACGGCAAGCGCTTCGATGTGAAGCTCTGGGTCCCCGACACCCCGACCGTCGCCGTGGCCGCCGGTTCGGCGCCGGCAGCCCGCAAGCCGGCCGCCCGCAAGGCCGGCGGCAGCGGTGCCGGCGGCGGGTCGGGCAGCGGCAACGTCGAGGTCCCGATGCAGGGCACCATCGTGAAGGTGCTCGTCGAGATCGGCCAGGCCGTCGAGGTCGGCCAGGCGGTCGTCGTGCTCGAAGCGATGAAGATGGAGAACCAGATCACCGCCGAGAAGGCCGGCACCGTCGCCGAGATCAAAGTCTCGGCCGGCGACACGGTCGGCAGCGGCGACGTCGTCGTCGTCATCGCCTGATCGGTGCCTGCCGCCGGGCGCCGCTCGATCGTCGGGCTGGTGGTCGGCCGGCTGCGATGGGTGCTGGTCGAAGTGGCGGTGGTGGTGACCGTCGCCGTCGTCGGTTACCGGGTGCTCGAGGGCTACGGGTGGTTCGACGCGCTGTATATGACGGCGATCACGCTCGGCACCGTCGGCTACGGCGAGACGCACCCGCTCGACACCGCCGGGCGGGTGTTCACGATCGGCCTGATCGCGACCGGGTTCGCCCTCGCAGTGCACGGATTCGTGACGCTCAGCGCCCTGATCGTCTCGGGTGATCTGACGAGGGCCCTGCGAGCGAACAGGATGGTGCGCGTGCTCGACCGTCTGCGCGACCACGTGATCGTCGTCGGGCATGGGCGGGTCGGCCGTGCGGTCACCTCGGCGCTGCGACGTGACGGTACCGGGTACGTCGTGATCGATCGCGACGAGTCCTTGGTCGAGGATCTGCGCCGACAGGGGTTCGTGGCCGTGCATGGTGACGCCGAGCAGGATGAGACCCTGCTCGCCGCACGCATCGATCGGGCCTCGGCGTTGGTCAGCGCCGCCCCCGAGGACGCAACCAACCTCGTGGTGGTGCTGTCGGCGCGCGCCCTGTGCCCGACGCTGCGGATCGTGGCGCGGGTGGAGGACCAGCGATGGTGCAACCGGCTGCTCAAGGCAGGTGCGGACGTCATTCGCAACCCGTACGACGAGTTCGGCTCGGGGCTGGCCGTCTCTGCGGTCGACGCCCGTGTCGTCGGAGTCCAGGACCTCCCCGAGTGGGGACTGCGCATCGCCGAGATCGAGGTCGCACCCGACTCGCCGTGGGCGGGACGCGTCCCGGCGTCGATCGCGACCGATCTGCCCGGCGTGGTCCTGCTCGGCCTGCGCTCCGAGCACGGCATGCGGCGATGGCACGAGATCGACGGGCCGCTCGGCACGGGGGACGTGGTGGTCGCACTCGGACCGCCGGCCTCGATCGAGCGGCTGCGTACGGGCTGAACCGCCGGACCGGCTGCGGTGCGCTCCCTGGTGCTCCGCTCAGCGGTCGGGATCCATCACCACGAGCGTGCCCGCGGCGCGATCGTGGAGGCCCTGACGCAACGGTGACCACACGGCCCAGCTCATCGCCCCGAGCGCCAACGCGGGACCGAGCACCGGCACGGCCGCGAGGGCGGCCGGGACGAGTGCGCGCAATGCGGCCTGGTGGCCGTCCGGACGGCACCCGCTGTCGGCGCGGACCACGACCAGATCGAACAGGAGCTTGCCGAGGGTGGCCCCCCGCCAGGCGACCAGCACCGTTTCGTAGACGACCCCGAGTGTCACCACACCGATGACGACACCGAGGGGTTGATCGACGGCGATCCCCTCGTCGTCGATCCGGACCTCGCCGAGGAGGACCACGCCGAGCACCTGCAGCGCCAGGAACGGCACCTCGTCGACGAGTCGCGCCAACAGACGACGCCACAGCGGTGCGAGCACGACGCCCGCCGGCATCGGCCGCTCGGCGGCGTCGTCGGGCGCGAGCACTATTCGGCCGCTTCGGCCAGCGACTCGGCGAGCGAAGGGTGCACCATCAAGCTCTCCAGGACGTCGGTGACCCGCAGATGAGCGGTGACGGCGAGGGCGATCACCGAGATCAGTTCGGCGGCGTGACGGCCGACGATGGAGCCGCCGAGAACGATGCCGGTTGCCGGGTCCGAGAGGATCTTTACAAACCCGCGCGTGTCGTCGTTGATCAGCGCCTTGGGCGCCGAGGTGAACGGGACCTTGGTGGTGCGGATCTTGCGCCCCATGGCGAACGCCTCGGCTTCCGCGAGCCCGACGTCCGCGATCTCGGGCTCGGTGAAGATCGCAGAGGCGGCCTTGTCGTAATCGAGGTGCCGGTGTTCGACGGTGTGCAGACCCATGACGTGCTCGGCCACCTTGCGGCCCTGCATCGCAGCCACCGACGACAGCGGGAGCTTGCCGCTCACGTCGCCCGCCGCATAGACGTGCTTCACGTTCGACTGGCAGTGATGGTTGATCGGGATGTACCCGGACGCGTCCGTCTCCACCCCAACGGCTTCGAGGCCGAGCCCCTCGGAGTTCGGGACCGAACCGATGGCCAGCACGGCGTGGGAGCCAGCGACCTGCCGACCGTCGTCGCAACGCACCAGGACTCCCGCGCCGATGCGCTCGATGGCGACCGCCTTGGCGCCTTTCAGCAACGCGACGCCCCGGTGCAGGAACTCCCCCTCGAGGGCGGCGGCGACTTCCGGGTCCTTGCTGGGCAACACCTGTTGCCGGGACACGATCAGCGTCACCTTCGAGCCGAGCGAGCTGAACATGTGGACGAACTCCACCCCGGTGACCCCAGAGCCGACGACGACGAGGTGCTCGGGCAGCCGGGTCGGCGGGTAGCAGTCGCGGGTGGTCAGGATGCGGTCGCCGTCGGGCTGGCAGAACGCCGGGATCCGAGGGCGTGAGCCCGTCGACAGCAGGATGGCATCTGCTTGCACCCGCTCGACGCCGGTGGCGGTGGCCACCTCGACCTCGTGGCTGCCGACCAGCCGGGCCACACCGCTGACCAGCCGTACGCGCTGGCTCTCGAGGAGTTGCGTCATCGAGCGGTTGAGCTTCTCGGTGATCCCGCGCACCCGTCCCCGCAGCAGGTCGAGATCGACCTCCGGCTTGTCCTCGTCATGAAGACCCATGCCCGAGAGCCGCCGGGCGAAGCTGAGCGCACCGCCGGTGGCGATCATGGTCTTGGACGGGATGCAGTCCCAGAGGTTGGCGGCTCCACCGATCACGTCCCGCTCGATGACGGTGACCTGCGCACCGAGTCGGGCTGCGTGGGTCGCCGCCATATGGCCGGCGGGCCCGCCGCCGATGATCACGCAGCGCAGCGGCACGCCGGAAGGTTAGGAGATCACGGCGGCGGGCTGCTCGGCGGGGTCGGCGTCGTCGTCGTCGGCGGCGTCGTCGTCGTCGTCGTCGGCGTCGGCGCCGTGGTCGCCGGCTTCGTCGTCG
>JBEIFW010000255.1:0-3927 GCA_040382215.1 Acidimicrobiales bacterium
ATGCCGCCCTCGTACATCAGGTCGACGATCAGCTTCAGCTCGTGCAGGCACTCGAAGTAGGCCATCTCGGGCTGGTACCCGGCCTCGACGAGGGTCTCGAACCCGGCCTGCACCAACGACGTGAGGCCGCCACACAGCACCACCTGCTCGCCGAACAGGTCGGTCTCGGTCTCCTCGGTGAAGGTGGTCTCGATCACCCCGGCGCGCGTGCCACCGATGGCGTCGGCGTACGACAGGGCCACGGCCTTGGCGTGACCGGTGGCGTCCTGCTCGATCGCGATGAGCGCCGGCACGCCGCCGCCCTCGGTGTAGGTGCGCCGCACCAGGTGCCCGGGGCCCTTGGGGGCGATCATGATCACGTCGACGCCGGCCGGCGGCGCGATGCGCCCGAAGCGGATGTTGAAGCCGTGCGCGAAGGCGAGCGCCTTGCCCGCCGTCATGTGCGGGGCGATCTCTGCGTCGTAGATCTTCTTCTGCTCGGTGTCGGGCGCCAGCAGCATCACGACATCGGCCCAGGCGGCCGCCTCGGCGATCGGCAGCACCTTGAGGCCCTCGGCTTCGGCCTTGGCCTGCGAGGACGAACCGGCCCGCAGGGCGACCACGACGTCGACCCCGGAATCCTTCAGGTTCAACGCGTGCGCGTGCCCCTGGGACCCGTAGCCGACGACGGCCACCTTCTTGCCGAGGATGATCGACCGATCTGCATCGGCCTCGTAGTACACGGTGGCGGCCATCAGCTTGCCTTTCCCTTCAGGGCGCGCACGCGCGCCTCACGATCCAACTTGGGCAGCGCCACCCGGCCGGTGCGCTGGAGTTCAACGATGCCATAGCCCCGCAGCAGCTCTTCAAAGTCGTCGAGCTTGTCGGGGTGACCCTCGAGCGAGACGGTGATCAGGTCGACGCCCACCGACAGGATCTTGCCCTCGAAGATCTGCACCAGTTCGACCACCTGGCCGCGGTGGGCCGGATCGGCGGAGACCGTGGCCAGCAGCAGCTCGCGCTCGACCGAGGTGCGGGGGTCGAGCTCGGTGATCTTCACGACGTCGATCAGCTTGAACAGCTGCTTGACGATCTGCTCGAGCGGGGCCGACTCGACGTCGACCACGATCGTGATGCGCGAAAAGCGCGGGTCCTCGGTGGGTGCCACGGCGAGGCTGAAGATGTTGAAGCCCCTGCGCGCGAACAGGCTCGCCACCCGGGCCAGGACACCGGCCCGGTTCTCGACCAGGGCCGACAGGATGTGGTGGTCGGGCAGGCTCATCGCAGCAGGTCCTTGTTCTGCGAGGACGGCAGGATGATGTCGTCGTTGGCCATGCCGGCGGGCACCATCGGGAACACCTTCTCGCGGGCGTCGACCCGGAACTCGACCACGACGGGCCGGTCGTCGATCTCGTTGGCCTTGTCGATGGCCGGCTGCACCTCTTCGGGCGACTCGACCCGGATGCCGATGCAGCCCATGGCCTCGGCCCACTTCACGTAGTCGGGCAGGTCGGTCGAGAGGTACACCTCGCTGTAGCGCTCCTCGTAGAACATCTCCTGCCACTGGCGCACCATGCCCAGGTAGGAGTTGTTCAGGATCCCCACCTTGATCGGGATCCGCTCGGTCGAGGCGGTGACGAGCTCCTGCGCGGTCATCTGGAAGCAGCCGTCGCCGTCGATGGCCCACACCGTGGCGTCGGGCCGGCCCACCTTGGCGCCGATGGCGGCGGGGACCGAGAAGCCCATCGTGCCCAGGCCGCCGGAGTTCACCCAGGTGTAGGGCTGTTCGAAGCGCCAGTACTGGCTCGACCACATCTGGTGCTGGCCCACGCCGGCCACGAGGATCGTGCCCTCCGGGGCCGAGTCGCGCAGCGATTCGAGGCAGTACTGCGGCTTGAGGGCGTCACCCGGCTCGGACGGCTCGTAGGTGTAGGGGAAGTTCTCCTTCCAGCCCGACACCCGCTGCTTCCAGGCGCTGGTGTCGGCCCGGGTCTCGCCCGCGGACAGCAGGTTGCGCACCTCGCGGATCAGCTCCTCGATCACGAGGCGGCAGTCGCCGACGATCGGCACGTCGGGCCGGCGGACCTTGCCCTGCTCGGCCGGGTCGATGTCGACGTGGATGATCTTCGCCTCGGGAGCGAACGCAGCGACCTTGCCCGTCACCCGGTCGTCGAAGCGCGCACCGAGGGCGATCAGCAGGTCGGCCCGCTGCAGCGCGGTGACGGCCGTCGCGTTGCCGTGCATGCCCGGCATGCCCAGGCACAGCGGGTGGCTGTCGGGGAAGGCGCCGCGTGCCATCAGCGTGGTGACGACGTGGATGTCGAGCAGTTCGGCGAGCTCGCGCAGCGCCGCCGCGGCCCGGGCCTTGAGGATGCCGCCGCCGATGTAGAGCACCGGCCGCTCCGACGCGAGGATCAACCGTGCCGCCTCCCGGATCATGCGGGGATGGCCCTTGAGGGTCGGCTTGTAGCCCGGCAGGTCGATCGCCTCGGGCCAATACCACTCCATCGTGTTCTGCAGCACGTCCTTGGGGAGGTCGACGAGGACCGGGCCGGGACGGCCGGTGGTGGCGATGTGGAACGCCTCCCGGATGGCCCGGGGAATGTCCTGGGCCGTCATCACGAGCTCGTTGTGCTTGGTGACCGAGCGGGTGATCCCGACGGTGTCGCACTCCTGGAACGCGTCGGTGCCGATGGCCGAGGTGGGCACCTGGCCGGTCAGGCACACCATCGGGATCGAGTCCATGTAGGCGTCGCACAGGGGCGTGACCATGTTGGTGGCCGCCGGGCCCGAGGTGACCATGGCGACCCCGGGCCGGCCGGTGACGTGGGCGTACCCCTCGGCCATGTGCCCCGCGCCCTGCTCGTGGCGCACGAGGATGTGGCGGATCGAGGAATCGAGCAGCGGGTCGTAGGCGGGCAGGATGCAGCCGCCGGGGAGGCCGAACATCACCTCCACACCCTCCATCTCGAGGCTCTTGATCAGGGCCTGTGCTCCGGTCAGTCTCATCGGGTCGCTCCTGGCGGGTCGGGCGGGCGAGGGAAAACGGTCGAGAACCTGGGGGAAAAACGAAGCGACCTCCCGGAGGGAGGTCGACGCGCACACAGCCTGGAGGCCGGTGCGCTAGGGAACTACGAGTACGAGGCAGAACGGGTACGCCACGCCCGGCATTCTATGCACGCGTTGCGTGGCCGACGTCAACGCGTCAGGCTTTCCCGGTGCCGGCGCCGTGGTCGAACTGGGTCAACTCGCGAGATCGGATCGTCGAGAGAGCCCGACCGCTGCTCGAACCGGGTGAACTGATCGCCCACGTGATCCGTGTCCTCGAAGGACCACCCCGGCTCGCCGGCATGTTGTTCGGGCTCGTGCTCGGCGTGTTGGCCAGCCCGCTCCTCGGCCCTCTGTTGTCGTTCCCGGTTATGTTCGTGGCGTTCACCTCGCTCTACAAGCGGCGGGTGATCGTCGCCACGGATCGATCGGTGACGATCCTCGGGTGCTCCCCGCTGCGCTTCGGCCCGCGATCGGTCATCGCCCGGCTCGACGTCGACACGCGCATCGGCCCACCCAAGGGGTTGTTCTTCGCCGTGCGGGTCGGCGGCAAGCGGTACTACGTGGTGCCCCGCTGCGTGCAGGAGCTCCAGGACGCCGACCGGGACGTCATCGAGTCGTGAAGCGGGCATCGCCGCGGGCTACGGCGCCCCCCAGGGCGACGGCCCCTCGGTGAAGCCGGCGAAGGGCGCCGGACGCTGCGGCAGTTTGGGCTGCTGACCGGGGACCGGGGTGATCGTTGCGGGCGCAACTCCTGCTGGCAACGGTGGGGCGGGCACCGCAGGAGCGGTGGGGACCGGGTTCCCGGGCGGGGGCCCGAACCCGGTCGGTGCTGCGATCGGCACGGGGGCCGGCGTGGCGCTCGGCGGTGCGAACGCAGCGACCGGCAGCGGATCAACC
>JBEIFW010000256.1:0-3903 GCA_040382215.1 Acidimicrobiales bacterium
CGCCGCCCTCGATGCCATCGGCGTGCCGGTCGGCGGGCACGTCGTGCGGCTCGCACCCGACGACGCGCTCGTCGTGGGTTCACCCGATGTCACCGTGGCCGATCCCGACGCCATCGTCGAGCGCGATGACGGCTGGGTCGTGTGGTCGCTCACGGAGCAGGACCTCGCCACGGTGATCGCCCCACGCGTGCACTGGCCCCTGCCCGTCGGGCGGCCCGCCGTGGCGCCCGGGCTGGTTGCCGGGGTGCCGGCCGTGCTGCGGTTGCACCACGACTGGTCCTGGCTGCTGTGCAGCGCGGTGTTCGCCCACGAGCTGTCGGAGCGGTTGCGATGAACGAGTTCGTGGAGACCCTGCTCGACCTCACCTGGCACGAGCCTCGTCGCGCCTACGACGTGGTGATCATCGGCGGCGGCGGGCACGGCCTCGCCACGGCGTACTACCTGGCCACCCGGCACGGCATCACCAACGTCGCCGTGCTCGAGGCGGACTACCTCGGCTCGGGTAACTCGGGCCGCAACACCACGATCATCCGGGCGAACTACGGCATCCCCGAGTCGATCCGGTTCTACCAGCGCTCGGTCGACCTCTACGCCTCGCTCGAGGAGGAGACGGGCTGCTGGATCATGCACGCCACCAAGGGGATCCTCTGGCTGGCCCACACGGTGACCGGGGTACGGGCCGAGCGGGCCCGGGCGATGCTCAACACCGAGTGCGGCGCTGCGACCACCTACATCGGCCCCGAGGACGCAAAGGCGTTGTGCCCGCAGCTCGATCTCAGCGGAGGTGGCCGCTACCCGGTGCTCGGCGGCTCGTACCACCACTCGGGGGCGACCGCCCGCCACGACCGGGTCGTGTGGGCCTTCGCCCAGGGCGCCATGAGGGCCGGCGTCCACGTGTTGCAGGGCACCCCGGTGACCGGGCTCGTGACCGACGGTGACCGCGTCACCGGGGTGCACACCCCGAACGGCCCGATCTCGGCCGGCGTGGTGCTGTCGGCCGTCGGCGGTCATGCGACCACCGTGGCCGACTGGGCCGGGGTTCGCCTGCCGATCCGCACTCATCCGTTGCAGGCCTTCGTCACCAATGGCTTCGCACCGGGCCTCGGGCCGATCGTCAGCTCGACCGAACTGCTCGTCTACGTGTCGCAGACCGCTCGAGGCCAGTTGCTCTACGGCGCCGAGTTCGACGCCCAGCCGACCTACGCCCGCAACACCTCGTTCGACACCTGCCAGTCGGTCGCCCGAAAGATGGCGATGCTGCTGCCGTTCACCGAGAACCTGCGGATCCTGCGGCAATGGACCGGCCGCTGCGACGTATCGGCCGACTTCTCCCCGATCATGGGCGAGACGGGCGTCGACGGGTTCCTCCTATCGACCGGATGGGGCACGTGGGGTTTCAAGGCCATCCCGGCCGGCGGCGAACAACTCGCCGAGCTCATCGCCACGGGGCGGACACCGGCGCTCATCGCCCCGTTCGCCCTGTCCCGCTTCGCCGAGGGCCACACGATGGCCGACCAAGGCTCGACGGGGACACGCTGATGATCCGGATCGACTGCCCCAATTGCGGCGCCCGCCCCGTCGAGGAGTTCCGCTACGGCGGCGAGCCGCCCTCGGTACCCGAGCGGATCACCGACGCCGAGGCCCGCAACGTCGACCACGTCTGGTTCCTCGACAACGTCGATGGCCCGGTGACCGAACGCTGGTACCACCTCGCCGGCTGCCGCCGCTGGCTCACGCTGCGGCGCAACACCTCGACGGCACCGTGCTCGCTCCCGACGACCGGACGCTCGGCGCCCGTCCCGACGACGGAGGCCATTGATGCGAACCACCCTCGCCGAGCTGCTCGCCACCGGCCGGGTGCTGCTCGCCGACGGCGCCACCGGCACCAACTACTTCCGTATGGGGCTCACCTCGGGCGAGGCCCCCGAGCGATGGAACCTCGAGCATCCCGACCGCGTCCGGTCGCTGCACCAGGCGTTCGTCGACGCCGGCGCCGACATCGTCCTCACGAACACCTTCGGCGGCAACCGGCACCGGCTCAAGCTCCACGGCGACGAGCACCGCGTCCACGAACTGTGCGCCCGGGCGGCGTCGATCGCCCGGGAGGTGGCCGACGCCGCCGACCGGCCGGTCGTCGTCGGCGGCTCGATCGGCCCGACCGGTGAGCTGTTCGTGCCGCTCGGCGCACTGCGCGACGACGAGGCCGTCGATGCATTCGCCGAGCAGGCTGCGGCGTTGCGCGACGGGGGCGCCGACGTGGCATGGATCGAGACGATGTCGGCTGCCGAGGAGGTGCGCGCGGCGGTGCGCGGCGCGCACCGCGCCGGCCTGCCGGCCATTGCGACGTGCTCGTTCGACACAGCGGGCCGAACGATGATGGGACTGCTCCCCTCGGAGTTCCCCGGGGTGTTCGACGGCCTGCCGGCCGCACCGCTCGCCATCGGGGCCAACTGCGGCGTCGGGGCGAGCGACATCCTCGTCACCATGCTCCACCTCGTGCCGGCCTCGCCGTATCCCGTGATCTGCAAGGGGAACTGCGGCATCCCACGCTTCGAGGGCACCGAGGCTGTCTATTCCGGTACGCCGGAGCTGATGGCCGACTACGTGCGCCTCGCCATCGACGCCGGGGTGCGCATCGTCGGCGGTTGCTGCGGCACCTCGCCGGAACACCTCGCCGCCATGCGCGCCGCACTCGACGCCCACCGGGCAGGCCCGCCGCCGTCCCTCGACGAGGTGGTCGCCCGCATCGGACCGCTCGTCAATCAGCCGCCCGAGGCGAACCCCGCCGCCGGGCGCGAGCGCCGGCGCCGCCGGGACGCCTGACCGACCGACGCTCGGGCAAGGACACCACAGCGTCGAGGTGCGGGGTCGGGGCCGACGCGTGCGGAAGCGCCATGGCGGCCACGAAATGCTCCTGGAAGCGGGGCTCGATCGCCGTCTCCACCTTGCGGATCCGGCGCGCCGTCGCCGTCATCTCGGCCCGTTCAGCCTGCGACAGCAACGCTCGCAGCGCGCCGACCCCGGCCGAGTTGCCCACGGCGCGCACCCGGTCGACGGGCACGTCAGGGACCAGGCCCAACACCAGCGTGCGCAACGGGTCGAGGTGGGCGCCGAACGCCCCGGCGAGCAGCACTTCGTGCACCTCGGGCCGTCCGGCCTCGTCGAGGAGCAGTTCGATGCCGGCACGCAGCGCCGCTTTCGCGAGTTGGATCGCCCGTACGTCGTGCTGCGTCACGCACAGCCGGGTGTCACCGCGCTCGAACAGTACGTAGGAGAAGGTGCGCCCGTCGGGCACGACCCGGCCGGTCGGCGCGGCACCATCGATCGTGCCGTCGGTGTCGATCACCCCGGCGAGGAACAGCTCGGCGATCACGTCGACGACGCCCGATCCGCACACCCCCGCGATCGGCAACCCGGTCGACGCCTCGGCGAACCCCGGCTCGTCGGACCAGGGTTCGCACCCGATCACCTTCACGCGCGGCTCGAGGGTCGTGGGGTCGCTCCGCACCCGCTCGATCGCCCCCACGGTGGCCCGCTGCCCGCACGACAGCTGCGCCCCTTCGACCGCCGGGCCGGTCGGGCTCGACCCGACCCCGCTCGGCGTGGCGCCGTTCACCCCGGCGGTCACCGATCCCGTGCGCGTGCCCGCCACCTCGCTCGACCTGGGGCTCGGTTGGGCCGAGGTGGAGACCGGGCCCTTGCTCGCCGGCCACGTGGGCGCGGACACCGCCGCCGCGGTCCTCGCCGAGGGTCCTCACCGGGCCGCCGGAACCCGGGTGCTCGTCGACGTCGGCACGAATGCCGAGATCGTCGTCGGCGACCGCCACGGGCTGGGGGCGGCGACGAGCACGCCCGGCGCGGCGGTCGAAGGGGCGCAGCTGTCGTGCGGGCAGCGGGCCACCG
>JBEIFW010000257.1:0-3898 GCA_040382215.1 Acidimicrobiales bacterium
ATGGTCGCCGAGATCCCGAACTGTCCGGTCCGCCTGGCCGTCGACGGCCCGGTGGCCGGCTTCGAACGCTACGAGGAGGCGATCGCCACCCACCCGGCCGAGCCGCTGGCCGAACAGCCGCTCGGTGACTTCATGAACGACTCGTCGGGCACCACGGGCCGGCCCAAGGGCATCAAGCGCCCGCTCACGGGCAAGACGATCGACGACCCGACCCCGCTCGACACGCTCATCGCGTCGCTGTACGGCGCCGGGCCCGACACCGTCTACTTGTGCCCGGCGCCGCTCTACCACTCGGCACCGCTCGCCTACTGCGCCGGCATCACGAGCGCCGGTGGCACCGTCGTCATCATGGAGCGCTTCGATCCGAGCGAGTGCCTGGCCCTCATCGAGAAGCACCGGATCACCCTGGCGCAGTTCGTCCCCACCATGTTCGTGCGCATGCTCAAGCTCGACGAGGCCGACCGCAACCGGTACGACCTGTCGAGCATGCAGGTGGCCGTGCACGCGGCCGCTCCGTGCCCGGTCGAGGTGAAGCGGCGGATGATCGAGTGGTGGGGCCCGCGCATCGTCGAGTACTACGGCGGTACCGAGTTCAACGGGATGACCTTCATCACCTCCCCGGAGTGGCTGGCGCACCCGGGCAGCGTCGGCAAGCCGCTCGTCGGGGTGCTCCACATCTGCGACGAGACCGGCGGCGAGCTGCCCGCCGGCACCCCGGGCGTCGTCTACTTCGAGCGCGACGTCCCGGCGTTCAGCTACCACAACGCCCCGGAGAAGACCGAGAGCGCCCAGCACCCCGACCACCCGCTGTGGACCAAGCTCGGCGACGTCGGCTACATCGACGCCGACGGCTTCCTCTACCTCACCGACCGCGAGACGTTCATGGTGATCTCGGGCGGGGTGAACATCTACCCGCAGGAGATCGAGGACGCCCTGGTCCTGCACCCCAAGGTGGCCGACGTCGCCGTGTTCGGGGTGCCCAACCCCGACCTCGGCGAGGAGGTCAAAGCCGTCGTCCAGCCGGCGCCGGGGATCGAACCCGACACCGCCCTGGCCGAGGAGCTGCTCGCCCACTGCCGCGCCACGCTTGCGTCGTACAAGGTGCCCCGCTCGATCGACTTCGAGGCGCAGCTGCCCCGGCTCGACACCGGCAAGCTCTACAAGCGCTTGCTGCGCGACCGGTACTGGGGGAACAAGGACTCCCGCATCGTGTGAGCGGCCCATCCGGGCCGCGTACGGTCGGCGCATGCCCCGCCTGCGCCAGGTCCCCCGGCACGACGCCGCCCCGTCGGTCGTGCGTTATTACGACTTCCTGTTCGGGGGGCGCGACCCGGTCGCCGAACCCGGCACGAGCACCGGCACGCCCGGTGACTGGTGGACCGTGTTCGCCCTCGTACCCGACGTGTTCGAGCACGCCACCGCCGGCTTCGGCCTCTACCGGAGCCCGAGCCGCCGCCTCGACCCTGCGCTGCGGGAGCTGGGCCAGACCCGGGCCGGGTGGGCCCGAGGCAGCCAGTTCGTCTTCTCCCAGCACTGCAAGGCCTGCCGCTCCGCCGGCCTCGCCGAGGAGAAGATCGAAGCCATCGCGTCGTGGGAGGTCGCGACCTGCTTCACCCCCGCCGAGCGGGCCGTGCTTGCCTACACCGACGCGCTCGTGCTCCAGGGCGGCCGGGTGGCCGAGGGGGTGTTCGCTGCGCTGCGCGAGCACCTGAGCGACGAGGAGATCCTCGAGTTCACCTACATCACGTGCATGTACGAGATGCACGCCACGATGAGCCGGGCCCTGCGCCTCGAGTTCGACGACCGCGACGACCCGATCGTCGAGCTCGACGGCCCGCAGGGCCGGATGTCGCTCGACATCGGTCGGGCCACCACCGTCGAGGACACGAACGGACTCGACGCCGACGGGGGATGACCCCGGCGGGTTCGAGAGACGTTCTTGCCGAACGGAGGCTGGATCGCTCACGGGCGAAGGCCGAATGACGCGTCGGGACGAAACGGTCATTGTGGTCCGGAACGCTGAGAGCGGTCGGTTCATCACGGATTGACCCGACCTTGACGGGTTCTGCGCCCGGTCAGGAAGATCAGGACGCAAAGTGCGCAGCGTGACATCACAACCACTTCCGGCGCAGGGATGGCGACGAGTGCGGACGATGGCCGCCATCGGCACGATGCTGGCCACCGTTGGTACCGCCGGTGCCGCCCTGGGCAATGTCAGCGGTGCCAACACCGGCGCCACCAGCCCCTACGACGCCGCAGGTATCTCGGACCTGAACGCGCTCGCCCGGGCCATAGGCTCGCGCGACCTGTGGGCGTGCGGGTTCACCGGCGCGGGCGTGGACGTCGCCCTCATCGACACGGGCGTCACGCCGGTCGCCGGGTCCGGCGCCGTCTACAACGGGCCCGACCTGTCGTTCGACCCTCGGGCCGGCGGCGTGGCGCACCTCGACGCCTACGGCCACGGCACCCACCTCGCCTCGCTGATCAACGGACGCGACCCAGGCGCGACCGTGAGTGGGGCGTGCCGATCGACGAAGGCCAACCCGAACAGCGCGACGATCGCAGCGAACACCCCGACGGCGTCCGGGTTCGCCGGCATGGCCACCGGGGCGCGCGTGGTCAACCTGAAGGCCGGCGCAGCAGATGGCGCCGTCGACGTCACCCAGGTGATCGCCCAGATCGATTGGGCCACTCAGAACCGCAACCGCTACGGGCTCAACATCCGGGTGCTGGCGATCCCCAACGGCGTGACCGCCGACGCTGCGTGCGACCTCAACGGCCGGTCGAAGAACAAAGAGGCGGAGTGCGTTCGCGTCGACCCGTTGAGCCACGCGGTCACCCAGGCGGTGAAAGCTGGCATCGTCGTGGTGGCGGCGGCCGGCAACGACGGCAACCCTAACAAGGTGGACCTTGCGTTTCCGGCCCGCAACCCCGACATCGTGACCGTCGGCGCAGCCGATCCTGCGGTCCAGATCAACGCGGCGAACTGGACGAATGTGGCGAGCTGGTCCGTCGCCGGCTTCTCCGACCGTGGCGACTCGAAGCTCCGGGCCTCGGACGTATTCGTGCCCGGGGTGTCGGTGCCCGGCCTGCGCGTGCCCGGCAGCCTGCTCGACGCCTCCACCACCTCCCAGGGCAACCGACTCATCCAAGGCAGCGGCACGTCCCAGGCCACCGCCATCGTCGCCGGCGTCACTGCGCAGCTCGTCCAGCGATACCCGACGGCCACGCCCGCGGCGATCAAGCAACTGCTGCGCACCAACACCCGGGCCATCAAGGCCGGGAGCAAGACAGCCGGGCAAGCGCTCGTCGCCAACAAGGTGATCCGCGCCGCCCTGCCGGCCGCGGCGGTGACGACGACGGCGACCAACGGCTCGGCCAGTGTGCAGACGCTGCGCTCCGAGGGCTCGATCGAGCTCGGGGGCGCCGTCCTGGCCGGCAACGTCGACGTGCAGGGCGGAGCACTGACCGCCTGGGCGACCGCGTCGGCCAACCGCACCTCGTGGTCGGGCAGCTCGTGGATGGGCCGGGTGTACACGGGGACGCCGACCACGACCGGCGTGCCGGTCGCGCCGTGGGCGTCGTCGTGGGCCGGTGTCCCGTGGTCGCAGGTCACCGGCTTCGCCGGCACCTGGGACGGCGTCCGCTGGCGCGGCGACACCTGGAGCGGCGTCCGCTGGCGCGGCGACACCTGGAGCGGCGTTCGCTGGCGCGGGGTGGCCTGGGACGGCGTTCGCTGGCGCGGCACCAACTGGGACGGCGTGCGCTGGCGTGGCTCCGCCGACTGGTCGAGCGCGAGCTGGACATGAGGCGCACGCGATGACTGATCGCAGCGCGAACGCGCTCGAGGACGCGGCGTCGACGGTTGTAACGTCGACGCCGGCCCGACGCGCCTTCC
>JBEIFW010000258.1:0-3867 GCA_040382215.1 Acidimicrobiales bacterium
CCTCGTCGGCGGCGGCAGCCGCATGCCCCTCGTCGGGCAACTCATCGCCACCACCTACAACGCCCCGATCGCCGTCGACACCCACCCCAAATTCGCCATCTGCCTCGGCGCCGCCATCCTCGCCGCCGACCGGACCGGCACGGCGACCGAACCCCAACCCACACTCGACCGCCCCTCCCTGGCCTCGGCCGCCACCGTCCCGCTCGCGGCCGCCGCACCGCTGCTCACGAGCGGAACAGCCACCGCAGCACCCCCCCAATTCCCGGACACTGCCGACCGTGCCGCCAACCCTGCCGCGCCGTCCCCGGCCAGCGAGCACCACCCCGCCGAGGAAGCGGCGCACGCTGCCACCGAACTCGCCGGGCCCACCCCGGTTCCCAGCGACCCGGGTGAGACGGCTCCGGTCGAGCCCGACCTGGCGCCGCCGGCGACCGACCCGATCGTCACCACCCTCGACGACGAACGACCCTCCCCAAAGGCGAAGATCCTCATCGCCGCCGCCGCCGCCATCGTCCTCGTGCTGGGCCTGCTCGCCATCCGCACCCAAACCGGCGACACCGAACCGACCCCCGCCGCAGCCGCGCCAACCACCGCCGCCGGCACGACCAGCAGCGTCGCCGGCACGACCGGCACGACCGGCACCACGCTCAGTAGCACGACCATCCCGGCACCGACAAGCACCACGGCCAGCACTGCGCCCTCGGTAGCAACGACTGCGCCCACCGAACCCGAGCCCGAGCCCGAACCGGAGTCCACCGGACCCACACCGACCGCTTCCAGCGCCGGCGCCCCGACCCGCACGACGGCCACCACGACGGCCACCACGACGGCCACCACGACGGCCACCACGACGGCCACCACGACGGCCACCACGACGGCCACGACCCCGGAACCGACCATCGGAACGATCGGAACGCTCAATCCGCTGATAACGGCCCCGATCAGTGTGCCGAACCTCGTCGGCATGACCCAGGAGGAGGCCAGCGGCGCCTGGAGCACGCTGTCGTTCGCCTCCCTCAACCCGGCCCTCTACCCGTGCGGTACCGGCTTCACCCGGAACGGCACGCCTCGGGTGCACTCGCAGAACCCGCCGGCCGGGTCGTTTGGGGGGCTCGGGCGGCGAGTCACGGTGTACATGCTCCCCTCCTGCACGCGCTCGTGGCTGGTCGTCTCCCCGTGACCGTCGACATCGCTGCGTTCCTGAACCCGATCTGCGGGACCTGACCTCGGCCGGCTCCGGCACGTTCCCGGACCAATATGCTCCGCGCAGGGTCGAACGGAGGTCCGGTGGGATACGCGATCGGTATCGATCTCGGCACGACGTTCACCGCTGCGGGAATCTCCTCCGGCGACCGTCTGGAACCGATTCCCCTGGGCGCCCTTGCGATCTCCGTACCGTCGGTCGCGTTCGTCGACACCAGGATGTCCTTCGGCGAAGAAGCGCTCGCCCGTGCTGCGGCCCGCCCGAGCCGGCTCGTTCGGGAATTCAAGCGCGACCTCGGCCAGGACCAACCGATCGTCGTCGACGGCTACGCCCTCACCGCTGAGCAACTCACCGGCAGCTTCGCCGAGTGGGTGATCGCCCGCTGCACCCAACTCCAAGGCGCACCCCCGACCGACGTCGTGGTCACTCACCCGGCGAGCTGGCGCTCGTTCCGTCGCGAACGCCTCGCCGCTGCACTCACCGGTGTCTCCCATGCCGTCGAACGACTGACGCTGGCCACCGAACCCGAAGCCGCGGCCGTCTACTACGCCACCCGCGACCGCATCCCCGACGGCGCCATCATCGCCGTCTACGACCTCGGCGGCGGCACCTTCGACGCCGCCGTCCTGCGCAAGACCTCGGGCTCGTTCGAACTGATCGGCAAACCGGCGGGTGACGCCTCCGTCGGCGGCTCCGACCTCGACCAGGAACTTCTCACCTACGTCCTCGAGCAGGCCGGGCATCCGTTGCGCACCCTCGACCGGTCCGACCCCGCCATCGCCATCGAACTCGGCCGCCTCCGCAGCACCGTGACCGAGAGCAAAGAGCTCCTCTCACTCGAACTCGACGTAGCGATCGGTGTCCGCCTCGGACAACCCACCGAGGTTCGCGTCAATCGGCGCGATCTCGAACGCCTCGCCGAGCCGTTGCTCGACAACACCCTCGACACCTTCAACGAAGCACTCCGCAACGCCAACGTCACCCCCACCGACCTCCACTCCATCGTCCTCGTCGGCGGCGGCAGCCGCATGCCCCTCGTCGGCCAACTCATCGCCACCACCTACAACGCCCCGATCGCCGTCGACACCCACCCCAAATTCGCCATCTGCCTCGGCGCCGCCATCCTCGCCGCCGACCGCGCGGGTACCGCCAGCAGCCTCCCGAGTGCCGAGCCGGTCGGGAATCCCGTGATGGCCACCCTGCCTCCGCCCGCGGTTGCCCACACTGCGGTCGCCGCACCAACCCAGCTGCCACCGCCAACCGTCATCCCCATGCGGCCACCGACACCGGAGCCGGCACCAACCGTGCCCAGCACACCGGCAGTTCCAACCAAAGACCTGAACCCGGCCCCGGTGGAGGTCCCCCTCCCACCCCGACCCGACCACGTCCCCGTCGCTGCCGTCCCGGCCGGAGCCGAACGGACCGCAAGCCGACCCTCGCGCACGCGCATCGTGCTCGTCGCTGCTGCTGCGGTCGTCGTGGTCCTGCTCGGACTTGCCTTCGTGGCCTCCCGGTCGAGCGAAGACGAATCGGCCGCCAGCACGACGGCATCGAGCGTTGCAGACCCCACCACGACGGCGGCGACCATCACCTCGGGCACCGCCGCTGCGACCACGCCACCGACGGTCTCGAGACCGACGGTCTCGACACCGAGTGCTGCGAAGGATGGCACGCTCGCCGCATCGCTCGCGCTCGCAACGGCGGACGCGCCGGGCCTCACCTTCCGCCTCGCCGACGCAGGCGACCGTATCGAGGGCCAGACGTCTCTCGACGTCTGCGCAGCAACCTTTCCCTCGGAGGCGCTGCGCACCGCACGCCATCAGCAACTCGCGAGTCGGGGCGGCATCGACATCGCGAGCGACGAGATCGTCGTCTACCGGAGCGCTGCCGACGCCACGCAGGCCATGGCCGAGATCCGCGCTGCGGCTGCCAACTGCCCGGCGGAGTTCGTGTCCACCCCGCTCAGCGGGGGCGTGCCCGCCCGATTCACGATCAAGGTGCTCCCGAATTCGGCCGTCCCCGCAGTGGCGGACGCCGTTGCACTCGACATCACGTTGCTCGATCGGCAGGATCGCCAAACCACCTTCGTGAGCGTCTACCAGCGACGGGGCCGGGTGCTCGTCGGCGCCTACGCCCGTGACCTCGACACCGCCCGAGTACTCGTTGCAGCGGCGGCCAAGAAGCTCGGTGCCCTCGATCGGTCCGACGCTGGCGACTGAGCCGGAGACCGGTCCGGTTCCGGTGGGCTCGATTGACAAGCGCCCTACGCTGCTCCCGAACGGACGTTGGACAGGGGCCTGGTGCGACCGGTGGGGTACTCGGTAGGGATCGATCTCGGGACGACGTTCACTGCCGCTGGGATCTCGGTAGCGGGACGTCTGGAACCGATCCCGTTGGGCGCCCACGCCATCGCGGTGCCGTCGGTTGCGTTCGTCGACACCCAGATGTCGTTCGGTGACGAAGCACTGTCCCGTGCCGCCGCCCGACCCGACCGGTTGGTCCGCGAGTTCAAACGCGACCTCGGCCAGGACCACCCCATCCTCGTCGACGGCCACGCCCTCACCGCCGAACAACTCACCGGCAACCTCGCCGAATGGGTGATCGCCCGCTGCACCCAACTCCAAGGCGCACCCCCCACCGACGTCGTCATCACCCACCCCGCC
>JBEIFW010000259.1:0-3781 GCA_040382215.1 Acidimicrobiales bacterium
TCCGGCCAGTCCTGCACGCGGTGGCCGCGCCGTTCGAGCTCGGCGCGGACGTCCTCGGCGATGCGTCCCTCCACGCAGACCTGGCCCTCGACCTGGCCGTGCGGGTGGAACGAGTTCGGGAACGTGAGCGCGCACACCCGCGGCGCCTCGACGGCCTGCTGCGGGGTGAGCCAGTGGTCGTGGGCGGCCACGATCACCTGCAGCATCGCCTGCACGATCACGTCACCGCCCGGGCACGACAGGGCCCACGGGTTCCCCGTGGCGTCGAGGGCGATCACCGGGGCCGGTGTGATCCGGGGCCGGCGGCCCGGCCCGAGTGCGGCGGGGTGCGCAGGGTCGAGCCGGCTCTGGATTCCCCGTGGGGACACGACGAAGCCGAGCCCGGGGCAGACCGGGCCGAAGGCCAGCGTGTCGCTCGGCGCCACCGAGAAGGCGTTGCCGGCGGCGTCGACCACCGAGAGATGCGTCGTCGAGGACACCCCGTCACCGGCGACGTTGGGCAGCGATTCGTCGGACCGGATCCGTTCGGCCAGCGCAGCGGCATGGGCGTCGGACAGCAACCGATCGAGGGGCACGTCGACGAACGCCGGGTCGCCGTAGTGCCGCTCCCGGTCGGCGGCCGCCAGCGTGCAGGCCTCGATGATCACGTGGAGCAACTCGGCCGAGCCGGGCTGCAGGCCCGCAAGGTCGAACCGCTCCAGGATCGCCAACGCCTGCAACAGCATCGGGCCCTGGCTCCAGGTGGAGGTGGTCGACACGGTCAGCCCGTGGTACCGACGCGACGGCGCAGGGGCCACCTCGGCGCGGTAGGCGGCGAGATCCTCGAGCGTCAGGAAGCCGCCGTGCTCGCCGACCCAGTCGACCATCGTGCGCGCGATCGCGCCCTCGTAGAACCGGGCCCGGGCGGCCTCGATGCCACCGACGCGATCGGGAACCCCACCGGCCGCATCCACCAGTGCACCGAAGACCTCGGCCAGGTCGGGTTGGCGAAGCACGGTTCCGACCGGCGGCGGCGCGCCGCCGGGCCAGAAGACCGCCGTCGTCGAGGGCCACTGCCGGAACGTGCGCCCGAACACCTCGAGCCCGGCGGCGGCGACGGCATCGAGCGCAAAGCCGTTCGATGCGAGCTCCCAGGCCGGTCGGGCCACGTCGTCGAATCGCCACGTGCCGGCGTGGGCCAGCGCCGCGAGCCAGGCGGCCGGCGAGCCCGGCACCACGGCCGATGCGACGCCGGGCGGCATCGCAGTCCCGTGCCGCCCGATGTAGGCCTCGATCGACGCCGTTGCGCTCCAGGGCCCGACCCCGCCGACCGACCACACCATCGACTCCCCGGCCCGGCGGAGCACGATCGGGGCGATGCCGCCGAGGCTGCACATGTCACCGTTCACCACCGTCAAGGCCAGGCCTCCGGCGACACCGGCATCGATTGCGTTGCCCCCGGCCTCGAGGACGTTGGCCGCCACCTGCGCAGCGATCGGGTGGCCGGCGACGACCAGGCCTCGGGTGCCCCGCAGCGTCGGGCGCATGCTCTCCGGCGGCGGGAACACCGACGGTGCCAGTTCCCGGCCGGACGCGGACCGGCCACCGCCGGGGCCACCGATCCCGAACGGGCTGAACGTCGTGGTCGGTCCCTCGTCGCTCACGGCTCTCCCCTGCTCCAGCGCACCAACACCCGTTCGACGGCCGCCATGGCGGCGAAGAACCCGAGCGACAGGCTCGAGGCCACGATGACCACCGACCACAGCAATGGCAGGTCACGCAGGGCCGCCGCGTTGGTCAGCAGGTAGCCGAGGCCCTGCGTGCCGGTCAGCCACTCGGCGAGCATCGCCCCCAGCACGGCGACCGCGGCCGCCGACCGCAGGCCGGCGAACAGGAACGGAACGGTGACCGGGAACCGTGCGTAGCGGAACGCCTGCGGCAGCGAGGCCCCGCACACCCGCAGCAGCTCGCGCATCTCCGGCGTGAGGGCCCGCAGGCCCCGGGCGGTGTTCACCAGCACCGGGAAGAAGCTCACGATGGTGACGCACACGATGCTCGTGCCGAGGCCCCGTCCGGCGATCAGGGTGATCAGCGGGGCGACGGCCACGATCGGGATGCTCCGAAAGGTGACCGCAAGCGGCAGCAGCGCCCGCTCGGCCGCCGGCGAGGTCACGAAGACGACGGCGAGGGCCACGGCGAATCCCGTCGCCACCGCGATCCCGGCGACGGTCTCCCACAGGGTGACCACCGCGTGGTCGGCCAGCGTTCCCCGGGCCTCCCAGAGCTTCGACAGCGTCGTGCCGGGGCCGGGCATGAAGTAGGGGGCGACGTCGAACGCCTCGAGCACGGCCCACCACACCGTCACCACGGTGCCGACGACGAGGCCGGCGATCGCCAGACGGCGGGCGAGCCGGACCGCGAGTCGACCTGCGAACGCACGCGTCGGTTCGACCGCGGCCACACCGGCGATCGTCGTCACACGGCACCGTCCACGACCGAGTGGTCCCAGCGGACCACGAGGCGTTCGACGATCGAGGCGACGGCATAGAACCCAACTGCCAGTAGAGCCGCCGTGAGGATCGTCAGCCAGGTCTGGGGCACGTTGAACCCGAACAGGGCGTTGGTCATCATCTGGCCGAGCCCGCGGGTCCCCCCGCCGCCGCTCCACTCGGCGATGATCGCCCCGAGCACGGCCGCGGCGGCGGCCGCCTTCAGCCCGGCGAACACGTAGGGCAACGACGACGGCAGCGCCAGGAGCCGGAAGCGCTGGAACGGCCCCGCCGCCAACTGCACGAACAGCTCCTCGGCCCGGGCGTCGGTGGCCCGTAACCCCTGCACGCAACCGACCAGGATCGGGAACACCCCGGCCAGGGCCGCCACCGCGGTCCGCACGGCGTCGCCGCGGTCGAGCCACAGCACGAGCACCGGGGTGAGCGCGATCAGCGGGATCGACGACACGACGACGGCGCCCGTGTAGACGAACCCGGCGATCCGGGGCACGAGCACCGCGACGAGCGCGAGCGCGAAGGCCACGAGCGCAGCGACGACGAATCCCTTGACGGCCGCCACGATGGTCGGCTCGGCATGGAACCACAGCGTCTCGTGCCGCCGCTCGAACTCGTCCCACACCGCGCTGGGCGCCGCCACGCTGACGGGCAGGCGGCCGGTGGTCGCGGCCCACTCCCACAACGGTCCGATCAACGCCGGGAGGACGACGGCGGGCAGCCATCGACGTCCGATGCGAGCGGCGCGCTCCCCGCCGCTCATGCGTCCACCACGACGCCGCCGAACAGCGCGGCGCGCACGGCGTTCTCGACGGCGAAGAACGCCGGCTCCTGCATGAGGCCGAGCGTGCGGGGCCGCGGCAGGTCGACGTCGATCACCTCGGTGATCCGACCGGGCCGCGGCGACAGCACGACGATGCGGTCGGCCATGAGCGCCGCCTCGCTGATCGAGTGGGTCACGAGCACCGCCGTCGTGCCCGTCTCGGCCCAGATCCGCAACAGCTCGAGGTTCAGCTGCTGCCGGGTGATCTCGTCGAGCGCACCGAACGGCTCGTCCATCAGCAGCAGTTCGGGCGTGAGCGCGAGCGCTCGGGCGATGGCCACGCGCTGGCGCATCCCGCCGGAGAGCTGCGCCGGCTTGGCCGACTCGAAGCCTCGGAGCCCGACGAGCGCGAGCAACTCCTCGGGACTCGCCGCGCCGGTCACCCCCTTGCCGCCGGCGATCTGGATGGGCAGGCGGACGTTGTCGAGCACCGAGCGCCACGGCAACAGCGTCGGATCCTGGAAGACGAAGCCGA
>JBEIFW010000260.1:0-3774 GCA_040382215.1 Acidimicrobiales bacterium
ATGGGCGGCGTGGCGGGCGTTGCCGGAGCGGTCCCGCCACTCGCTGACCACGCCGCCGGGGGCGGTGAGGGTCGAGGCGGTGTCGGCGTCCAGCCACAGCCCCAGGCCGCCGGCCAGGTCGGCCGGGGTCCACAGCGCCAAGGCCTGGGTGGTCGCGATCGTGCTCGGTTCGCTCGCACCGGTGGCGTTCACCGCCTGGACACGGACCTCGTACGTCGTGCCGGTGGTGAGGCCGGTGATCGTTGCGGTGGTGGCCGTGCTGGTGCCGTCATCGAGGGTCGTCCAGGTCCCCGCACCCTGGGCCCGGAACGCGACCACGTAGTCCTCGATCGGCGAGGCGCCGCTGGAGGCCGGCGCACTCCAGGTGGCGGTGAGGGCGCGGTCCCCGGTGGCGGTGACCGCGAGGCCGGACGGCGCCGTGGGTGCCAGGGGGAGGTTCCACTTCGCTGCGAGGTGCTCCTCGATGCTGCGGCGCTCGGCGGCGGGCAGCTCCCGATCGAACACCAGGATCTCCTGGATCGAACCCCGCCAGCGGCTCCCGGTGCCGAACGCACCCACGTGCGCGTGGGTCGAGCCGGTCGAGACCGCTCCGTCGATGGTCACCGAGGCCCCGCCGTCGGCGCTGACCGTCCCGCCCGTTCCCGTGTACCCGGCCGTGAGCAGGCCAGGTGTCCCCATCGGCCAGGCGGAGGTCAAAGGGTTCGCCCGGCTGTTGGCCGAGATGTACCGGAACCGTGACCCGTTCGAACCGTAGAACCGGTCGGCGCCCACAGAGGCTCCGCCGTGGTGGAGCACCGCATACTGGCCGTTCACGGCATCGAGTCGGGCCACGACGAACACGGTCGAGGGTGTGGTGCCGCTCGGGAGCAGACCCGGCGTCAGCGCGAGGGAGTCGGCCCCGTCGAAGACCGGCACGAGCCCGGAGGCCTCGGAGCCGAGGGTGGGCCTGCCGGCGGGGTCGGTCTGGTGCGCGTCGTTGCCAGTCGGCGACTTGTCCGCCCAGAGGGCGACGGGCTGACCGAGAGCCGCAGGGGCGGTGCCCAAGGTGTCGGCGAACAGGGTCGAGCCGTCGGCTGCGTCGAGCCACAGCACGAGCCCGTCGACGAAGCCCGGGAGCTCCGGCGCCCGCAGCTGGACGGCTTGGTCGGCCTGGTCGGTGAAGGGTGCGGACGTCGGGTCGGTGCGGGTGCCGGTGAGGGCGGCCGCGAGCATCAACGCGACGAGCAGCCCCAGGACCACGGGGCCGCCGTGGCGACGAACGCGCGCGACAGACGACATGACGTACAGATCGGCATCACGGGCGTGGGCGGCCATGGGCCGAACGGCCCATTCACGGTCGTGTGTCGGTCAGTCCAACCGGCTGCCGTCCGGGACGCTGCCAACTCCAGGTGCCGTCGGACTGCTGCTGATCGCTGAACCCGCGTTCCTTGAGCTTCTGGTGCCGATCGCACAACGGCGCCCCGTTGTCAGGGGTGGTGGCGCCGCCGTGGCGCCATCGGTGCCGGTGATCCACCTCACAGTGGCGGGCGGGAACGGCGCAGCCCGGGAACCCGCAATGCGGGACCAGCGACAAGATCGCATGACGCATCGGTCCGGCGAACAGCCGCTGCCGCCGTCCGATGTTCGTGATGATCCCCGGGCGACTGGATCACCACCCGTCGCACGAACCCCGACAACGCATGGCTCGAGCATGGTGGCGGCATCGATGGGGGTGCCGTCGATCAGCCGACAGTCGAACTCGTGCGCCTTGGTCGGATCCAAGCGCTCCACGGCCAGGCCGGCCGCCTGCGCGAGGGCTCGTTCGAACGCAGCCTGGGTGACCACGATGTTCACCAGCGGCTTCGGCTCACGGGTCCCGTCGGGGCTGCCCGCACCACGCGACACCAACGCCAGCAACGCCGCCAGGCGGCGTTCCGATGCAGTGCGGGGCAGGTGGTGCGCCGCCGCGTCGACACCGTGGATGCGCCGCGCCTCGGCCCAGTCTCGTTCCCATTCGATCCGCTCAAACGGCGCCAAGGCGGCGTCGATCGCCGCGCCCTCGTCGGCCGGCGCGAGCAGGCGGCCGTCCCATTCGCCGTCGGGGCCGCGGCGCAGATCGAACCGACGCCGCGGACACCGCGGCTCGGGACCATCGGGGTCGGCGGACAGCTTCCAGGCCCGGAGGATCCGCTCGAAGGTGGCGAAGTCGTCATCCGCCGCGTGGTCGATCAGGTAGTGCTCGCCCTTCTCCAGCTTCTCGGCAGTGCGGTCGGAGTCGACACGGGCCAGGGCGAGCACCTGCGCCTTGCCGATCCGCCCGGCTGCGAACGCCGCCTCCGTCTCGGGGAGATGCCGCAGCGACGCCGCGGCGTTGATCCGGTCCCGCGCGTCTGCGGTCGGCACCCGCGTCTTGTGCGCGAGCCATTGGATGGTGGAGAGCGCGTCGGCCTCGCCGAGCTTCTTCGCGTGGAACACCCCGACCAGGCGCACATCCGCCGCATCGAGCAGGTTCCGGGCCCGCTGCACCCTGGGCATCAACCGGCGCAACGTCTCATCCGCGACCTGGTGCGGGTCCGCCGCGACCGCCGCTTCGATCGACTCCACCATCGTCGATCACATGTACGCATCCTACCGGACGGGTGTGACAACAACGCCCCGAGAAGACTGCAATACCAGCGATCTCCCCGGTTCCTTCCGGCCGACGACACCGGGCGGGAAGAGCCGGGTCCACTGGCCGGAAGACTCGAGGACGGCGGCTCAGGCGGTCGGGGGGTTCGCCTTGTAGGGGTGGCCGGCCGGGAGGTTCGCCGTCAGGCCCCACTTGTGGGCGAGGTAGCCCTCGAGCTTCTGGCGGTCCGTGTCCGAGACGGCCGCCTGCACGATCACCACCTCACCGATCCTGCCCGTGAACCAGCCGGCGTTACCGCTGTTGATCGAGCCGATCGTGGGGCCGGCCCATGCGGCGCTCGTCGTCGACGGGTTCGACGCCGTCCTCTGGTGGGCACCGTTCTTGAAGTAGGCGATCGAACGTGACGGGGCGAGGGAGTGGACGAAGGCGGAGAGGTTCGTGACCCCCGTGTCACCGGCGACGCTCACGCCAGGGCTCTGGCTCCACCACTCCCAGGTCCCGCCGAACGCCCGGATCACGTTCACAGTTCCGGGGGCGCTGTCGAACAGCCCGTCGATGCGGTTGAGCGCACCGGTGCCCGTCACCGTCGAGACGAAGAAGAAACCCACCTGGTTCCCGAGATCGAAGGTGGCGGCGCGCACGTGGTCCTGCGAGAACGCAACGGCCGTCCTGCCGTTGATCGCAGCGCTCACGGCCTCGGGCTGTCGGGCCGGGTCCGCCTGGGTGAAATGCCGGCCGTTGCCGCTGCGGTCGACCCACGAGCTGACCGCCGAGCCGCTCAGCGTGAGCGTGCTTCCGTCGGCGGCGTCGAGCCACACCGCGAGGGAGCCGAGGTTCGCCGGGGTCTACGGCACCGCCGGGGTGCCGGTGGCGGCCGCCGACCAGGCGCCGGTGCCGCGGGCGTTCACCGCCGCGACCTGGAAGTCGTAGGCGGTGCCGTTGACGAGACCGGTGACGGTCGCCGTCGTGGCCGGTGCGACCCCGTCGGCGAAGGTCTGCCAGGTGCCCGAGGGCGAGGTGCGGTACTGGACCACGTAGTCGGTCACCGCCGACCCGCCGTCGTCGGTCGGTGCGGACCAGCTGAGCTGGAGCTGGCCGTCCCCGCCGGTGGCTGCCGCTGCGGAAGGAGCGGACGGCACGACGAGCGGGGCCGCCGTCCGGTACGG
>JBEIFW010000261.1:0-3732 GCA_040382215.1 Acidimicrobiales bacterium
CTCCACACGGGCGACGTCGCCCGCATCGACCCCGACGGGCACACCTACATCGTCGACCGGGTCAAGGAGCTCATCAAGTACAAGGGCTTCCAGGTGCCGCCGGCCGAGCTCGAGGCACTGTTGCTCACCCACCCGGGGATCGCCGACGTCGCAGTCATCGGGATCCCCGACGTCGAGGCCGGCGAGCTGCCGAAGGCCTTCGTGGTGCGCAAGCCGGGGGCCGAGGTCACCGCCGAGGAGATCCAGGCGTTCGTGGCCGGGCACCTCGCCACGTACAAGCAGGTCCGGATCGTGCAGTTCGTCGACGAGATCCCCAAGTCGGCCTCCGGCAAGATCCTCCGACGCCTCCTGCGCGACGCCTGAGCCGTCCGGCCGAACCACGGGAACCGCGGTCAGGTTCGACCCGGAACGGGCCGAGAATGTCGTCATGCTGTCCTCGCTGCCTCCGCCTCCTGCGCCGCCCCCGTGGGCTTCGGCGCCTGCGGTCCGCTGGGGTCTCGGCGATGTCGCGCTGACGATCCCGGCGCTGTTCGCCGTGACGATCCCGCTCACGTTCCTCGCCTACGGGCTCGGTCTCGACGACACGGGACTGCTCGCCGTGGGGATCCTGGCCCAGACGGCGGTCTTCTTCGGCTGGCCCGTCCTGGTGGTGCGGTGGAAGGGACGCGGGGCGGCACGCGACCTGGGTCTGCGCGCCGAGCTCCCCCTCGACCTCGGGATCGGGCTCGCCGCGGGCCTCGTCGCCCTGGTGACCGGCGGCATCGTCGGTGCCGTCCTGCGGCTCGTGCTGGATCCCTCGGGCGAGACCGGCAACACCGGCCTCATCGAGGACAGCGACGGCTCACCCTGGTTGCCCGTGGTCGCCGTGTGCGCCGCCCTCCTCGTGCCGATCGCCGAAGAGGTGTTGTTCCGCGGGTTGCTCCTGCGCGCCGTGCGCAAGCGCTGGAACGCGACCGCCGGCATCGTGGTGTCCTCGGTCGTGTTCGTGCTGGTGCACGTGCAGTTCAACGGGCTCCGCGAGGACCTCGTGCTGCTCGGCACCATCGCCACCTACACCGCCGTGCTGACGGCGCTCGTGGTGCGCACCGACCGGCTCGGCCCGTCGATCGTCGCCCACGCGGTCGTGAACTCGGTGGGCGTGGTGGCGACCCTGTTGGTGGCCTGACGAGGCGCCGCCGGGCTGGAGCCGGCTACCGCAGGCCGGACTGGACGTTGCTCAGCGGCCGGCCCGTCCGACCGCCCAGGAAGCCCAACGCGGTGAAGCAGGCCAGGGCGATGAACGCGACGAGCAGGGTGTACTCGACGAGCGAGGCCGCCCGGTCCGAATGCCACCGGACGAGCAACGCACACGTCAGCCGGGCGGCGACGGCCGCCGGCAGCGCTCGGAGGAGTTCGTGATCCCGCACGTCTTCGGTATCGGCGCATCCCACGGCCGAGCAGATGGGCCGAAGAGCCCATCGCGAGCGGTTTGGCTGGCCGGGCAGGGCTCGAACCTGCAACCCCCTGATCCAAAGTCAGGTGTTCTGCCAGTTGAACTACCGGCCAGGGCATGGACCACCGTAGCGGCACTCGTCCCGCCCCGGTTTCCCGCAAACGGGACGAAGCCCTGTAGGGTCGCTCCGCCATGGGATCACTCATCAAGAAGCGCCGGAAGCGAATGCGGAAGAAGAAGCATCGGAAGATGCTCAAGCGCACCCGTGCCCAGCGCATGCGCGGCAAGTAAGCAGACACTCGCTCCGACGCCGCTCATGCGCGTCGAACGACGGTCAATCGGAAGCGGTCCGGTTCGACGCGGACAGGTGCTCGGCAGGCAGGCGTTCGGCCGGCACGGTGTGCACCACGACGAGCCCCGGACCGGGGAACGCGCCCTCCACGAACCAGGTGCTCCCGCTCCCTGCCAGTCGCGGACGCAGGCCCGAGTGGTTACCGAGGCGGTCCCGGTGGGCAACGAGCTCCGGCACGAGGTCGATGGCCGCGGGTTCGAGGTCGTTGCCTGCGTCCGAAGCGGGTCCGCCGAGCTCGTCCCACCGCCGGTACACCGCCGGCGTCGGGCAGGCCAGCGGCGGCGTGAGCAGGGTGTAGGTCTGCGACACGAACGGCAGCGGCTCCACCGCTTCACCGATGCCGGTGACACGCGCGCGGCCGCCCACGAGGCAGAAGGCGACGTCGGCCCCGATGCGGGCGGCGAGCATGGGGTCCGTGACCCCCGCCCAACGCAGCACGGCGGCGGCATCCGCCGATCCACCACCGAGCCCCGCCCCGGACGGGATCCGCTTCTCGAGCCGGACATGGGCGCGCCGGCCGGCGAGCCGTAGGGCCCGCACCACCAGGTTGTGCTCGTCGTCGGGCACGACGAGGCCACCCTCGTGGTCCGCAGTGACGAGCGTGAACCCGTCGCCGTCGGTCAGGGTCAGTCGGTCGGCGAGATCGAGCGTGACCATCTCGGCATCGATCAGGTGGTAGCCGTCCGGCCGCACTCCCGTGACGCGCAGCGACACCGTGAGCTTGGCGGGAGCAAGGAGTTCGACCACGGTCCCACGCTAGGCGCGGCGACCCGCCGCACCCTGCGCAGCCCGGCTGAGCCGGTGCCACCCGCCGATGTCGACCTGTTCGGCCCGCAGTCCGGGGTCGAGACCGGCGGCCACGATCGTCGACTCGTCGACGGTCCCGGCGAGGCTGCGCCGGAGGGTCTTGCGGCGCTGGGCGAACGCGGTGCGTACCAGGCGGAAGAGCACGTCCGGATCGACGTCGTCGGGCTGGTCGTGCCGCCGGACGATGCGGACGAGCGCCGACTCGACCTTCGGTCGGGGCACGAACACGGATGAGGGCACCTTCCCGACAAGGGTCCCGGTTGCCCAGTGGGCGACCTTGACCGACGGCATCCCGTAGGTTCGTGACCCGGGCGCGGCGACGAGGCGCTCGGCGACCTCGCGTTGCACCATCACCAGCATCCGCTCGACGGCCGGCACCTCGTCGAGGATCTGGAGCAGGAGCGGGGTCCCGACGTTGTAGGGCAGGTTCGCGACCAGGGTCCACGGTCCGGGACCGAGCACGGCGTCCCAGTCCAGGGTCATGGCGTCGGCCTCGACGACGCGGACCGACGTCGCGGCCAGGACGGATCGGAGGACGGGGGCCAGGTCGTGGTCGACCTCGATGGCGGTGACGGCGGCGCCAGTCTCGGCGAGGGCCAGGGTCAGGCTTCCGAGACCGGCACCGATCTCGACCACCCGGTCCCCCGGGCCGACGTCGGCGAGGCGGGCGATCCGTCGGACCGTGTTGGGGTCGGCCACGAAGTTCTGCCCGAAGGCGCGGCGGGGCTCGAGACCGTGCTGCTCGAGCAGCGCCACCAGGGCGCTCCTGGAGAGGGTCACGCCGCAGGTTGCGTCACGACGGCAGGTGGCGTCCGCAGGTGGGCCACTGCCCTCGCCCGCGAAGGGCGTAGAGCGTCTGGGCGAGCAGGTCCTGGTCCGCAGGGGACGCCGAGGCCGGATCCACGCCGACCAGGTGGGGCGCAACGTTGCCGGCGACCCAATCCCAGGTGGGCTGGCTGAACTGGTAGGCCCCCCGGAAGCGCCCCGAACTCGACACCGCCTGGTAGTTCCCCCGGGACTCGCAGTGCCGCAGCGACGCCCACTGCTCGGGCGTGGGCTCGGTGGGCCCGACCGGCCGTGGCGGAGCGGTCGTGGTGGTCGGGGCCGCAGTCGTGGCAGGAGCGGTCGTGGCGTTCGGTGC
>JBEIFW010000262.1:0-3695 GCA_040382215.1 Acidimicrobiales bacterium
CGCCGGCATCGAGCGCCAACAACTCCCCAACCGCGTCTCGGATCGCGTCGTGCACCCCACCAGCCATGCCGACAGCATAGCGAACACACGTTCCTATTGCAAACGTGTGTTCGAACGAGCATGGGCCCTGAGGTCGTCGGCCACGCTCAGGTCAGGCTGAACACGCCCACGCAACGGAGCCGGCGATCGTGACTCCCGAGCTCGTCGCACCCGAGACCGTCACCGTTCCGCCGGTCTCGGTGATGGTCGTCGGCAGCGGGAGCGGCCCGAGCGTCGTGGTCGTACCGTTCAAGGTGAGCGTGACCTTCGTGATCGCCAGGTACGAGCCGGGACCGTTGTAGGGACTCGCCTTCACGTCGACGCCCAGGCTCTGGCCGGCGATCGTCGCGCTCGCGATGGTCGCCTCGTAGAGCCGGCCCGAGATCGTGCAGGCGACCGGGGTGGCCACGTTGCCGGCGAGCGCGATCGGGGACGTGAGCGCAACCGTCACCGTCCCCGGTCCGCCTTGGCCGGTCGTGACCTTGCCTGGCAGCGACGTGGACGGCATTCTCCCCTTCTGCGGCACCACGTTGCTCGGCGGCGTGATTCCGGTCGGCGGAGTGCGGCTGCCCGACGCTGCGGTCGCACCCGGGGCGTCGCTGGTCGCCCTGGGTGCCGAACCGGATGCTGCGGGCCCGGACCCGGCGTTCTCGCGCGTCGCCGACGCCTCCGGCCGTTCCTGGCACGCCGTTGCGGCGAGTGCGACGGCGGCCATGACCAGCCCCGCACGGAGCCACCCGATCGAGCGGCTCGCCTCGTGTCCCATCCCGTGTCCCATGCGGAATTGCTATGACGAGGAGCGGCCGCTTCGCGCCGGGGCGTCACCGGGCCCGCGAGTACGACAGCGTCGAGTGCGCGCACAGCGCCCCGTCGGCGTCGTAGGTCCTCGCCTCCAGGAAGGCCACCCGCCGGCCCATCCGCAGCACCTCTGCGGTCGAGGTGACGTCGCTCGTGGCGCCCCGCAGGAAGCTGGTCTTCATCTCGATCGTCACGGCCATCGGCTCCACTCCGACGACGGTCATCACCGCGATCCACGCCGCCACGTCGGCTGCGGCCTCATAGCCCGACCCGTGCAGCACCCCGCCGGGCCGCAGCAGTTCGGCCCGCAGCGGCAACCGCACCGAGCATCGGCCCGGCCCGACCGCGACCACCTGCAGCCCCCACCACCGGCAGAACGCCTCGCCATCGACGACTCCCCGGGCTTGTTCGAGGGTGACGGCGGCGTCGGCCATCGCCGCAGCGTAGGCAACCGTCGCCGATTGACACCGGGACACCGCGACGGATCAACTCGCCCGATGGCATCGACGCAGGGGGCGCCGCGAGGCGTCGACGCGCCCGCACTGGATCGCTGGTTCGCCGAGCACCTCGACACCACGGGGTCGCTCACCTACCGCCTCGTGGCCGGCGGGCATTCGTGCCTCACCTACCTCGTCGACGCCGACGACGGCCGCCGGTTCGTACTGCGGCGCCCGCCCATCGGCCACGTGCTCGCCACCGCCCACGACGTCGTGCGGGAGCACCGGATCATCTCGGCGCTCGCGGACACCGGGGTGCCCGTGGCCCCGGCGCTCGGGGTCTGCGCCGACCCGTCGGTCAACGACGCGCCGTTCTACGTGATGGCCTTCGTCGAGGGTGCCGTCCTCCACGACGCCGACACGGCGGCCACGCTGCCGGTCGAGGCCCGTCGGCGGGCCGCCGAGTCGCTCGTCGACGTCCTCGTCGCCCTCCACGCCGTCGACCCCGACGCCGTCGGCCTCGGCGACCTGTCGAAGCGCACGGACTACCTCGGCCGCCAGCTCAAGCGGTGGGCGTCGCAGTGGCGGGCCTCCAAGCAGAAGGAGGTCCCGGCGATGGAACGGCTCGAGTTGTGGCTCGTCGCGAACAAGCCCGCCGAAGGTACGTCGGGGATCGCCCACGGCGATTTCCGGCTCGGCAACGCAATCCACGCCCCGGACGGCACGGTGCGGGCGATGCTCGACTGGGAGCTGTGCGCGCTCGGCCCCGCCCAGGCCGATCTCACCTACCTGCTGCGGTCCTGGGTGCAGCCCGGCGAAGCTCGCCGGTCGTCGGTGATGCCCCCCACGCTCGCAGGCGGCTTCCCCAGCCGGGAGGCGCTCGTAGACCGCTACGTGGAGCGGTCCGGGCGGGACCTCGGCGACCTGTCGTACTGGATGGCGTTCCACGCGTGGCGATCCGCGGCGATCGTGGCCGGTGTACACGCCCGCTACGTGGCCGGGGTGATGGGTGCCGATCCGGACGAGGCCACGCGCTTCGAGACCGCCGTCGAGGAGGGCGCGGCCGCCGGCCTGCTCGCTGCCGGGATCGCGGACTGAACGCAGCCGGCCGGCTGCCGGACCCTCAGTGGCCGATGCCGAGCCGGGCGCCGAGCTCGCCGTGGACGTCGAGCGGTTCGGTCGCCCGCGGGGTCACCACGGCGGTCACCGATACGAAGCCCTCGTGCACCAGCGCGGTGTCGGTGTCCGGCTTGAGCGCCACGCCGCGTGGGGTGACCTCGACCGCGAGCGTGCCGGGCACTGTGCCGACGATCGAGGTGCTGAACGGCCCGAAGGCGCTGATCCGGCCCCAGCGCGCCCCGCGCACCTCGGCCAGCGGCCGGTTGGGCACGTTGATGTTGAGTGCCGTCTTGCGGGGTAGCTCGACCAGCCATTCCACCGCCGAGCAGGCGACGGTGGCCGCCGTGTCCCAGTGGAGGTGCTCGCGCCGGCCGGCCTCGGTCTGGTCCTGGTGCAGGCTGATCGCCGCCCCCGAGATGCCGAGATCGGAGCCGGTGAGCACCGCGCCGACGGTGCCCGAGTGCAGCAGGCCCCGGCCGGTGTTCGCGCCCGGGTTGACGCCCGACAGCACCAGGTCCGGTCGGGGGCCGAACACCTCGAAGAACCCCAACAGCGTGCACAGCGCCGGTGGCCCGTCGACGCCGTAGGCGAGCACGCCGGGCACGCCGGGCAGCTCGTGGGCGTTCACGGCGATACGGGCACCGTGGGCGAGATGTCCGATCGCTGCACCCGAGCCGGAGCGCTCCTCGGCCGGCGCGACGACCACGACGTCGTGGCCGGCGTCGGCGAGCGCCCGGGCGAGCGCGGCGATGCCGGGCTGGTCGACCCCGTCGTCGTTCGTGACCAGGATCCGTCGTGCGGTACCCATCGTGTCCCCCTTGCCGGCGGCCGGTGTCGCCGTTGGCGTGTGCTCGGCTCGGGGACCGTAGGCAACCTAGGGTGGCGCCGTCGACCGAGGGGATCGACCGAGGGGATCGAGCGAGGGCACGCATGACCACCGCCGCACGCGCCACCGACACCGGCGAGGTCGACCTCGTCGTGGTCGGCGCCGGCTTCGCCGGCATGTACCAACTGCACCGGGCCCGCAGCCTCGGCCTGCGCACGATCGTGTACGAGGCCGGCGACGGCGTGGGTGGCACCTGGTACTGGAACCGCTACCCGGGGGCGCGCTGCGACGTCGACAGTGTGGAGTACTCGTACTCGTTCTCCGAGGAGCTCGAGCAGGAGTGGTCCTGGAGCGAGCGCTACGCCACCCAGCCGGAGATCCTGCGTTACGCCGAGCACGTCGCGGACCGCTTCGACCTGCGGCGCGACATCCGCTTCGCCACCCGGGTGACGGCAGCCCATTTCGACGACGCCGAC
>JBEIFW010000263.1:0-3558 GCA_040382215.1 Acidimicrobiales bacterium
GACCGGGCCGGTGGTGGCCTCGAACGCCACGGTCGCCGGACGACCGGCGACGTGCGCGACGGTCCCGGTGCTCGGCGGCACCGAGCGGTACTGCGCCTCCGACCTCGGTGCCGTCGCCGTCGTGGAGCGCGCCGACGTGCGCATCACCGCCGAAGAACTCCTCGACAGCGTCGATCGGGCTCGACTCGCCCCCTGATCGGAGCTCCGGCGTGAGCTTGCCGCCGCCGGGGCCCGGGACCTCGTTCCGGTCCATTCGGCGCCGCCGCCCTGCGGGCGCCGCCGCCGACGGACCCCGATCGGTCCGTCACTCCGAGTCTGCGCGGTCACGAAGCCCGACGAGCCCGTCGAGCGAGGACGCATTTCGGGTGCGTCGATACGTCGCCAACTCCTCGTCGTCCCGGTGGGCCGCCCAGTCGGCGAGCCGCTCGCGCTCGCCCTCGTAGGCCAGGAGCGGAACGCTGTAGCCACACGAGTCGCGCACACCGCTCAGCGCCACATCGATCACGGCACGCGCCCCCCGATGCTCCCCGAAGCGGGCCACCAACGACGGCCAGGCATCGTCACCGGGCTCGACCACCTGCGCCCGGCCGTAGAGCCGGACCAGGCGCGGTGGACCCTCGAACGCGCAGAACAGCAACGTGATCCGGCCGTTCTCACGCACGTGGGCCACGGTCTCGATGCCCGACCCCGTGAGATCGAGATAGGCCACCCGGCGCGGATCGAGGATCCGGAACGTGTCGTATCCCTTGGGCGAAAGGTTCACATGACCTTCGGCAGCCAGCGGTGCGGTCGCCACGAAGAACAGGTGCTGGGCGGCAAGCCAGCCGACGATCTCCGGGCTGAGTTCGTCGTAGGCGCGTCCCATCTCCCGCAGCATGCCCCCCACACCCTCCATCAGCCCAACGCATCGGACGGTCCCCTGCCCAGCCCGCTGCCGGATCGGCGGACGCCGCCCCCTACGCTGGCGGCATGAGCCAGGTGTTGGGGGATGCCGTCCGTCTGTTCTCGCTCGACCCGGAGGCGCTGCGCTGCCCCTATCCGGTGTTCGACGCGCTGCGAACCCAGGAGCCCGTCGCCTGGGTTCCCGAGATCGAGTGTTACGTGGTCACGCGCTACGAGGACATCTGCACGATCGCCCGGCACCCGGAGACGTTCTCGTCGTTGATGCCCACCGGCCCGGTGCTGGCCCGCCAGCAGCAAGAGACGCTGATGGCGCTCCTCGCCGACGACCCGGAGCTCGCGAAGCGCCTCACCGGCCTGCGTGGCGGCGCCCGGGTGCTCCTCAACGCCGACCCGCCCGACCACGCCCGTCAGCGCAAGCTGGTCAACCGGGCCTTCACGCCACCCAAGGTCAAAGCCCTCGAGCCGCGCATCCGCGAGGTGGCCAACACCCTCGTCGACGCCTTCGTCGACCGGGGTGAGGTCGAGCTGGTGCACGAGTTCGGGGTGCTCCTGCCACTCACGATCATCGCCGAATGCCTCGGCGTCGCCGACGACGACCTGCCGAAGTTCAAGCACTGGTCGGACGACTTCGTCGCCGCCATCGGGAACCACAACATGAGCAAGGACCAGTTCCGCTCGCTGCTCATGTCGCAGATGGCGTTCTTCGAATACATGCAGGGCAAGGTCGACGAGCGTCGGGTCGAGCCGAAGGCCGATCTGATCACCGACGTCGTCGAGGCCCGGTTGGACGGCGAGCCCTTGCGCGACGACGAGATGCTGGCGATGTTCAGCCAGTTCATGGTCGCGGGCAACGAGACGACCACCAAGCTGATCGCGTCCTCGGTGCGGATCCTGTGCGAGCAGCCCGATCTGATGGAACGCCTTCGCACCGACCCCTCCCTGATCCCGGGGTACGTCGAGGAGGCCCTCCGGCTCGAGGCCCCGGTGCAGGGGCTGTACCGGATGGCCACGACCGACACCGAGGTCGGCGGTGTCCCGATCAAGGCCGGTTCGCACCTGATGGTCGTCTACGCCGCCGGCAACCGGGACGACAAGACCTTCGCGTCGCCGGAGTCGGCCGACCCGACCCGGACCAACGCCATGAAGCACCTGGCGTTCGGACACGGCGAGCACTACTGCCTCGGGGCCGCGCTGGCCCGGGCCGAGGGCCGCATCGCCATCGAGACTCTCCTCGAGCGGCTCGAGGACATCCGCATCGCTGTGCCGGCCGAATCCCTCGAGTACGAGCCGAGCTACGTCCTGCACGGGCTCAAGCAGCTGCGGCTCACGTTCCGGCCCCGGTCGTGAGGGGGCTGAACGGCAAGGTCGCCCTCGTCACCGGGGCGGCTCGCAAGCGCGGGATCGGCCGAGCCATCGCCCTGCGCCTCGCCGAGGAGGGCTGCGACGTGGTGGTGTCCGGCCTGGCCCGCCCGGTGTCGGCCTACCCGGCGCACGAGCAGGCCGACGGCTGGCGCGGGGTGGCCTCGGTGGCCGCCGAGATCGAAGCAGTCGGCCGCGGTGCGCTCGGCCTCGACTGCGACGTGACCGACCGGACCCAGGTGCAGGCGATGGTCGACGCCACCGTCGAGCGCTTCGGGCGCATCGACATCGTCGTCAACAACGCCGGCGTGCCGTCCGAGGCGGGGGCCGCACCGGTGCTCGACATGGACGACGACACCTGGTACGCCACCGTGGACGTCAACCTCCATGGCGTCTACCTCGTCACGAAAACCGCGGGCCGGATCATCCGCGACGCCGGGCACGGTGGATCGATCGTCACCATTTCCTCGATGGCGGGCCGCCAGGGACTGGCGAACTACGGGGCGTACTGCGCGAGCAAGTGGGCGGTCATCGGGCTCACCCAGCAGCTCGCCGTCGAGCTCGCCCCGTTCGGCATCCGGGTCAATTGCGTGTGCCAGGGCTCGACCGACACCGACATGATGGACGGCACGTTCGGCCGCACGGCGGCCCGATTCGGCCTTCCGGCCGAGGCCCCACGCAAGGGGGCGATTTCCCGGATCCCGTTGGGACGCCAAGGCCATGTCGACGAGCAGGCCGCTGCAGTGGCGTTCCTCGTGAGCGACGACGCAAGCTACGTCACCGGCCAGACCCTCAACGTCGACGGTGGCCTGCGCATGGATTGACCGGAACCGGCGCCAGGGCATCATGGGAACGTGAACGGTCCCAGCACCCTCGACGCCGACCCGACCGACGAGGTGGTCGACGTCCTGCAGCACCTGATTCGCGCTGCGTGCGTCAACGACGGACGGGCCGAGTCCGGCCAGGAGCACCGGGCGGTCGACGTGCTCGCGCAGGTGCTCGACGGTCCCGGACTCGACGTGGAGACCTTCGAACCGACGCCGGGGCGCACGTCGCTCGTGGCCCGGATCGAGGGCACCGACCCGGCGGCGCCGACGCTGCTGTTGATGGGCCACACCGATGTCGTACCGGTGACCAGCGACGGATGGCGTCACGATCCCTTCGGCGGCGAGCTCGTCGACGGCGAGGTGTGGGGGCGGGGCGCGGTCGACATGCTCAACCTCACCTCGTCGATGGCAGTGGTGACCCGGCGCCTCGCGGACGGCGGGTTCCGACCTCGGGGGACCCTCGTCTACC
>JBEIFW010000264.1:0-3482 GCA_040382215.1 Acidimicrobiales bacterium
CGTTCCGCTCGGGCGCCGACGGTCGGCCCGTGATCGACGGCGATCTGATGACGAGGGTCGATCCGACGGTCACGGCCACCGGCACCGTGATCCGCTACGTGGTGCGACCCGAGGCCGTGTGGTCCAACGGGGTGCCGGTGGGTTGCCTGGATTTCAAGTTGGCCTGGGTCGCCGGAGCGGGACGGATCCTTCGGCGGAGTGCGGACGGTCGGGTGGTCACACGCGCCGACGGCAGCCCCGCCGGCGCGTTCGAGCACCGGGAGGTCGCCGGATACGCCAAGGTTGCGTCGGTCACCTGCGCCGGAGACGGCCGCGAGATCCTGGTGACCTTCGCCGAACCGGACGCCGACTGGCCCTGGCTGTTCGGCCCGCTGGTGCCCGCCCACGTCGTGATGGAGGCCGCCGGGGTTCCCGACCTCGACCTGCTCGACACGGCGGCCGGTGAGCGGTTGGCCCAAGCGTGGAACACGCTGTGGGACGTCGCTACCGGGCCCGAGGGGGCGCGCCGCTCTGCCGGCCCGTACCGGATCGAGAACATCGCTCCGGACGGCACCGTGCTGTTGGGGGCGAACGGCGCCTGGTGGGGCCGACCGACCGCCGTCACGGCGCTCGTGCTGCGGCCGGTGCCGGCGGACCAGCGGGTTGCAGCGCTGGCGAACGGCACCGTGCAGGTGGCGACGCTCGCCTGGGACGCCGCCCTCGCCGACAGCGTGCGCGCCCAGCATCCGGTCGATCCGACGGTCGCCACAATGGCCGAGTCCATCGTCGTCAACTTCCGCAACCCCACGCTCCAACAGCGCGCCGTGCGGCGGGCCTTGGCGTCCTGCATCGATCCGGCGACCCTCGCCGCCGTGCCGTCAGGCGTGCCCGGGGCGGTCCGACTCGACGCCCGTTTCACGCTGCCGTTCGAGCCTGGCGCGTCGTCGACCCGGCCGGCGGCGACCGTTGCAGCGAGCGTGCCAACCGCTCGAACGCTGCTGACCGAGGCGGGCTGGCAGCCTGGCCCCGACGGCGTGGCGGTTCGGTCCGGGGTGGCGCTGCGGCTTCGACTCGCCGTCGACGACGGCGACGCCCGGGCCACGGCGGTGGCCGCCGCCGTTGCCGCGCAGTGTGCACCGGCGGGCATCGCCGTGAGTGTTCAGGTCGGTGCGGTCAGCAGCCTCGTCGCCGGCGGGGATTTCGACCTGGCGCTCGTGCGGCGTCAGGTAGGCCCCGAGGTCTCGTCGCGGCTGGCAGCCGTGCGCGCCGGCGACCCGGCGAACCCGGGCGGCTATGCGAACCCTGCGCTCGGCGCGCTCGTCGCCCAGGTGGCCGGCGAGCTCGACTCGGGGCGCCGGAACGAACTCTACGGACGCATCGACGCCACCGTCTGGGCCGACGTGCCGAGCGTGCCGATCGCAGCGCTGCCGTTGCCCGTGGCGCGCGACCCGGGGCTCGATCTCGGCGTGATCGGGCCCGACGGGCTTGTTGCGTCGGCGGTCCGATGGCGGTGGCGCTGAGGCACCATCGCTCGGGGTGCCGGTTACCGCCTGGTACCGTGCTGGCGCCGTCACGTAGCGACGCGCTCCGATGGCGGCGAACCATACGGTGGTTCCGCTGCCGTACCGGGCGTGCCCGGATTCGACCCACATCATCTGGAGGTTCCAACTTGAAGCGTTCCTCGCTCAGGGTGACCGCAGTCGGCGTCGTGAGCCTCGGGCTCCTCGCCGCTGCCTGCGGTGACGACGACTCGACGACCACGACCACGAAAGCCGGCGCCACGACCGTGGCGACCACTGCGGCGGGTGCCGCTACGACCGCTGGCTCGGCCACGACGGCCGCTGCGGGGCCGTCGGGCGGCACGCTCACCATCGGGGCCGAACAGGAGCCCGACTGCATGGACTGGATCGGTTCGTGCGGTGGTTCGTCCTGGGGCTTCTGGATGGGCAACACCACGACCATGCCGCGGGCGTTCGAGGTGGCATGGGACGGCAAGGCGGCCAAGGTCGTGCCGAGCGCCGTGCTCGCCGGTGAGCCCACGATCACGACCAGCCCGAAGCAGGTGGTGACCTACAAGCTCAACCCGAAGGCCGTTTGGTCGACCGGTGACCCGATCACCTCCGAGGACTTCAAGTACACCTGGGAGCAGGTCACCAAGGGTGAGGACATCTACGACAAGACAGGCTACGAAAAAGTCGAGTCCGTCGACGCCTCGAAGCCCGACACCGTCGTGGTGACGTACAAGGAGTCCTACCCGGACTGGAAAGGCCTGTTCTCGGGTGGCTATGGGATCCTGCCGTCGAAGATCCTCGCCGGCAAGGACCGCAACGCCGAGATGAAGGATGGCTACAAGTGGTCGGCCGGTCCGTGGAAGATCGACAAGTGGGAGAAGGGTGTGTCGATCACGCTCGTGCCGAACGACAAGTTCTTCGGTGACAAGCCCAAGCTCGACAAGGTCGTGTTCAAGTTCGTGGCCGACACCGCCTCGCAGTTCCAGGCGTTCAAGGCCGGCGAGCTCCAGGTGATCTACCCGCAGCCGCAGCTCGACGTGATCGACGCCATCGCCGCCGGTGTGCCCGGTACGAAGTCGGCGGTCAACGCCGTGAACGGCAACCTCGAAGCACTGTGGATCAACAACGCCAAGCCTCCGTTCGACTCCAAGGCGTTCCGCCAGGCGTTCGCCTACTCGCTCGACCGCGATGCGATCGTGAAGCGCCTCTTCGGCGGCATCGGCGTCGACAAGGCCGTGCACTCGCTCGAGCCGGCGCGCACTGCGCAGTACACCGACACCGAGGCCTTCGCGGGCTACAAGAAGGACCTGGCCAAGGTCGAGACCCTGATGAAGGGCGACGGCTGGGCCAAGGGCTCCGACGGGATCTGGGAAAAAGGTGGCACGAAGGCCAACGTCGAGCTGAAGTCCACGGCGGGCAACAAGCGTCGTGAGCTCACCGCCCAGATCGTGCAGGCCCAGGCCAAGGAGGCGGGCTTCGCCGTCACCTTCAACCCGCAGAAGGCGGGCGACCTGTTCGGCAAGCAGGGCCCGGAGGGCGATTTCCAGGTGGCCCTCTACGCCCAGGTGGCGACGTTCCCGCAGCCGGGCGTGTGCACCCTGCTGTGCAAGAAGAACATCCCGAGCGCTGCGAACGGCAACGCCGGCAACAACTGGATGCGCGCCGACCTCGGCGCCGCCGACGCCAAAGCGCTCGCCACCGAGACCGAGGTGGACGAGGCCAAGCGGGCGGCCCTCGGCAAGGAGGTCATGAAGGCGGCGGCCGACCTGATGGTCTCGCTGCCCCTCGACCCGCTGCCGAACATCCTGATGTGGTCGGACAAGGTGGTCGGCCTGAGCGACAACCCCGTCGCCGGCCCGTTCGCCAGCCTCGCCAAGGTCACCGTCGGCAAGTGACGCCCTGACGGGCCGGGGCCCCCCGCCCCGTGGGCCCGCCCCGGCGGCGGCAACACGCCCCAACGCGCCCGCCAGGTGCGGCGGGTGGCCGAAGCCC
>JBEIFW010000265.1:0-3412 GCA_040382215.1 Acidimicrobiales bacterium
CGGGGCCGGCCACGCCGGCGACGAGTCGCGCCCGGGACACGTCCGGCAGGGCGACGGCGCGCACGAGGCCCTCGGGCGGCGACGCGGTCGGCACCACGGACCGTCCGGCGATGGCGGCCAACAGGGCGAGGAGCTCGGGGGGTACGGGCGGCGGGCTGGCGGCCACCCGGCGACCATATGGGGGAAGAGTCCGTGACGGGGCAGCACCCGGACGGACGAACCGCCCATAGCTTCCCGCAGGTGCGGGACGGTGTGGCGGTCGAGACCGACTCGTCGACACCTCGACGTGAGCTCGCCGACGTGGCGCGCGGTGGCGCGTTGAACCTCGTCGGTGCCGTCACGTACGGCCTCGGCGGGTTCCTCGTGGTGGCCGTCATCGCGCGTCGCCTCCCCGTCGCCGACGCCGGCGCCGTGCTCGTCGCGATCGCCGTGTTCACGGTGTTGGCCCGCTGCGCCGAGATGGGGGCGAGCACCGGGGTGGTGCGGGCCATCAGCCGGGCCCGGGCCCTCGACCGCGTCGACGAGCTCGGGCGGATCCTCGTCGTGGCCACCGTCCCGGTCGGGGCGTTCGGGTCCGTGCTCGGCTCCCTGCTGTGGACGCAGGCGGACCGTCTCGGAGATCTGCTCGGCGGCGCCGAACAGGCGGATCGGGTGGCGACGGCGTTGCGCCCGCTCGCCGTTGCGTTGCCCGTCGTCGCCGTGGGCTCGGTGCTCGTTGCGGCCAGCCGAGGGTTCTCGACGATGATGCCGCAGTTGGTCATCGATCGGATGGCTCGGCCGGTGGCGCAGTTCGTCGCAGTCTGGATTGCCACGGGCGTGACGGCGTCGGCCGCCGTGGCGACGGGCGCCTGGGTGTTGCCCGCTGCGCTGGTTTGCGTTCCGATGGCGGTGGTGCTGTTGCGGCGCGTGCCGTCGTCGGCCGGATCGTGGGCTCGCTGCGGGCGGGAATTCTGGTGGTTCACTGCGCCGCGGGCCGGTGCGCAGGTGCTGCAAGTGACGATCCTGTGGTTCGACACGCTGCTTCTCAGCGCGGTGGCCGGACCGGCCACGGCCGGGGTCTACGCCGTGGCGACCCGCTTCGTCCTCGTCGGCACGTTCGCGGCCGAAGCGCTCCAGCAGGTGGTCGCGCCGCGGGTCGCCGCCCTGCTTGCACTCGACGATCGCGCCGGTGCCGGCCGGGTACTCGACGCAGCGGCGGGCTGGCAGGTCCTGCTCGTATGGCCCTCCTTCGTACTGCTCGCGGTGTTCGCACCCGGGGTGCTCGCCTTGCTCGGTGCGTCCTACGCCGAAGCCGCCGCCGTGCTCGGGGTGCTTGCGCTCGGGCTGCTCGCTGCCGCGCCGGCCGGACCGTCGGACTCGGTGCTGCTGATGGCCGGTCGCAGCCGGGCGAACCTCGCAGTGACGGCGCTGGCTGCGGCAGTGAACCTCGGCGCCAACCTGGTGCTCGTCCCGGCGGTGGGGATGGTCGGCGCAGCGGTGGCGTGGGCGGCCAGCCTCGCTGCCGGTGCGATCGTGCCGGCGGTCGTGGTGCGCCGCATGGGGATCGTCCCGACCGACCGGCCTGCCGTGACGGCAGCGGTGGTCAGCCTCGTGGCGGCGGGTGGTGCCGCCATGGCCGGAGTCGCCGTCGCCGGCCGCTCGCTCCCCGGCTTCGTCGTCGCCGTGGTGCTCGGCGTGCCGACCCTCGTGCTGGTCGCTCGCCGGCAGTCCGTGCTCGAACTCGCCTCGGTCGTCGAGGGATTCCGCCGGTCGCCGATGAGGGCGTCGTGACGCGCCGGTGGCTGCTCGTCACCGCAGGCCTCGTGGCCGTGGCGTGCGGAGGTGCGCCGGTGGACTCGGCCCCGCTGCCGCCCAAGTCCCCATCGACGGGGCCTGTGACGACGGGGCCTGTGACGACGGGGCCTGTGACGACGGGGCCTGTGACGACGGGGCCTGTGACGACGGGGCCTGTGACGACGGTGAAGCCGCCGTCGCCGGTGACCAAGGTGGTCGTCGTCGGCGACATCGCGTGCCCGACCGACGACCCGAGCTACAACGACGGCAAGGGGACGGCGCGCCACTGTCAGCATGTCGCGGTCGGCGACCAGGTAGTGGCGGCCAAGCCTGCGGCGGTACTGCTCGTCGGCGACCTGCAGTACCGCGACGGCACCCCTGCCGAGTTCGACGCCGTCTGGAACAAGACCTGGGCCAAGCTCGGTCTCGCCTTCTACCCCGTGCCGGGGAACCACGAGTACAACGCCGACAACGCCGTCGGCTTCTTCCGGACGTTCCCGAAGGGGTTCGGCGCACCCGGGGCGAGTTGGTACCGCTTCGAAGTGGGTTCGTGGGTGGTGCTCGCCCTGGACTCGAACTGCGCGAAGGTCGGCGGCTGCACGGCCACTGCGGCCCAGACCGCCTGGCTGCGCACCCAACTCGCGGACGTGAAGGGCCGGTGCGTCGCTGCGATGTGGCACCACCCGATGGTCACCTCGACCGACCAGACCAAACGGGACGGTGCGACGCAGCGGTCGGCCGACCCGGGCTATGACGATCGGTTCTCGGTCTGGTGGTCGTTGTTGCGCGAGGCCGGAGTGACGTTGGTGCTCAACGGTCACGCCCACAACTACGAGCGGTTCGGGCCGCTCGACGCGCAGGGCAAGCCGGCCCCGACCGGTCCGGTGCAGTTCGTCGCCGGGACCGGCGGGCACAGCCTGTATCCGTTCGCAGCGGCGCCTCGACCCGGCAGCCAGTTCCGGGCGGACCAGTTCGGTCATCTCGAACTCGAACTGGGCGAATCCGAGTTCGCCTACCGGTTCGTCTCGCTCACCAAGGGCGTGATCGACGATGGTCGCGGGCCATGCATCCCGGCCCGCTGACCGCCACGATGGTGATCAGCGGCGCTCGAGGTGTTCCACCACGGCGGCCGCCTGTCGCTCGAGGGGGACTTCGTCGCCGCCGAGCACCAGCTCCGGCCGGGCCGGCTCGTCGTACGGGGCGTCGTAGCCGGTGAGGCCGACCATGGCGCCCTGCCGGGCCCGAGCGTAGAGCCCCTTGGGGTCGCGCTGCTCGCAGACGGCGAGCGGGGTGGCGACGTGGATCTCGAGGAAGGCCAGGCCGGCCTCGTCGTGGATCCGTCGGACCGCATTGCGCGCCGCCCGGTCGGGGGAGACCGCAGCGACCAGCGCGACGACGCCGGCATCGGCGAGCACGGCCGCCACATGGCCGAGACGGCGGACGTTCTCGGCACGGTCCTGCGGGCTGAAGCCGAGGTCGGCGTTCAACCCGCAGCGCAGGTTGTCGCCGTCGAGAACGTAGGCGAGGCGCCCGCCGGCCACGAGCATCGCTTCGACGGTGTACGCAAGCGTCGACTTCCCCGACGCCGGGAGCCCGGTGAACCACACGGTCGCGCCGCGGCAGCCGGTGCGGGCCCAGC
>JBEIFW010000266.1:0-3395 GCA_040382215.1 Acidimicrobiales bacterium
GATCATGGCGGCGGTCGCGTTCACCGGGCCGTTCAACATCACCGGCCAACCGGCGATCTCGCTGCCGACCGGCGTGAGCGAGGGCGGTCTGCCGATCGGCGTGCAACTCGTCGGCCCGGCCGACGGCGAGGCGCTGTTGCTGCAGCTCGCAGGGGTACTGGAGCAGGCGCTGCCGTGGGCCGGACGGCGCCCGATGCGCTGAGCGGCGGGGGCTTGGTCTTGACGGTTTCTTGAGCTCACGTTCGTACGCACGTTCTGGGAACGTTTGTACGATGACGGCATGCCCGCTGCCCTCGCCGAGCGCCTCTCACCGGTCGCGCTGGTCGCCGCCGTCGAGGGCGGGGGCAGCCCGGCCGAGCGGCTCGCCGCACTGCGGCGGCTGCGCGGCTGGCTCGATGCCCAGGAGGCGGTCCTCGCCCGCGAGGTGATGGCCGCCTCGGCCTTCGGCGAGGGAGCGATCGCCGAGGCCGGCCGGTCGGGTCTGCGCCAGGCCGAGCGGGTGGTGGCGAGGGCCGAGGTGCTCGAGCAGCTGCCGGTACTGGCCGAGTCGCTCGCCGCCGGCGCCATCACCGCCGCCCATGTCGATCACGTCGTCGGGGCCCTGCGTACGCTCGAGCCCGACGAGCGCCGCACCTTCCTCGACGGGCTCCCCACGCTCGCCGCCAGTGCCGAGCACACGCCGGCCGACCGCTTCGCCCGCACGGTGTCGGCCGCCGCAGCGCAGGCCCGTCGCACCACCGAGGCCGAACGGCTCGCACGTCAGGTTCGCGAGAACCGCCTGTCGCTGCGCCAGGACGCGCTGAGCCAGCAGTGGCGCCTCAGCGCCGTGCTCGATGCCGCCACCGGTGCCCGCCTGCACGAGCTCGTCGAGCGGGCCGCAGGCCGGGTCGAACCCGGTGCGCTCACCCCGGGCGACCCGATCGAGCGGGCCTCGTGGCGGCGGGCCGCTGCGCTCGTCAAGCTCGTCGAGCACGGCACCGCCGAACGGCCCGTCGTCGTGGCCGACCATCGGGGGCCGGCCGTCGTGTACGACTGGGGTGCCGCCAACGGGATCCCGCCGTCGCTCACCGCATGGCTGGTCGCCTACGCCAACCCGATGGTGATCGAGATCCGGCCGGATGGCACCCCGTCGAGCGCCGAGCGGCTCGACCGGGGCCGCGAGCGTCGCCACGCCACACCTGCACAGCGCCGAGCGCTACGGGCGCTGCACCCCGGCTGCGCCGTGCCGGGCTGCAGCGTGCCGTTCCACCGCTGCGACATCCACCACGTCGTCGAGTGGCTCGTCGGAGGCCGCACCGATCTCGAGAACCTGTTGCCGCTGTGCGCCCACCATCACACCTTGGCCCACGCCGAAGGCTGGCGGCTCACCCTTGCGCCCGACCGAACGCTCACCATCGCCTACCCCGGCGGGCGGGTCACCACCACCGGCCCCCCGTCCCGTCATGCCGCCTGAGGCGCGCAGGGGCGAGCGGGTCGTTGCGGGCTGGCAGGATCACCCCATGGAACAACTCGGGGGCAAGGTCGCGGTCGTCACGGGCGCGGGCAGCGGCATCGGCAAGGCGGTGGCCACGGCGTGTGCCGAGGCCGGGATGAAGGTCGTGCTGGCCGACATCCAGGCCGACGCGCTCGACGCAGCGGTCGCCGGGTTGGCCGACGCCGGGCACGAGGTGGCGGGGGTGCGCACCGACGTGTCGAAGGAGGCCGAGGTGGTCGCCCTGCGCGATGCCGCCATCGCCCGGTTCGGCACGGTGCACCTGGTGCACAACAACGCCGGCGTGGTGTCGGCCGGCCCGATCGAGGCGCTCGACCAGGCGACGTGGGACTGGGTGCTCGGGGTCGACCTGTGGAGCGTGATCTACGGGATCCGCGCCTTCGTGCCGGTGTTCACCGCCCAGGGCGAAGGGCACGTGGTGAACACCGCCTCCACCGCCGGGCTGGCCTCGTCGGCCGGCATCGCGCCCTACAACGTCGCCAAGTTCGGGGTCGTGGCCGCCTCGGAGACCTTGGCCCTCGAACTGCTCCAGGCCGGCTCCGCGGTCGGGTGCTCGGTGCTGTGCCCCGGCGCGGTGAACACCCAGATCGTCTACGCCGCCCGCAACCGGCCCGCCGAGGTGGCCGCCGCCCACACGAGCACGGCTGTGGAAGACCGCTTCGTCGCCAACGCCGGCGCCCTGCTGGCCAACCGGGGCAAGGATCCGGCCGAGGTGGCCGCGATGGTCCTCGACGCCGTGCGCACCAACCGGTTCTGGATCATCACCCACCCCGGCTGGTTCGACGTGCTCGAGGCCCGGGTGGCGGCGATGCGTGAAGGAAAGCTCCACACCGGCTTCGGCGGCTGAGCGGGACGCCGCCCGGCCGGGCTCAGCCGGGCGGCAGCACTGGCTCGTCGGCCGTGGTGCCGCTCGCGTACAGCGCTTCGATCGCCCCGTCGTCGAGTCCGGCCTCGTTCAGCACCTCACGGTTGTGTTGGGCGAACAACGGGGCCGGGCGGCGCAGCGCCGCAGGTGTGCGCTCGAACCGCCACGGCCACGTGGTGGCCGGGTAAGCCCCGACGACCGGATACACCATCGTCTGGTAGACGCCCCGGGCGTGGATGTGGGGATCCGGCAGGATCTGCCAGTTGGCCAGCACCGGGCCGGCCGGCACCCCAAGGGCCTGCAGCGCATGGGCCACCTCGTACTGCTCCCGGCCCGCGGTCCAGGCTGAGATCGCCTCGTCCAGCTCGTCGTGGCGGGCCTGTCGCCCGGCGAGCTCCTGCAGGGACTCGTCCGCAGCCAGGTCGGGCCGGCCGATCAGCGCCGCCACCTGGCGCCACTGCGCGCCGGAGCGCACCGTCAGCGCGACCCAGTTGTCCGTGCCGATGCACCGGTACACGCCCTGGGGCGCGACCGCCGGATCGCGGTTCGCCTGCGGCGCCCGCAACACGCCGGTGCGCTGGTATTCGACCAGCGCGTCGACGCAGAACGTCACGCCGGCCTCGTTGAGCGCCATCTCGACCCATTGACCCTCGCCGGTCCGGTCCCGGTGGCGAAGTGCAGCCAGCACCGCCAGGGCGCCGTAGTTGCCCGACACCGGGTCGGCGTAGAACAGCGTCGTGCGCGACAGCTCGCCGTCGGGGTAGCCGGTGATCGAGGTGAGCGAACTGGTCGTCTCGATGTTGGCGCCGTAGGCCACCCAGTCCCGGTGCGGGCCGTCGGCGCCGTAACCCGACATCGACACCAGGATGATCGCCGGGTTCACCGCCCGCAGGTCCTCGTAGCCCAGGCCGAGGTTCGGCATCACCCGGGCGCTGTTGTTCTCGAGGACCACGTCGGCGTGGCGCACGAGCTCCAAGAACGCGGCTCGCCCGTCGGGCTTGGCCAGGTCGAGGCACACGCCGCGCTTGTTGCGGTTCA
>JBEIFW010000267.1:0-3334 GCA_040382215.1 Acidimicrobiales bacterium
CTCGCTTCGATCACGATCCCGGCGTCGTCGGTGCGCACTTACGACCAGCGGGGGTGCACGCCTTCGAACACCACCACGCCGCCGTCGAGTCCCGCGGTGGCGAAACCGTCGACGACGGCGGCAAGATCGACGTCGATGACCTGGTCGCCGTTGCACACCAGCAGCGGCTCGTCGTCGAGGAGATGATCGACCGCGGTGAGCGCAGTGCACGCCGCACCGGACGTGTCCCCAACCTCCACCACCGCTGCGGTCGGTTCGATGAGGCGCACCACCCGGCTCGTGTGGAACCGCACGTTCTCGTCGCGCCGGACGGCGACGACGAGACGATGGTGGGTGGCCAGCGGGCCGAGACCGTGGATCACGTGCTCGAGCAAGGGCGATCCGGCGATCTCGACGAGGTTCTTCGGGAAGTAGTACCCGGCATCGGCGAACGCGTCGCTCCCCCCGGCCGCAAGCAGCAACGTCCTCACGCGCGCACCCCGTCGAGCAGGTCGAGCTCCACTCGGATCCGGTCGTAGGTGACGTCGGCGGGTTCGCTCACGACGAACACGTGCGCACCGGCCTCGGTCGCTGCCCGGATGCCGTTGTCATTGTCCTCCACGACGAGCACCTCGTGCGCCCCGACCCCGAGGCGCTCGAAGGTCACCAGGTAGATGTCGGGCGCCGGCTTGCCGCGCGAGACGTGCTCGTTGCTGGTCGTGAACTCGAGATAGCGGGACAACCCGGCCCGCTCCATCATCACGTCGACCGTGCGCTGCACCGAGTTCGACGCGACCGCGAGCCGATAGCCCTGGGCGTGCAGGCGGGATAGGGCGAACTCGTGCTGGAACCGTGGTTTGCAGCGGGCGTGGACGATCTCCATCGTGTATGCCTGCTTCAGTTCGTTGAGGAATCCGTGCAGGGACCGCGGCAGGCCTCGTTCGCGCGACAGCATCTCGAGCTTCTGACGGGTGGGCAATCCGTCGTAGGTGACCAGGTGGTCGAACCGGCTGATGGCATAGCCGAAGTGACCCAACGCCCGGTTGAGCGCCTCGTAGTGCCAGTCGCGGGCGTCGATGAGGACTCCGTCCATGTCGAACACCACAGCCCGGATCAAGCGGCCACCCCGGCGACGGCCGGACCGAACCACGCAGCGGCGTCGGCCGGATGGTCGGTGCACAACGCCACCCCTGCCAGCAGGTGCACGCCGCCGGCCAAGAGGCGGTCCCACACCGGTCGGTGGTCGCGACCGTGCAGCTCCGGCGACACCACGGCAACGCGCTTGCCGGCGGCCAGGTGCCGTTCAATCACGTCGGCGCTCCACCAGTCCGAGGCGAACGCGTCGAGCCAGACCCCGATGGCCTCGGCGTAGAGCACCGGATCAGGCTCCACGTCGCTGTGGCGGGTGAAGGTGGCGACCCCGGCCCGCAGCCAGTGCAGCTGGTCGGGGACCGACATGTCGAACACGAACACGTCGGCCGGGTCGGTCCCCGCGAGCGCCGGGACCACGAGCGGGACGAGCCCGTCGGCCTTGACGTTCAACGCGAGCGGGGTGCCGGGGCGGTGGGCGGCGAGCAATTCCTCGATCGTCCAACATGCACCGGACGGCGGGTCGTGGCTGACGACGCAACGGCCGCCCTGATCGCGCAGGTCGGTTTCGATCCCCCACCCGTTGGACCAGGCGGCGGCACAGGCCCCGGGGGTGTTCTGCTCGGCGCGGGTGGCCCACACCCCCCGATGGCAGAGCAGTTCCATGCGTTCCTATCGGAAACCCAGCGGCGTCCTTGAGGATCGCCCGCCGGCTTGCGCCGCCGCGTTCCGCAGCGCGCCGGCCTGTTCGGCGGCGCCGAACCGGTCGAGCAGATCGGCGAGCGCCAGCATCCGGGCCGGGGTGGTCGCCGCACCGATCACGGCCCCGGGCAGGGCGCTCGGAGCGAGTTCGTCCACGACGAGCAGCATCGACTCGAGCTCACCCTGGGCGACGAGGCCCGCCGAAGCGGCCACCAGCTCGACGCTGGCCGGATCGTCGCCGAAGACTTCGAGCGCAATTGCGGCCGACCGCAATCGGGTCAGGGGATCGAGGCTCACGCTGCGGGCCCGAGCGAGCAGCGGGCAGTGCCGGCCGAACCCCTCTTGGCGCAGGCGCGCCGCCCACCGCAGCGCGTCGGTCTCCGGGAACATCGGGGCGACCTCGGCGAGGCGAGCGGCAAGCGTCTCGTCGAGGCCGTCCCGCTCGACGAGTGCATCGAACATCGCCGCCCAATCGGTCGGCTCCTCGATGGCCGCCTTGCACAACGTCCGAGCCACGAGCGCGCGCTCGTCGTCCGAGAGCCGTTCGAGCAGCGCTGCCGGTTCCCGCCGCAACCGGCTCCACCCGCGCACGACGGTGCGGATCAATCGCTCGTGCAGCGGTCCGGGCCCCTGGGCCGCGGGAGGAAGCGACGAAGAGAGCTGGAGCGCCCCGCCGATCTCGAACTCGAGCTCGTCGAGGTGGTGCAGCGCGATCCCCCGCCAGGCTCGCACCTGTACGCGATCGAGCCGGTAACCGTCGTCGTCGACGAGCGGGACCGCTCCGAGGTCGTCGAACAAGCGGACGGCGGAACCGGGTCGCCCGACGGCGGTTTCGATCTTGGCCAACCAGGCATGCGCCGGGCCGGTCGCCTCCGATGCCTGGTACCAGCGCAAGGCCCCGAGCCGTGCCTCGCGCGGCCGCCCGGCCGCAAGCCCTGCGGCCACCAGCGCACGCCCGAGACGCCGATCGGTCTCGCCGTGCGAAACGGGGGCGTCGATGCCGGACAACCGGGCGACCGCGGCGTCGAACTCACCTGCTACGGCCAACAGCACGGCGACCTCGCTGCGGACCTCGGGCGTCGGGGACGTGCGCTCCACCTGCGCGGCCGACCGCAGCAACCAGCGCATCGTCGGGCCGTGGGGATCCGCGCCAACCGGGGAGCCCGACACGCGCACCGTCGTCGTGGCCGTCGCCGGGCCGCCATCCCACCGGGGCAGTACGAGACCGCCGAACACGGCGGCGCTGCGACGAACGAGCCGCTCGGCCGGCAGCAGCGGGCAGGCCGGCAACAACCCGACGGGCTGCTCGACACGCCACGCGTCGATCGGCGCCTGGCAGGCCGCACGCAGCGCCATGGTGTCGATCTCCACCCGCTCGCCGGCATGCACGAGCAGCACCCAGTCGGTCGAGGCAGCAGCCACGATCGCGCCGAGCGCGCTCGGCCAGTTCGCGGCATCCCCGAACGCCACGGGCCGCGGTAGCCCATCGGCGCCCTCGATGGCGCCCACCTGGACCGGCAACCCGTGTGATCGCACCGAGGCCAGGGTCTGTTCCAGTGCCGTC
>JBEIFW010000268.1:0-3265 GCA_040382215.1 Acidimicrobiales bacterium
CGACGATGGCCGCTTCGCGGCAGCCCGTCACGAGGTGCGCGCGCCGCTGGCCGGCATCGTCGGCCTGGCCGAGCTGCTGCTCGACAGCCCGCTCACCGACGACCAACGCCAGCTCGTCGTCGCGATCCGGGCCTGCGCGGAGCACTGTGCCGACGTCGTCGAGCTGCTCGGAGCGACCGATGCGCCGGTGGCCGCGTCGGTCGCCATGGATCTGTCCGAAGTGCTGCGCACGACGGTGCTGCTGTTCCGCCACGCCACGCGCAACACCGGGGTGGCGATGCGGCTGCACATCGCAGCCGGGGTCCCGACCGTCACCCGTGGCGATCCGGTGAAGCTGCGCCAGATCCTCGTCAACCTGGTCGGCAACGCCGTCAAGTTCACCGACGCGGGCTCGATCACCCTGCGCGCCGAGCCGGCCCCGGGTGGGCTCCGCTTCGAGGTCGCCGACACCGGGCTCGGTCTCGGCATCGGTGTGGCCGAACGGGCCGGCCGGTCCGGAAGCGGCCTCGGCCTGGCGATCAGCCGGCAGCTCGTGCGCGACCTCTGCGGTACGGGCATCGATGCGACCCCCAACGAGCCGACGGGCACACGCTTCAGCTTCACCCTCCCGATGACCGACGCTGCGGGCCAACCGGCGGAGCGGCGGGCCCAGCCGCGGCGAGGCCGGGTGCTCGTCGCCGACGACGACGTCGTGAGCCAGCAGGTGCTGCGCGCCCTCATCGGCCGCCTCGGCTTCCACGTCCACACCGTCGCCACCGCCGCGGCGGTGCTCGAGCACGCCGCCGCGGGCGACCTCGACGCGCTGCTGCTCGACCTGCGGCTCGGTGGCTCCGACGGCGCCGCCGTCGCCCGTGAGCTGCGGGCCCGGGAAGCGACGCGCCGGTCCCCTCGCCTCCGGATCGTCGCCATCAGCGCCTCGACCTCGGAGGCCGACCGGGCCCGGTTCCTCGCCGCCGGAGTCGACGCGTTCCTCGTGAAGCCGATCGACATCGAGGTGCTGTGCGGCCTCCTCGACGGCACCGTGCCCTCGCTCGGCGCTGCGTCGTCGGACCGCTGAACGAACCCCGGTAACGTCCGGGCCGTGGCGTTCACACCGATCCTGGGGACGCTGGCCTACGTCCTGGATCGTGATCAAGACGCCGTGCTCCTCGTGCACCGCAACGCCCGGGCCGACGACGAGCACCTCGGCAAGTGGAACGGGCTCGGCGGCAAGATCGAATCCGGTGAACACGTCGTGGCGTCGCTGCGACGCGAACTGCAGGAGGAAGCCGGGATCGAGCTGACCTCGTTCACGCTGCGGGGCACGATCTCCTGGCCCGGGTTCGGGGCCAACGGCGAGGACTGGTTCGGGTTCGTCTACCTCGTCGACGGATGGAACGGGAGCCCGCCGGCATCGAACCCGGAGGGCACCCTGGCGTGGATCCCCGTGGCCCGGGTGCTGGCGGCGTGCTCGGCGGACCCCACCGAGCGGTCCGGTGCGGCACTGCCGATGTGGGAGGGCGACCGCTACTTCCTCCCACTCGTGTTCGACGACGATCCCCGTGCGTTCTCCGCAGTGCTCCCCTACGACAACGGCCGTCCGGCCGGCTGGAGCTGCGAGCGGGCCTGACGGTCGCTGCGGCAGTGTCCTACGGTCCGGCGCATGGAGCACGTCCGCCTCGGCCGCACCGGCCTGCAGGTGTCCAGGCTGTGCCTGGGCACCATGACCTTCGGTTACCAGTGCGACGAAGAGCGGTCGCGCGCCATCCTCGACCGGGCCGCCGATGCCGGCATCACGTTCCTCGACACCGCCGACGCCTACCCGCTCGGCGCACCCCCCGGGATGGTCGGCGCCACCGAGGAGCTGCTCGGCCGGTGGATGGAGGGCCGGCGCGACCGCTGCATCGTGGCCACCAAGTGCTTCTTCCCGTCGGGCCCGATGCCCTGGGACCGGGGCAACAGCCGCAAGAACGTCGTGCGGGCCTGCGAGGCGTCGCTGCGACGGCTGCGGACCGACCACCTCGACCTCTACCAGATCCACTCGTGGGACCTGCACACCCCGATCGACGAGACGCTGCGCGCCCTCGACGACCTCGTGCGGTCGGGCAAGGTCCGCTACCTCGGATGCTCGAACACGCTCGCCTACCAGCTCGCCCGCTCGATCGGTCGAGCCGAGGTGCTCGGCACCGCCCGCTTCGATTGCGTGCAGCCCCGCTACAACCTGCTGTTCCGGGAGACCGAGCGCGAGCTCGTCCCGCTGTGCCTCGACGAGGGCGTCGGGATGATCCCGTACAACCCGCTGGCCGGGGGGCTGCTGTCGGGCAAGCACCGACCCGGCTCGCCGACCGAGGGCACCCGGTTCACGTTGGGCAACGCCGCCGAGCGATACCAGGATCGCTACTGGCACGACCGGGAGTTCGCGACCGTCGAGGCGATGCGGCCGATCGCCGCCGAGGCGGGCCTCACGATGGCGGCGCTCGCGATCGCCTGGTTGTTGACCAAGCCGGTGGTGACCGCCCCGATCATCGGCGCGAGCCGGCCCGACCAGCTCGACGACGCGCTCACCGCCGTCGCCACCCGCCTCGATCCGGCACTGGTCGCGCGGCTCGATGCGCTGACGACCGACTACCGCAAGGGCGACAGCCCCCGCTGAGGGGCCGCGCCCGCGGCGGCCTGGCGCAGCGCGCGCAGCACCACCCGCACGTCGCCGAGCCGATGACGCAGCTCCCGTTCGAGCCCGGCGATCGGCACCAGATTCTGCGGGGCGCGCGGATCCTTGTGGGGCACCGATGCGAGCCGGGGCAGCGTGGAGGCCGTGCGCTCGGCGAGCGCCACCGCCGACTCGGCGCCCAGCGATCCGTCGCACTCGAGCCGGACGATCCCGCTCATCGGCCCTCCCGGCGGGCCGGGCAGGCGCAGATACCACGAGTGGCGCGGCGCCCGACCGACCACGGTGAACACCGGTGTGCGCTCCCCCGCACCGAGGCCGGTGAGGACCAGGCCGGCCGGACCGTCGAGGTAGGCGACGCGATGGGTCTTCACGAGACCGACGGCACCGGGCAGGTGCCGGCGCTCTCGCAACGGGCCGTCGAGCACGACGAGCGCGCCCGGGGCGGCCTCGTGCACTGCGAGCGTCGACACCTCCGCTTCGAGGTCCGCCATCCGGTCCTGGATCGTGATCGACGCCCCATCGAGACCGGGCCGATTGGCGGCGTGGAATCCGAACACCCCGGCCGCGGTCGCCAGCGCGGGCGCGCTGATCCCGGCGGCGACGAGCCCGCGCACG
>JBEIFW010000269.1:0-3259 GCA_040382215.1 Acidimicrobiales bacterium
GCCGAGGTCTTGCCGTACTGGGTGCCGGTCGCTGCATCGGCGACGTCGCGGATCCACCAGCAGACGTTCTGGGTCTGGGACTTCACCGTCGCGGTCCAGCTCTGGCCGGAGGCGGACACCGACACCGTCGTCGGGCTCGCCGACGAACCCGTCGTGAACGTCAGGCCGGGCTCGGTGAGCAGCGCGGCGGTCGCGCCGGTGTAGTCGCCGCTGTTGCCGTAGGCCGCCTTGGCCAGCGTGAGGGAGGTACGCAGCGATGACTGGGCCGCTTTGTCCTCGGCGCCACGCCGGACACCGAGGAAGTTGGGAATGGCGATCGCGAGCAGGATGCCGATGATCAGGATCACGACCGCCAGCTCGATCAGCGTGAAGCCCTCATCTTTCCTGGCCTCACGGATTCGTCGCTCGAGGTGCTTCATCTCCGAGGGATCTCCTTATTGGGGTGGGTTGCGGTGACCGATTCCGCAGCGGGAAGCGGCACCGTTCAACCCATCGGAGGCGAAGCCGATCGATCAAGCACGCGATCCTCAAGGTCTGTGCAAGCTGCGTCCGCCGCACCGATCCCCCGGAGGCGTCATACGGTGAACGGCGGTGGCAAAGGAGACTCGATCGTGACGGGGTTCGACGACCTGCACTCGTTCCGCTTCGCCCACGGACGGGGGTACGACAAGCAGTCGGTGGAACTGTTCCGGGCGATGGCGCTCGACCTCGCCGACGACCTGCTGCGGGAGATCACCTCCCTGCAAGACCGGCTCGAGGAGTCCGGGACCGCCAGCGCCGAGGAGCGTTCGCTGCTCGAGGCGTTCCGCACACTCGACACCGACGGCCGCCGCCGACTCCTCGAGCGACTCCGTCCCGCACCGAGCCCGGTCGTCGTGCCCCCTTCGCCCGCCTGGCTACAGGGCGACCTCGTGTCGGCGCCACCGCCTGCAGCGAGCTCGTTCACCGTGCCGCCGGCCAGCCTCGGGGATCGGGCGCCGACCCCTGAACCCTCGGCCGCACCGTCACCCGCGCGCGAGGCCCTGGCCAGTCCTATCGTGGTCAAGGCACCGCCGGCTCCCTGGTTGGGCGCGAACGAGCAGACCGACGCCCGGGTACTCAACTTCCCGACGCGCGACCCGGAACCAACGGCCGCTCCGGTCGATGCCGGTCTCGGCGACCTGTTCTCTCGCTTGGACTTCGGTCCACCCCCGGCCGACCTGCTCGCCGCGGCAGCCAACCCTGAACCGCCGGCGCTTGCACCCGTGATCACGCTGCACTCGCCGATCGAAGTGACCGACGGCTACGGCCCGAGCGCCGAGCTGCCGGCGCCGTCGCCGGCGTTCGGCGGCTGGTTCAGCTGATCGATCCCGCCGGCGTCGTTGCGACGCAGCGCTCGACGTCGGCCGAGCGCGGCGCGCCTGAGCCTGCGGTCGGGTCGACGGCCCGGCGTGCCTGAAGCAGCACCACGGTGCTCGGCGACGCGAGGGCAGCGGCGACGGGCCACCAGACCCACGGGGACGGATGCTGCGCGAACCACAGCGACAATGCAGCGAGCCCGAGGCCTTGCGCCCACAGCATCGCCCGGGAGCTCCGCGCCGCCGTCACGACGAGCACGAACGGTGCGATCTGCGCGAGGTAGTACGAGAACAACACCGGCTCGGTCAGCAGACGAAGCGCCATCAACCCCCCTGCGGCGGCGACGAGGGCGGTGCCTTGGCATCGACGACCCCAGCACCAGCCGAGAACCGCGAGCACGACGAGACCGACCACCCGGAGCGGAGCGGCGGTCACGAGCGCCGACGACGACGGGATCCAGGGAAACGCATGGCCGAGCGCCACCGCGCTCTGCGCACCGGTGAGCGCCCGGACCGTGTTTCTCGGGTCGTACAGCAAGCAGACCAGGATCGGGACGCCCGGAACGACGACGGCTCGCAGCAGGAGCCCTCGGCGAATCGCCGGTGGCGCTGCGCTCAGCAGCAACGGCACGAGCACGAACGCCCACTGCTTGAACAGCAGCGCAACGCCGAGGAGCACACCGACCCGACGCCATCGTGCGTCCAGCGCCGCGCCTACTGCGCCGACGAGGGCGGTGACGGCCACGATGTCCTCGGCGTGCCCGTACAGGACCGCAGCGCTGAATCCCCCGGCGGTCGCTGCGAGCAGCCCTGCGGAGATGTCGCAACGAGCACCGAGGCGCCGAGCCAACCCCGCGACCGCCGGCGCCATGACTGCGCCGACGAACACCAACGCCGGCGCCAGGACGAACCATCCCGTCGCACGGGGGAGGATCAGCGGTGGTTCGCTGACGGACAGTCCGAGACGATCGATCAACCAGGCCACCGGGGCGAACAACACCGGTAGACCAGGTGGGTAGGGCCATCGTGCCTGCTTCGCGAAGTACGGGGAGTACAGGTACGGGAAGGCGCCGCTCGCGACGAATCGGGCGGGGTGGATCACGTTCCACCCGTCGCCCGCCGTCCAGATCGCCGACGAACCGAGCACGAATCGACCCCAGAACCCGAAGATCACCGTCGCGATCCCGAGGACGGACGCCCCGAGGCCGAAGATCGCGGTGTTCCGTCTGCGCACGTACAACTATCGGCAGCCGGATGCCGAAGCCAAGCGGACTACTTGATGTTGTTGAAGATCGACAGCATCGGGAGATAGAGGGCGACGACCATCACGCCGATGATCCCGCCGAACACCACGATCATGAGCGGCTCGAGCATGCTCGTGAGCCCTTCGACCTTGGTCTCGACCTCTTCCTCGACCGTCTTCGCGTACTTGACCATCAACTCGTCGACCTTCCCAGACTCCTCACCGATGGCGATCAGCTGGGTGAAGATGTCGGGAACGGCCGGCTGCGCGGCCAGCGCGACAGCGAGGCTCTTGCCTTCTCGGACCTCGGTGCGAGCCTGCTCGAGCGCCTCTTTGAACACGGCGTTGTTGGCGACGTTGCCGGCCTGGGACATCGCGTCCAACAGCGGCACACCCGAGCCCAGCGACGAGGCGAGCGTGGTGGCCAGACGGGCGATGGCGGTCGATCGGAGCAGACTGCCGAACAACGGCAGCCGGAGCATCAGTACGTCGCGCTGGCGCCGAAGCTTCGGGTTCCGCGACGTCTGGCGGAACCCGACCACGATGCCGACGGCGAGAATCGGGAACATGAACCAGTACTTCTGGGACGTCTCGGACGCGTCGATGAGGAACTGGGTGAGCGACGGCAGGTCGCCTCCGAGCTGGGTGTACATGCCCTTGAAGGTCGGCACGACGAACA
>JBEIFW010000270.1:0-3216 GCA_040382215.1 Acidimicrobiales bacterium
CTCGCGAGCAGGTCGCGGTGGTCGGTGAACTCGGCCGCGTGGGGGGCGACGCGCCGGGCCCATTCACGCGAGGTGGGGTGCGGGTCGGCGACGGCGGTGACGACGGCACCGGGGACGTGGGCGAGGTTCTGGAGGTGCTCGCACCCCATCATCCCGGTGCCGATGACGCCGTAGCGCACCGGCGGCTCGTGCTCGGCCATCGGCTCGGCCATCGGCGGCGACGACCGGCTCAGGAGCCGGTGAAGTTCGGGGGGCGCTTCTCGAGGAAGGCCCGGGGGCCTTCCTTCGCGTCGTTGGAGGCGAACACCGGGCCGGCGAACTGCGATTCGAGGCGCATGGCGTCGGCTTCGACGGGGAGCTCGGCGCAGGCCTTCACCGCGGCCTTGATGGCCTTGACCGCGAGCGGGCCGTTGGCGGCGATCTTCTCGGCGATGGCCATGGCAGTGGCCATCACCTGATCGGCGGGGACGACCCGGTTCACGAAGCCGAGGCGCAGGGCGGTGTCGGCGTCGACGAGATCACCGGTGAGGAGCCATTCCATGGCCCAGGCCATCGGGATCTGGCGCGGGACCCGCACGGTGGAGCCACCGGCGGGGAACAGCGCCCACTTCACCTCCTGGAGGCCGAACTTGGCGTGGTCGGCCGCGACGCGGATGTCGGTGCCCTGGACCAGCTCGCAGCCGCCGGCGACGGCGGTGCCGTTGAGGGCGGCGATGATCGGCTTGGAGAAGTTGGTGACCCGCAGCGTGGCCCGGTTGGCCATCACCGGGTCGGCCCGCATGGCGTGGTCCCAGTCGTCCTCGGGCTGGCGGGCGCCGTTCATCAGGGTGATGAGCCGGGCCAGGTCGGCGCCGGAGCAGAACACGTTGCCGGTGCCGGTGAGGATGGCGACACGGACGTTCGGGTCCTCCTCGGCGGCGGTCCAGGCCTGGTCGAGGCGGACGATCACCTCCGGGTTCATCGCGTTGCGGGCTTCGGGACGGTTGAGGGTGACCACGGCGACGTGGCCACGGACCTCGTACTCGACGGCTGCCATGGGACGGTTCTAGCCGACCCCCGGCGGGGAGCGGCACTACGGTCCGCGGGCATGGGAGAACTCGACGGCAAGGTCGCCATCGTCACCGGATCGTCCAGCGGCATCGGGGAGGCGACGGCCCACCGGCTGAGCGCGCTCGGCGCCAAGGTGGTCGTCAACTCGTCGAGCTCGGTGGAGGCGGGCCGGGCCGTTGCGGCTGCGCTGCCGGGCGAGTCGATCTACGTGCAGGCCGACATCGGCGACCAGGACCAGGGCAAGGCGTTGCTCGACGCCACGATCGAGCGGTTCGGCCAGCTGGACATCCTGGTGAACAACGCAGGGTGGACGACGGTGGTGCCGCACGGGGATCTCGAGGCGCTGACCGACGACATCCTGCTGAAGACGTTCCAGGTGAACGTGTTCGGGACATGGTGGCTGACGAAGGCGGCGATGCCGTACCTGCGCCAGTCGGCCGACGGCAACGTCGTGATGGTCACCTCGATCGCCGGGGTGCGCCCGGTGGGGTCGTCGGTGGCGTACGCGATGACGAAGGCGGCGTTGAACCACCTGACGAAGCTGCTGGCCAAGTCGTGCGGGCCGGTGCGGGTGAACGCCGTGGCGCCGGGGCTGGTGGCCACTCCGTGGACCTCGACGTGGGACGCCCAGCACGCCTACATCGCGAAGACCGCCCCGCTCGGGCGGTCGGCCACGGCGGAGGACTGCGCCGAGGCGGTGCTCGCGCTGGTGCGCAACACGTACACGACGGGGAACATCTTCGTGGTGGACGGCGACATCACCCAGGTGGGCTGACCCCCGATCGCCGGGCGGCCCGGTACCGTTCGGGCATGGCTCGAACGGGACGCTGTCTGTGCGGCAAGGTGACCTACGAACTCTCCGGTGATCTCATCGCCACCGCGGTGTGCCACTGCAGCCACTGCCAGCGCCAGGGCGGCAGCGCGTTCTCGGTGAACCTGATCGCGCACGAGTCGCAGCTCGCCGTCAGCGGTGCGCTGACGACGTACGAGGAGCGGGGCGAGCTCGGCGACCAGGTGTACGTGCGGCGGCGGTTCTGCAACACGTGCGGTTCGCCGATCGTGTCGGAGATCGCGCTGAGCGACGGGATCATCGCCGTGAAGGCGGGGACGCTCGACGACACCTCGGACGTGAAGCCTAACGTGGAGGCCTGGTGCGTCGACCGCCAGTCGTGGGTGTCGCTGCCGGAGATGGCGATCTCGCTCGAGCGGGAGTGACGCCGCCCGACCACGGGCCCGGCGGCGCCCGGAGAACTCCGGCGCGCTCAGGGCCGATGGCCGGTATCGTGCAGGTGTTCAATCAACGGGGCTGATCCGTTTCGACATCGGTGCCGGGGGTCGGACGTGCGACCCGAGTTGCTCAGACTCGCTAAACGGGGCAAACAAAAGAACCGCCAACGAGCAGTTCGCTCTCGCCGCCTGATCCTGATCAGGTGATCGAGGGACATCGTGAGCCGCGAGGCCGCACGGGGCCGATCCACCGCAGCCTGGCAACAGAAGCGGGGGACGACGTCGGGAAAGACCGATGGACGCGTGGAAGAACGCTGGCCGCAGGGAAAGACCTGCCGGTAGCGCTGAGCTAGCCGACCCGGCGGTGGGGTGCCGTTAGCCCCGAACACGGGAATGGTCGTAGCGCGGGCGATGCTCGTCCGATGGACGGGGGTTCGATTCCCCCCAGCTCCACCCAACAGAAGTGCATACGAACCCGGGCCCGATGGGGTCCGGGTTCGTGCGTTCTACGATGCCAGCTGCTATGCGAGGTGCGACTCCACGGGACGCTCCTCCGAGCGGCGTACCAACAGAGCGACCTGAGGTACCGGGCAACTTCGCAGATGACCGGCGGTAGGGGGCAGTGCCCAGCGTCTTCGCCTCGTTGCCATGGACGTTTTGATAGGCGTACAGTTAGGCGTATGCCGCGCCTTCAGGTGTATCTGCCCGATGATCTCCATGATGAGTTGAAACGACGCGGGCTGCCGGCGTCTGAACTCCTGCAGATAGCGCTCCGCGCCGAGCTCGAACGGCAGGATGCGCTCGACGAGACAGCGACGTATCTCGAGGAACTCGCCGCCGAGGTCGGCGAACCCGCCGCCCGGCAACGCGCCCACGCCGATGCGATCGCCCGGCGAGTACGCGAGCGGGGCCTCGGCCAGGCCGGTTGACATGCTCATC
>JBEIFW010000271.1:0-3206 GCA_040382215.1 Acidimicrobiales bacterium
CCGGATCGTCGTGCCGTCGTAGCTGCCGGCGAGATGGCTCCAGGTGTTGAGCGGCACGTCGGCGGGCGACACCACGGTGAAGGACTGCCCGGCCGTGTTCCGCAGGAAGAAGGCGGCTTTGCCGTCGAACAACTGCACGATGTAGCTCTCGGCGTTGTCGCGGCCCTTGCGTACGACGGCCTGGTAGTACGCCGAGGTGGCGAGGGTGGGGTGCACCCAGGCCGTGGCGGTCACCGCCGTGGGCGGCCGCAGGGCCGCGGTGTCGGCCACGAGCAGGCGGGCGCCGGTGGTGGCGAACTCCACGCCGGAGCCGAGGCGTCCGGCGCCGGCGGTGGCCCCGCCCGACAGCGTGCCGACGTGGCCGAACCCGCTCGAATCCGGCGTCGTCGTGCCGGTGACGGTGTCCATCCGCCACCAGCCCACGAGTCCGCCGAGCGGGCCGGGGCGACCCGGGTAGGTGGCGCACCCCGCCGGGAGTGCGGTGGTGTCCGGCACGACGCGCGCCGGCAGGGCGATGGCGGCCGATGCCGCCGGTTCGGTGATCGTCGAGGTGTTGACGATCGAGATCGGCAGCGAACCGGCCGTGCCGGGTGTGAGCGTGAGCGAACCGGCGATCGAGGACCCGAGGTCGCTGCGGGACCTGACCGTGAAGGTCTTGTCGGCGTCGGCTGCGGTTCGGTTGGCGTCGTAGCCCGACGCAGCGCGGAACGTCACCCGGTTGCCGACGACGGCATTGTCGAGGGTGGCGTCGCTCGCCACGGTGCCGGTCACCTGGAGCACTGCGGTCATCCCGGAGCTCGCGTCGATCCGGGTGTCGATCCGATTGCCCGATCCGCTCGCCGGCGTGCAGGTCGCCCCGTTCGGCGACGTGCACGTCCACGTGACGTCGGCCAGCGCGGTGGAGATGTCGTCGATCAGGCGCCCGGCGACGACCGGGTTCGGGCTCTGGGCGTCCACGGTGGCCCGGATCGTGTAGCCGACCGTCGCTCCCGGGTTGAGGATCGACTCGCCGAGCGGCAGCACCGTCGTCTTCGACAGCTCCGACAGCACGATCGGGCGGTTGACGGTGAGGTTCCGGACCTCGTGGACATTGGTGCCGCCGCCGGTCGACCCGGCGAAACCGAGGCGCATCGTGGACGGCAGCGGCGCCTGCCCCGGGGCGTTGGCGATGTCGAAGTTGGTGAGCACCTGCGTCAGGGTGGCGGCCGTGTCTCCGTACCAGATCGACAGCCGTCCGCCGGCGAGCACGATGCGGACGTGGCGGTTTCCGGCCCGGCTCCCGGTGCTCACCCCGCCCGGGACGGGGATGTTCGCCAGCCGGTTGTACTCGCCGGGCAGCTGCCCGCCCGGGCGATACACGACGGTGTCACCGTCGCCCGAGCCGACGACGGTGATACCCGGCCTGAGATCCGAGTAGGTGGAGTCGGGCTGCCCGGCGCCGGCCTTGGCGAAGTTGCCGAACTCGTCGATCGCGACGGCCAGGTAGCCCTTACGGACCCCCTTGCCGGAGGCGCACCCTTCGTCGGGTGAACCGGTGGAACCGGGCGGGTCGGCCGGGGCGGGGAACCCCGAGTAGCCCAGGCAACCCCCCCGGGCGCCGATGTTCGCGTCCGCCTCGGGCACCGAACCGTCCGTGAGGAACACCGCCAGGCCATCGGCCTCCAGCGGGGTGCTCGAGCCGTAGGTGGCGTAGTCGAAGTCGATCTGGATCCCGTCGGTGGTCGACACGGTGTCGAGCAGCACCGCCGACCCTCGCTGGTTGACCGTCGCCGGGTTCAGCCGCAGCCAGCCGTCGGTGTCGTTGGTGAGCGCTGCGACCCCACGGAACAGCCACCGGTTCGCGAGGCTCGACCCGGCGAAGCGCTCGTTGACCGGGAACGCAAGCGGGGCGGCGGCGGCCGGCTTGACCTCGACGCCGACGCCGACGACGAACGGGAGCAGCCCGGCGAGCAGGCCGAACACGACCGTGGCGAGCGCGAGGCGCGCGCGGCGGGTGTTCGGACTCCAGGCCATCGGGGTCCCGATCGGCGGGTACGGGTGCGGTCCATAGCGCCGCCCCCGACGTTGACGGGATCTTTCCGAAGCAGTTCCTCGCCGGGCGTTCCCGTCGGTGCGGGGGCTCGGCGGTGTTGTGCGCGTCCGGTGTCGCTCCGGTGTCGGTGTGGCGCGGGTGTCGTGCCGGTGTGGCGTCGGTGTCGTGCGGGTGTCGTGCCCGACCGGTGACGAACCTCGTACCGGCCGGTGCTCAACTCCGGACCGGTCGGCGCCGATCAGGACACCGTGCTGGGACGATCGATCGCGGTGTGCAACGGCAAGGGCGGGGCGGGCAAGACCTCGGTGAGCGCGCATCTCGCCGGGGCGGCGGCCGCCTCGGGGTGGCGGGTGCTCGCCGTCGACCTCGACCCGCAGGGCAATCTCGGCCAGGACCTCGGCTACCTCCAGACCGGCCGCAGCGATGGTGGGGCGGGCCTGGCCGCAGCCGTGGCGCACGGGGTGCCGCCCGATCCGGTGTGCGACGTGCGCCCCAACCTCGACGTGATCCCGGCCGGTGAGGGCACCGAACGGTTGCAGGACCATCTCTACAAGGGGTGGTTGCGCAGCCCGGCCGGGCTGCTGCGCCTCGGCGAGGTGTTGGCGCCGTTGGCCGCCGGCTACCACCTGGTGGTGTTCGACTGCCCGCCGGGTGATCGGGTGCTGCTCGACGCGGCGCTGAGCGCCTCGCGGTTCGTGCTCATCCCCACCCAGGTCGACGACGGGTCGGTGTCGGGCCTGCAGCGAGTCGCCCGGCGGTTCCTCACCGTCCGGGCGGCGACGAACCCGACGCTCGAACTGCTCGGGGTGTGCCTGTTCAACGTCGGTGTCGGTGACACCCGCATCCACGCCGAGGTTCGCGGCGAACTCGACGCCGCGCTCGCCGGCGTGGCCCCGGTGTTCCCCACCGCGATCCGCCACGCCCGCAAGGCGTCGCGCGACATGCGCCGGCGGGGCGAGCTGGCCTTCGAGTACCAGCAGGCGGCAGCATCGGCCACGCCGTGGTACGCGGCGCCCGACGCGGCGGGTGACCGGTTCGCCGGCAACGCCGCCGGCCTGGCCGAGGACTACGTGGCGCTGTGCACGGCGGTGCTGCGGCGCGTGAGCGAACGGCTGACGGCCGAGCCGGTGGTGGCGGCGTGACCCCGGCCCGGCCGGCGCCGCCCGCGCTCGAC
>JBEIFW010000272.1:0-3146 GCA_040382215.1 Acidimicrobiales bacterium
AGCGCAGCGAGGCTGGCCGCGTCGAGGCCATCGAGGAGCCCCTGTTCGAGGCATTCGGCAACGAGCAGGTCGCACTCGTGGAACAGGCGGGCCAGGCGCTCCCCTGCCGGGGTGAGCGCCCAGCCCTCCACGTACCGCCATGCGCCCAGGAGCGCGAGGACCTGCTCGAATCGGCGAACCACCGAGCTGCCGCGCTCGTGCACCCGGGCGTGGAGCTCGTCGACCTCGCCGGCGAGGCGTTCCGCTGCGGCGGCGGCGCGGAGTCGAGCGGCGAGGTCCGGGTCGGCGAGGACGGGATGAGCGTCGAGGTCGTCGTCGATTCGGGCCGGGCGGGGGAACCGGGAGCGTGCGAGCCGGCGGGCGACCTCGCGTTGGTCGCTGGCGGCGCGCGGGTCGAACGGGTCAGGGAGCTCGACACGTCCGACGGCCCGGGGCGGCGCATCGAACTCTGCCGCCCCGAGGGTGAGCACCGTGCGGGACGCGGTGACGGCCCGGACCCGCACCCCACGCCGAAACGCCACCGAGACGACGACGGCCCGCCCGGGCCGACGGCCACGCACGACGTCGATCACGTCGCCCGGACGCAGCTTGAGCAGCGCCTGTTCGATCGCCTCGGGGTCGGTGCGGCCGACGCGGGTCTCCGTGCCGGCCTCTCGTTGCTGCCGGCGCCGTGCCCGGTAGTCCTCGAGGTCGCCGAACGGGCTGATCGCTTCGGCGCGCACCTCGGCGAGCAGTTGCGAGCGGCGCTGCAGCCGCTGCTCGAGCCGAACCACCTCGCGATCGGACTGGAACTGGGCGAAGGACCGTCCGAGCAGGCTCCGGGCCTCTTCGGCCCGGCGGGTGCGCACCAGGTTCGCAGCCATGTTGTAGGTGGGCCGGAACGCCGAGCGCAGATGGTACTCGCGGCTGAGCGCGAGCGCAGCCACCTGGTCGAAGGTCACGAACGGGTTCCACAGCACGGCGGCATGGCCCATTGCGTCGATGCCCCGCCGGCCGGCCCGACCGGTGAGCTGGGTGTACGCACCGGGGGTGAGGAACTCGTGGTGGTTCCCGGTGAACTTGGTGAGTTTTTCGATGACCACGGTCCGAGCGGGCATGTTGATGCCGACCGCCAGCGTCTCGGTGGCGAACACGACCTTGACGAGTGCCTCGGCGAAGCAGGCCTCGACCGCCTCCTTGAACGGGGGGATCAATCCGGCGTGGTGGGCGGCGACCCCGGCCTGGAGGGCGGCGAGGAACCGGGCCCGGCCGAGCACGGCGAGGTCGCGCTCGTCGATTCCGGCGAGGTGCTCGTCGACGATCGCCCGGATCCGGGTGCGCTCCGATGCGGTGGTGAGGCGCACCCCCGCATCGAGACACTGGGCTGCGGCTTCGTCGCAGCCGTTGCGGGAGAAGAGAAAGTAGATCGCCGGCAGGAGGTCGCGTTCCTCGAGGAGGTCGACGACTTCGAGCCGGCGCGGGGTGTAGACCGGCAGTCGCGCCCTCGGGCGGCCCGGGCGGCCCGGAACCCGATGGGCCTGCGGGTCGAACCGGCTGCCCTCTGGATTCGGTCGGCCGTCGATGAGCACCGGCAGGGCGTGCAGGCTCGGCGCGGTGCGGTCCCCGACGAGATAGAGGTGGTCGAGGCGCACCGGTCGTTTGTGCTCCACGACCGCAACGGTCGGCCCGCGGACCTCGGTGATCCACGCGGCGAGCTCGGCGGCGTTGGACACCGTCGCCGACAGGCAGACGAGACGGACGTGGTCGGGCAGGTGCAGGATCACCTCCTCCCACACCGGACCTCGGTAGGCGTCTTGGAGGTAGTGGACCTCGTCGAGCACCACGATGGCGAGCCGGTCGAGTCCGCCGCGCTGCGCATAGACCATGTTGCGCAACACTTCGGTGGTCATGACGACGATGTCGGCGTCGCCGTTGATGCTGTTGTCGCCGGTGAGCAAACCGACCCGGTCCGGGCCGTGGACGGCGAGGAGGTCCCGGTACTTCTGGTTGGACAGCGCCTTGATCGGCGCCGTGTAGAACGCCCGGCGGCCGTGCGCCAGCGCGACGCCGACGGCGTATTCCGCAACGACGGTCTTTCCGGACCCGGTCGGCGCGGCGACGAGCACCGAAGCGCCGGCGTCGAACGAGTCGATCGCGTCGAGCTGGAACCGGTCGAGCGGGAACCCGTAACGGGCGAGGAGGTCGTCGCGAACCGTCACGGACTCAGGCGGCCGCCGTGCCCGTCCCGGCCTTGCGTCGCTTCCGGGTGAGCAGCCATCCGATGAGGACCGATGCGAAGTAGAACGCCGTCATCGGCAGGGCCAGAGCGAGCAGGCTGAACGGATCGCCCGACGGGGTGATGACGGCGGCGATGACGACGCACAGCACGATGGCCTGACGCCACCACCGCAGGAGCCGTCCGGGGGTCAGCGCCCCGGCGAGCTGGAGGAACACGAGCAGCACAGGGAACAGGAAACCGACGCCGAAGCCGATCATCATGAGGCTGATGAGGTTGATGTACCGGTCCGCAGTGAGATCGACGCGGCTCTTGGCGCCGGCGTAGCCGACGAGGAACTCGACCGCGAACGGCATGGTCAGGTAGGCGATCGTCGCGCCGAAGAGGAACAGCACCACCGAGGAGAGCACGAACGGGGCGGCGTAGCGCCGCTCCTTGGCGTGCAGCCCAGGCACGACGAACCGCCAGATCTGCCACAGCACCACCGGCAGAGCGGCGGCGAGCCCGAAATACCCGGCGATGCGCAACCGGGTGGTGAATGCGCCGAGCAGGTCGGTGACCTGGAACCCGTCGGAGCACTTCCAGTCGGGGTTCTCGGCGCACAGATCGAAGTACGGGTTGCCGAGGAAGCGCTGCAACCACGGGTCGTACAGCACGAACATCACGACAGCGGCCGCCGCCACGGCAAGCATGGACACCACGATGCGCCGGCGGAGTTCCGCCAGGTGCTCGGTGAGCGTCATCGTGTCGTCGGGCCCCTTGAGGCGCCGTTGGCCCGAGCCCTTGCGGCGCAGCCTCATGCCAGCGCCCCGGGGTCCGGCGCCGGCGGTTGCCAGGCCGGTGCCGACGGTGCCGACGGTGCCGGCCCGGACGGAGGCGCCGGTGCAGGCATGCCGGCCGGCGGCGGGGCAGGCGTGGGTGCCGGCGGTGG
>JBEIFW010000273.1:0-3142 GCA_040382215.1 Acidimicrobiales bacterium
GAGCGATACGTCCCGGGCGGCGAGGCCCAGCAGACCGTTCGCGTCGTGGAGCAGGGCGACGTCCCCGATCAGCAGCGCCGTCGGGACGCCGGCGAGCGCAACGCCCACGGCGCTGGACACGACCCCGTCGATCCCGTTCGCTCCCCGGTTCGCATGGACGCGCAGCCCGTCGCGGGGCGCTGCGAACCACTCGAGGTCGCGGATCGGCATCGACGACGACACGACGAGCGCGGATCCCTGCGGCAGAGCCGCCGCGAGCCGGCGCGCCACCCCGGGTTCGGTGAGCGGTCCGACCTCGTCGAGCCTTCCCGCGAGCACGTCGGCCGCCAGCCGGTCGGCCGAGCGCCATCGCGTGGCCCAGGGCGTGCGCGCCCCGCCGGCGAGCTGACCGGTGAGGGTTCGGCAGAACTCGGTCGGATCCGCCACCACCCGCCACGCCGCCGTGTGGTCGGGGTCGATCCAGCTGGCGTCGGCCTGCACCTGCACCTGCACGGCACCAGATCCGGCGAGCCACTGGTTGAGCACCTTGGATGCGTGCGGCGCCCCGAGGCGCAGGACCACCTCCGGTCGATGGTCCGCGGCGAACCGGCCGTGCCGCAGGAGCCCGTCGGCGTGCGCGACCGTCGAATGTCGCGGCAACCGGCAGCCCGAGCGGGGATCGGCCAGCACCGGCCATCCAGCGGCGACCGCCAGGTCGTGCACCGCATCCGGCGATCCTGCCCCGAGCCCGGCGACGATCACCCCGCGCGGCCGATCGAGCGCCGCCACCAACTCGGCGAGATCTCGTCCCGATGGCACCCCGGCGCTGCAGAACGAACGAACCCACGGCGCACCGCCGGCTCGGCCCAGCGGCAGCGGGCCGGGCCGCCCCACCAATGGATCGCGGAACGGGCAATTGAGGTGCACCGGTCCGGGAGTCGGACCGACGGCGTCGGCGACCAGCCGCGACGCGAGCGCGCGCCACGTCCCGGCGACGGTCATCTCGGGCACCCCCGGGTCGGCGTACCACCGCACGGCCGGGCCGAACAGGCGCGTCTGGTCGATCGTCTGCGCTGCGCCCCGGTCGCGCAGCTCGGGCGGCCGATCCGCCGTGCACACGACCATCGGCACACCCGCCTGGTGCGCCTCGACGACGGCCGCATGGAACTCAGCTGCCGCCGTCCCACTCGTGCAGAGCAGCACCGCCGGACGGCCGGTGGCGAGACCGAGCCCGAGGGCGGCGAACGACGCCGAACGCTCGTCGTGGAACACGTGGAGGCGAAGCTCGCGACGCGCTGCGAGCGCCAGCGCCAGCGGGGTGGACCGGCTCCCCGGCGCCACCACGGCATCGGTGATCCCGGCCCGGATCCACTCGTCGACGAGCGTGGCACAGAACGTTGCGGTCGCTGTGACCGGCACATCGGCACCGAGCTCACCGGCTCCTAGTTCGACAGCGGGAACGTGGGGATCGGTCATGGCGCTGCGACACTACGGCCGTGACCCTTTCGGTCGAGCGGCTCGGCGCCGGTGAACCCCGTCTCGTCCTCGCCCACGGGTTCACCCAAACGGCGCGCTCGTGGCTCCCGCTGGCCCGTCCGCTCGCCGAGCACCACGAGGTGCTGCTCGTCGATCTCCCCGGCCACGGTGGCTCGGCAACCGTCGCGGCGAGCGTCGAACAGGGGGCACACCTGCTCGGCGACGCCGGCGGGCACGGCGTCTACGTCGGCTACTCGATGGGCGCCCGCCACGTGCTGCGCCTCGCCTGCGACCGCCCCGGCATCGTGCGGGCGATGGTGCTCATCGGTGGGACCGCCGGGATCGCCGACGCTGCCGAGCGAGCAGCTCGTCACCGCTCCGACGACGAGCTCGCCGCCAGCATCGAGCGGGACGGCACCACAGCGTTCCTCGACCGCTGGCTCGCCCAACCCATGTTCGTCGGGCTGCCCGACGACCCGACGGACCGGGCCGAGCGGCTGCGAAACACGGTCACCGGGCTCGCCCGCTCGCTCCGGCTCGCAGGCACCGGCGCGCAGGAGTCACTGTGGGATCGCCTCGCCGACTGCACCGTCCCTGCGCTGATCATGGTCGGTGGACGCGACGAGAAGTTCCTCGCGCTCGGTCGTCGGCTCGTCGACGGGCTCGCCGGACCGACCCGGTTCGCCAAAATCGACGGTGCCGGCCACGCCGCCCATCTCGAACGGCCTACGGCCGTGATCGAGACGGTTCGGGCGTGGCTCGCGACCGTCGGTTGACCCGGTTCGGGTCAGAGGATCCGTCGGATCGCTGCTTCGATCTCGGGCTGCTGCGGCAGGAACGCCGACTCGAGGTTGCTGGCGTAGGGCACCGGGGTGTTCTTCCCCGTCACCCGCTGCACCGGCTTTGCCAGCTCCGAGAACAGTTCCTCGTGGATCCGGCTCGACAACTCGGCCCCGAATCCGCAGGTGCCGACCGCCTCATGGACGATCACGGCCCGCTTGGTCTTCGCCACCGACGCCATGATCGTGGCCTCGTCGAGCGGCACGAGCGAGCGGAGGTCGACCACCTCGACCGAGATGCCCTCCTCGGCGAGTTTGGCGGCCACGGCGAGGCAGTCGTGGGTCTGGCGGCCGTAGGTGAGCAGCGTGACGTCGGCCCCGGCCGCCTTCACATCGGCCACCCCCAGCGGGATCCGCACGTCGCCCGGCGGCACCGGACCGGCGACGGCCGGGTTCCAGTACAACATCATTTGCTCGACGAACAGCACCGGGTCGTCATCGAAGATCGCCGACAGCAGCAACCCCTTCGCATCGGCCGGGGTGGACGGGATCGCCACCTTGATGCCGGGGGTGTGGACGATCCACGACTCGAGCAACTCGGAGTGCTGAGCACCGAAACCCCGACCGGCGCCGGCGGAGGTGCGGATCACCATCGGCACGGTCGTCTGACCGCCCGACATGTATCGGATCTTCCCCGCGTGATTGGTCACCTGGTCGAGGCAGACGGCGAGGAAGTCCATGATCATGATCTCGGCCACCGGCCGGTAGCCGCAGATCGCTGCGCCGACCGCTGCCCCGACGATCGCCTGCTCGGAGATCGGCGTCTTGCGGACGCGGTGCGTGCCGTGCTTGTCGGACAGGCCCTTGGTGATCTTGTAGACGCCGCCCGAGGGCTCAGCGATGTCCTC
>JBEIFW010000274.1:0-3096 GCA_040382215.1 Acidimicrobiales bacterium
GGCCGAGGGCGACCCGTCGACCCTGCCGCCCGCGGTCGACCACGCCGACGGCGCCGAGCCGGTGCGCTGGATCTACTCGACGTCGGGCACCACGTCGGACCCCAAGGGCGTACAGCACACCGACGCCACGCTGATCGCCGGTGGGCAGGGGTTGGCCGACGCGCTGCAGATGACCGAACAGGACGTCGGCTCGATCGCCTTCCCGTTCGCGCACATCGCCGGACCCGACTACCTGGTCATGATGTTGCTGACCGGCATGTCGGCTGCGATCGTCGAGGCGTTCATGCCCGCCGAGGCCATCGCCTTCTACCGCCGCAACGGCGTCACCATGGCCGGTGGCGCGACGGCCTTCTACCAGATGTTCCTCGCCGCCCAGCGTGCGCAACCCGGCGAGCCGATCATCCCGACCCTGCGGGCGCTGTCGGGCGGCGGGGCGCCGCTGCCGCCGGAGCTGTTCCGCGAGGTCCGCGACGAGATGGGCATCAACATCTGTCACGGCTACGGCATGACCGAGATCCCGATGATCACCCAGGGCTCGCCCACCGATTCCGAGGACCAGCTCGCCCACACCACCGGCAAGCCCGTCACCGGTGCCGTCATCCGCATCGTCACCGAGGACGGGCACGAGGCGCCCACGGGCGTCGACGGCGAGGTCCGGGTGAAGGGCCCGATGGTGACCAAGGGCTACACCAACCCCGAGCTCACCGCCGAGGCCTTCGATGACGAGGGCTGGTTCCGCACCGGCGACATCGGCCACCTGCGCCCCGACGGCCACGTCGTGCTGACCGGCCGACTCAAGGACATCATCATCCGCAAGGGCGAGAACATCTCGGCCAAGGAGATCGAGGACCTGCTCTACGCGCACCCCAAGGTGGGCGACGTCGCGGTGATCGGCCTGCCCGACCGCGAGCGCGGCGAGCGGGTCTGCGCCGTGGTGGAGCGCACGCCCGACGGCGAGGACCTGGGCTTCGACGAGATGGTGGCGTACCTCGGCGAGGCGGGCCTGACGAAGTTCAAGACGCCCGAACAGCTCGAGGTCGTCGACGCGCTGCCGCGCAACGAGACGTTGCGCAAGGTGCTCAAGTACCAGCTCCGCGATCAATTCGCTGCGACGCCCTGGCCCTGAGTCCGTAGCGTGGCGACGATGTCGCTGCACCTGGACACACTCGACACCTTCGACGATCCCGACGTCGCGCTCGCCACCTACTTCGGCGCCGACGCCGCTGCGTTCGGTGGACCCCCCGATCCGGCCCAGCTCGCCGTGAAGGCCCAGATCGTCGACCCGGCGCGCTACGTGCTGGCGAGGTGGGACGGCGAGGCGGTGGGCGGCACCGGCTCCTACGACCTGGAGCTGACCCTGCCCGGCGTGGCCAAAGATGAGCGCCGTGAACTGGCTCTCGCGAAGCACCTCCTGCAGCCGCCGCAGAAAGTCGGGCACGGCTGCGGGGGGCACGACGATGTCTTCGATGAACGGCACTGGCCGCACGACGGCCCGGACGCCGGCGAGTGTCGAGAGCACGTTGCGGGAGAGTTCCCAGAAGAAGGCGGCATCGGTCGGGTCGTCGGCCCGTCGGGCGTCGAGACAGGCCCGGCGCCCCCGCTGCGCCGCGGCGAAGGCATCGTCGAGCCGGGCGTTGCATCCCTGCGGATCGTCGCTCGTGAACTCGACGAGCAGCCCTGCCTCGGCGACCGACGGAATGAGCAGATCGAACGCCGGCTTCGCGCCCCGGGCGAGTGCGAGGTGCCGCTTGTCGAAGAGATCGCAGGCGCTCGGTTCGAGCGGCCGGATGCGAAGGGCCGCCTCGGCGGCCTTGTCCAGCGAGTCGAAGAACAACAGCCCCAACGCCGTCGCGCCATCGGCGGGCACGACCCGCAGCGTGGCCTCGGTGATGACCGCCAGGGTGCCCTCCGCGCCGCAGATCAGCCGCGGCAGATCGACGAGGCCATCATGCACGAGATCATGAAGACCGTAGCCGCCATGTGAGAGCCGTGTCGCGGGCTGGAACCGCGCGATCGTGGGGCGGGCGCTCTCGATGATCGTCGCGACGCCGCGGGCGAGGTCGCCCGCTCGTTCACCGCCAGCATCGGTAGACGTCGGAACGAGCTCCACGACCGTCCCGTCGGCGAGCACCCCCTGCACCGCGGCGATCCGACCGCGAACGGCGCCATGCCGGAGGAACCGGCTGCCCGACGCGTTGCGGCCGATCATGCCGCCGACGGTCGTGACAGCGCTGCTTGACGGATCGGGCCCGAACATCAGACCGAACCGGCCCAGATGCCGCTCGAGCTGCGCGAGTACCACGCCCGGCTGCACGCGAACGGTGCCCGCCGCGCGATCCGTGTGGACGATCCGCCGCAGGAACCGCGAGCAGTCGATGACGATCCCGGGACCGAGTGGGCCGCCGCAGACGCTCGAGCCGGCGCCGCGGGCATGCACGGAGATGCCCCGCTCGGCGGCCCAGCGGATCGTCGCCGCCACGTCGTCCACCGACCGCGGCCGCACCACCGCCAGCGGCAGCACCTCGAACAGGCTGCCGTCGGTCGCATAGAGACTCCGCCGCGCATCGTCGCAGAGCACCTCGCCGGACACGACGCCGCGGAGATCCTCCTCGATCCGACTGCGTTCGGCATCCATGCGTCGCCCTCGCCTCAGTGTCAGGGCGCTCGCTCGGCCGGTCGCGGCGTCGCCAGTTCCCTCGCCCGGGCCAGCCCCTGCCGGTGCTTTTCGTGCGTCTCCAGATCGAAGCCGCCGTGATCATCGGTCACGCCGTCTCCCCGGTAGCGGGCGGCGCAGCGGTAGCAGGTGAGACACTCGGGCATGAAGAAATAGAGCAGCACGTCGATCAGCGCCGTGGCGAAGAGGATCGCAAACGTGGGCACGAGCAGCCGCATGCCCCAGGTGACGCAGCTGGCCGCGAAGCCCACGACGACGATGCCGACGCCGAGCCGCTGCGGAAAGTCCTTGCGGGCGAAGAGCTCGCTGCTCGGGCAGACGAGGCAGCGGACCAGCCGGGCGCGGCCTTCACCCGGTCGCGCCGCACCGCCGCCCGGGGCCGACCAGACGATCGCATGCTCCGGCACCGGCAGCCGGGCCGA
>JBEIFW010000275.1:0-3024 GCA_040382215.1 Acidimicrobiales bacterium
GACCTCGGTGCGGTTGGAGGTTGCGGGCGCCGTCATACCGCCCCCGCCGTCTCGAACGACCCGATCCGGTGGCATGCCGCGAAGTGCCGGGGTGCGAGCTCCACGAGCGTCGGGCGCTCCTGATCGCACTCGCCGGCCCGGGCATGGGGGCAACGCGGCGTGAACGCACAGCCCGGCGGCAGGTGCACGAGCGACGGCGGCTGCCCTTTGATCCGGTGAAGCTTCTCACCGCCGACTCGCCGATCGAGCCGGGGCAGCGCCGCGAGCAGGCCCTGCGTATAGGGGTGGCGGGCCGCGTAGAACAGCGGCTCGACCTCGGCGAGCTCGGCCTGGCGGCCGGCGTACATCACCATCACCCGGTCGGCCGTACCGGCCACGACACCGAGGTCGTGCGTGATGAGCAGGATCGCCGAGTTCGTGCGCAACTGGATCCGCTCGAGCACGTCGAGCACCTGGGCCTGGACGGTCACGTCGAGCGCGGTGGTCGGCTCGTCGGCGATCAGCAACTCGGGCTCATTGGCGATGGCCATTGCGATCATCGCCCGCTGCCGCATACCCCCGGAGTACTCGTGCGGGTACTGGTTGATCCGGGCCGTCGGGTTGGGGATTCCCACCAGGTCGAGTAGTTCGAGCACCCGCTGGCGCACCTCGGCCCGGGAGCGGTCGTGGTGCTCGGTGATCGCTTCGGCGATCTGCGACCCCACCGTGAACACCGGATTCAACGCTGCGAGCGCGTCCTGGAAGACCATCGCAATCCGGTCGCCGCGCAGATGTCGCAGTTCGGTCTCCTTGCGGCCGAGCAACGGCTGGCCGAGGAACGTGACCGACCCGGTGATCAACGCCCGCTTCGGGAGCAGACCGAGGACGGCGAGCGAGGTGACGCTCTTGCCCGAGCCGGACTCCCCCACGATCCCGAGCGTCTCGCCGGGGAGCACATCGAACGACACGTGGTCGACGGCGCGCACCGGGCCGTCGTCGGACGGAAACGTGACGCACAGGTCCCGGACCGACAGCACGGGCTCCACGACGGCGCTCACTTCTTGCTCTGCGGGTCGAAGCCGTCGCGCAGGCCGTCCCCGAGGAAGTTGACGGCGAGCACCACGAGGATCAGCGCAAGCGCCGGGAAGTAGAGCAGGTGGGCCTTGTCGGTACCCGGCGTGGAGCGGGCGTCGGCGAGCATCACGCCCCACGACGTGTCGGGCCGGCGCACCCCGAAGCCGAGGTACGACAGCGTCGATTCGATGATCACCGCACCCGCCACGCCGATCGTCACGTTCACGACGATCGAGCCCACCAGGTTCGGCACGATGTGACGCACGATGATCCGCGGCCCCGAGGCGCCGGCCGCACGGGCCGCCTCGATGAACTCCTTCTCCTTCAACGCGAGCACCTGACCTCGGACCACGCGGGCGATCACCATCCAGCCCAGGCCCGAGAGCACGAGCACGATCACCAGCGGCTCCTGGCCGAAGGCCTGCAGGGCGATGGCCAGGATCACGATGCTCGGCACCACGAGGAACAGGTCGGTGAGCCGCATCAGCGCCTGATCCGTGGCCTTGCCGTAATACCCCGCCAACGATCCGAGCGCCACACCCAGCACGGTCGACAGCACGGCGACGGCCAAGCTGATGAGCAGCGTGATCTGCCCGGCATACAGCAGTTCGGTGAGGTTGTCGCGCCCGAGTTCGTCAGTGCCGAACCAGTGCTCGGCACTCGGGCCGACCGGCCCGAGCAGCAGATCCTGCTGGTTCTTCGGATAGGGCGCGATCCACGATGCCCCGAAGCACAGGACGTACATGGCGACGAGGAGGGTGAGGCCGACCATGGCCGGCTTGTGGCGGAAGAATCGGCGGCGGAACAGCTGCCACTGGCTGCGGGCCACCGGCGCAGCCCCCACGAGCAGCTCACGGTCGCCCTCGTCGGGCACCTCGGCGGTGGGGTCGGTCACGGTCATGCCACACGCACCCGGGGGTCGAGGACCGCGTAGAGCAGGTCGGCGAGGAGGTTGAACACGATCACGAACACGGCCGAGACCATCACCGCCGCCGTCAGCACCGGCGCGTCGCCGGACTCGAGCGCCTGGAGGAGCAACCGGCCCATCCCCGGCACCGAGAACGTGGCCTCGGTGACCAGCAGCCCGCCGAACAGCACTGCGGCATCGATCGCCATCACGGTCATGACGGGAATGAGCGCGTTGCGGAGCGCGTGGCGCATGATCACCTTGCGGCGCCGCACGCCCTTGGCCCGGGCGGTGCGCACGTAGTCGGCAGAGAGCACGTCGAGCATCGACGAGCGCTGGAAGCGGCTCCACGAGGCGATGATCTGCACGGTGAGCGTCAGCACCGGCAGCACGAGGTGCCGCAGATAGTCGAGGTTGATTCCCGACTCGCCGGTCGAATGGAGCCCGATGAAGAAGAAGATCGGCCTGTCGAGGTCGAACTGATCCTTGAGCCAGACCCCGAGGAACTGGATGGCCAGCAGTCCGAACACGGTGGGCGGCATGGCCAGGCCCAGGTAGGACACCGCCGACAGTGTGTAGTCCGCAACCGAGTATTGCCGTACGGCGGAGATCACCCCGATCGCGATCGAGAGCAACGCAGCGACGAGGATCCCCCAGATGATGAGCTGCACGGTGAACCCGAGCGCGCGGGTGATCATCGCCCAGACCTCGTCGTTGGTGCGCCAGGAGCGGCCCAGGTCGCCACGGAAGACCCCTCGGAGCCACGTCCAGTACTGCTCGATCAAGGGTCGGTCGAGGCCGAGCCGTTTGGCTTCACGGGCCTTGGCCAGCGGGTCCTTGGACTGGGCGAACTTGACGAGCGGGTCGAACGTGAGTCGGCAGCTCATGAACGTCACGAAGCTGGCGACGAGCAGCACCACGATGGAGTAGGCGAACCGCCGGACCAGGAGGGCGAGCATGGGCGTGATGGCGACGACCGGGCCGGGCCCCCCCCAGCGGGTGGCCCGCCCCTCAGGGCGGCACATGGAGCAGGGGACCGTGGCGAGGCGGGCGACACGGCCCGC
>JBEIFW010000276.1:0-2987 GCA_040382215.1 Acidimicrobiales bacterium
GGGATCAGAAGCTGGAGCGGCTCCGCTCGACGGCGCTGTTCGACGGGTTGGATCGCCACGGGCTCGAGGCGGTCGCCGAGACCACGACCGAGATGCAGTTCCCGGCCGGAACGGTGCTGGCCCGCGAGGGGAGCCAGGGGCATGAGGCGTTCGTGGTCGTGTCCGGATCGATCACCGTGTCGATCAGCGGGGACCCGGTGGGCACCATCGGCGCCGGTGAGATGGCTGGAGAGCTCGCGCTGCTGTTGCGGGAGCCGCGCCAGGCCACGTTGACGGCCGCAACCGATGTCGATCTGCTCGTGATCGAACCGGGTCGGTTCCACACGTTGCTGGAGCAGCCGTCGATCGCTCGGGCCTTGGTCACGGCGCTCGCTCGCCGTCTCAGCAACGCCGACAAGGCATTGCGGCATTGAGCCGGTGTACCGCCGTCCAGGTCAGGTGAACCGAGCAGCGAGCGGGGCCCAGGCGTCCAACAGCCGCAGGTGTTCCTCGGCCGGCGCGGGCCACAGGGTCAGCACCGCACGCGTGACGCCTTCGCCGGCCAACCGTTCGAGCCCGGCCGGGTCGTCGGTGGCGCCCAGCACCGTGACGTCGAGGCGATCAGGGTTGCGGCCCTTGGCCGCCCATACGTCCCGCAGACGGCTCAGGCGGTCGCCGAGTGACGCACGTGCCGAGATCGGCAGCCAGCCGTCGCCCCAGGTGCCGATGGCGTCGAACAGCTTCGGCCCCCAGCCCCCGCCGAGGAGGACCGGGGGTCCACCGGCTTGTGCCGGTTTCGGGCGGGCCAGCGACGGGGCGAGCCGGACGTGCGCTCCGTCGAAGGAGGCGACCTCGTCCGTCCACAGCGAGCGCATCAGCGCAACCTTCTCGGCGACGGCGGCCCGTCGGGTGGCCCACACCGTGCCGTGGCTCTCGGCCTCTTCCCGGTTCCAGCCGTAGCCGATACCGAGGCGGACCCGGCCTCCCGAGAGGTGGTCGAGCGAGGCAACCTGCTTGGCGAGCCAGATGGCGTCGCGCTGCGCGATCAGCGTTACCGAGGTGCCGAGCAGGATCCGTTCGGTGACGGCCGCCGCCATCGACAACGCGACGAACTGGTCCTGCATGCGCCAGTAGTAGTCGGGTAGAGGATCGCCGGTGAGGCTGCCCGGCCACGGCGACTCCCGGCTGGTCGGGATGTGGCTGTGCTCGGGCAGCCAGAGCGAGTCGAACCCGCGCGCCTCGACGGCGCGAGCGAGCTCCACGGGGTGGAGGGTGTCGTCGAGGCTGAAGCCGGTGATCCCGATGCGCACGACCGAAGCCTCGCAGAGGGCTGCGGCGATGAGCACGGCGATGGGTACGGTGCCGCTCCATGTCCACGTCGCCCGCCCGGGCCGCCGGCTGGGCCGCGGTTGCGGAACTGCATCACCGGTTCCTCACCGGAGCCATCCTCACGATGGTGTCGCGATGCGGTGGCCCGGTCGCCGCCGACGTGGTGTTCGGCCTGTTCCGCCGCCAGCACCTGCAGAAGTTCCTGCCCGGGCTGGCCAAGCTCGGCCTCGACGCCCGTCCCGACGCGGTCAAGGCGGCCTCGTACCACTACCTGGCCAACGCGGTCGGCGGGGTGCTCGTCGAATTGGTGGTCGAGCACGACCGCAAGGCGTGGGTGCGGTTCGTGCCGCCGCGGTGGATGTACGACGGCGTGGCCATCTGCGGGGTGCCGTCGGAGGTGAGCCGGGCCGTGCTGCACGGTTGGTACGGGCACAACGGAGCGTCGCTCGGCAACCCGCGGCTGCGCTTCGTGTGCACCGGGCAGACGATGGACGGTCAGCCCGGCCTGTCGGGCTATTTCGAGGAACTCGACCGGGAGGTCACCGCGGACGAGCGGGTCGTGTTCGCCCCCGGTGAGGAACCCCCGCTGTTCGATCCATCGGCGGTCCCGGTGCTGCCGGCCTCGACCTGGCCCGCCGACCGGTTGGCCAAGGCGGCCCGCAACTACGCCATGGACTACGTGGCCAACCTGCTGCCGGAGATGGCCGCCCGACTCGGGCCGGCCGAGGCCGCCCACCTCGGGCGCATCACCGGCCGGCTCGTCGGGATGAGCTTCGGCGCAGCGGTGATCCGGATGTTCGATGGTCCGGCGGGCTGGCCCGGTGCCGGCTCCCATGGCATCGCCCGGGTGCTGGGCGCGCTGGCCGGGGCGATGGACGACGACGTCGAGGTGGTGTGCCGCGACGACGGCAGCGCCGAGGTGCGGATGCACACCTGGCGCCTCATGCGCGATGTCCCCGGCCCGTGGTCGCCGGCGTGCTTCGAGGGCTGGAACGGCCTCGTCGAGGGGATCGCCGAGGTGCACGACCGTTTCACCCGGGTCGAGGTGCGGGCCCGGCTCGACGACGGCGACGACCATTTCGCCTGGCGGATCCGCCCCCGGCCCCGTCGGGTCTGACCGGCGCCCGACCGACCGGCGGGGCGGGCCGGTCAGGGCAGCGGGTCGCCCGGCCGTACGAGCCCGCTGCGGAAGGCGAGCACGACGAGCTGGGCCCGGTCGCGGGCGCCGAGCTTGGTCATCGCCCGGTTCACGTGGGTCTTCGCAGTGAGCGACGACACGATGAGGCGGGCGGCGATCTCGTCGTTCGACAACCCGTGGGCGACCAGGGCGACGACGTCGCGCTCACGTTCGGTCAGTCGGTCGAGCAGGCCGGGCACGGTCGCCGGGCCGCTCGACGAGGTCGCGGCCGCCACCTGGGCGATCACGGCCGCAGTGGCTCGGGGTGACAGCAGCGCCTCGCCGGCGGCGACCACCCGGATGCCCTGGAGCAGGTCGGCCGGCGCCACGCCTTGGCCGAGACAGCAGCTCGCGCCGGCGCGCACGGCGTCGACGACGTACTCGTCGAGCTCGAACGTGGTGAGGATCAGCACCTTCACCTCGGCCAGCGTCTCGTCGGCGACGATGGCCCGGGTGGCGGCGATGCCCTCCATCACCGGCATCCGGATGTCCATGAGCACCA
>JBEIFW010000277.1:0-2941 GCA_040382215.1 Acidimicrobiales bacterium
CCTCCCCCGCCCCACGCGGCCGCCCCCCCCCCCGCTCCCCGTGGGGCCGCACGCGCGGCTGCCCCCCCCCGCCCACGACGCATTCACCCGGGGCTGAGCCCGCCGGGGACATCCCTGCGACAGCCGGCCCGGCTCCGTAGCATGGGCCCTCGTGGCCCTCTACGTCCCGGAGCAGTTCACGGCCGCGGAGGCCGACGTGCTGCGCCGGTACGTCACCACGCTCGACGGTCCCGTGTTCGCCCTGGTCAACCTGCCCGAAGTGGTGAAAGGGGCGCTGTTCGCACGGTATTCGCGCAGTGCGAAGAGCCTGCGCCGGCTGTTCCTCGACGAGTTCGTCGGCGAGTTGGACATCAGCGGTGACGACACGGTGGACGCCACCGTCGGGCTGCGGCGGGCAGAGGAGCTCTACGAGCGGGTGTTCTTCGAATACGGCGACGATTCCGTCGCCCAGCTCGGCGGGGTGCACCTGGCCTGCGAGCAGGCGTCGAACCTGCTCACCAAGGTGCTCGAGTGGGGCCGACTGGCCAGCTACCTCGAACAGTCCACCCGCTACATCGCCTACGACGCCCGGCTCGGGGGCCGGTACCGCTACTACCGGGATGCCCAGGTGCTGTCCTCGCCGCTGGGCCCCCGGTACGTGGGCGACCTCGACCGGCAGTTCGACGCGTACTCCGAACTGCTCGCCCTGGTCACCGACCACGTGCGCGCCACCGTGCCGAAGGCGGCCGGCGACAGCGACTTCGTCTACCGGCAGGCCACCCGGGCCAAGGCGCTCGACGCCGTGCGTGGGGTGCTGCCGGCCGCGGCGCTCTCCAACGTGGGTATCTACGGCTCGGGTCAGGCGTTCGAGCATCTCCTGCTGCGCATGCGGTCCCTCCCGCTGCCCGAGGCTCAGGAATACGCAGCGCTGATGCTCCACGAGCTGCGCAAGGTGATCCCGAGCTTCCTACGCCGCGTCGATCTACCCGAGCGCGGGGGCGCCTGGAGCGATTACCTGTCCCGCTGCCGGGACGACCCCGCCGACCTGGTCGCCTCGCTGTTCCCCCCCGACTCGGCGCCCGAGGCGGTCGAACCGGTCACGCTCGTCGATTGGGACCCCGACGCCGAAGACAAGCTGCTCGCCGCCGCCTGTTACGCCCACTCCCACCTTTCCGAACACCAGCTCCTGGCGCGAGTGCGCAACCTCGGCCACGACGACAGGGTCGCGCTGTTGCGGGCCTATGTGGGCGAGCGGACCAACCGCCGCCATCGGCCGGGTCGGGCCTTCGAGCGGGTGGGGTACCGATTCGACGTGCTGAGCGACTACGGCGCCTTTCGCGACCTGCAACGGCACCGGATGCTGACGATCGAATGGCAGCGTCTCACCCCCCGCCACGGCTACGTGCGGCCGGAGCTCGTCGACGAGGCCGGGGGACGCGACCGTTTCGACGAGGCGATGAACCGGTCCGCCGCGCTCCACGACGCCCTCGCGGCACCCTTCCCCGATCAGGCGCCATATGCGGTGTCGATGGCCTACCGGGTCCGGTACTCGATGCAGTTCAACGCCCGCGAGGCCATCCACCTGCTCGAACTGCGCAGCGCGCCCCAAGGTCATCCTTCCTACCGGCGGGTTGCGCAGGAGATGCACCGGCTGATCGCCGAGCAGGCCGGCCATCGGGCGGTCGCAGCCGCAATGACGTTCCTCAGTTCGGCCGAGCCTGAGCTCGAGCGCCTCGACGGCGAGCGCCGGTTGGCCCAACGCCAACGCTGATACAGGAAACCCTCAAGTTCCCGCTGGTGCGGCCGATCGGGGAACCGTGCCCGGAGCTCGGCTGTTCAGCATCGCCGTGAGCGCCGCACTGTTGGCCGGCGTCGCACCCGGTCGCCAGGCTGCGCCGGCACCGAGACCCACGCACGTCGTGCAAGCCGGTGAGAGCCTCTGGCTCATCTCCCAGCGATACGGCCTCACGCTGAACGCATTGGTCGGCGCGAACCGCATGAGCGCCCGCTCGCTGATCGTGCCCGGGCAGGTCCTCGTCCTGCCTCTGCGGTCCCTACCACCTGCGACGACGGCCGTGACGACGACCGTGCCGACCACCGTGCCCCGGCCACCCGTACCGACGAGCCTGCCCCGGCCGAGCACCACGACAGCGCCCACGACGGCGGCGAGCCCTACCACGGCCCCGGCGCCCGGCGTTCCGCCCCGACTGCCCGACGAGGTGCGAGGAGCGGCGCAGGTCGCCCTGATCCCGGTGTTCCGGGCAGCCGCCGCCGAGTTCGGCGTACCCGCTGACCTCCTGATGTCGCTCGCGTACCAGGAGTCCCGCTGGCGAGCCGACGTGGTCAGCCGGGCCGGAGCGATCGGTGTCGGCCAACTGCTGCCGACGACCGCCACCTGGGTAGCGACCGACCTGATCCGCCAACCCAGGCTCGATCCCCGCGTCCCGAACGACAACATCCGGATGTCAGCCCGGTTCCTGCGTTTCCTGATCGATCTGATGCAGGGCGACCTGGTCCGAGCCCTTGCGGGCTACTTCGAGGGCCCGTACGGGGTGCTCCGGGTCGGCGTGAGCGCCGGTGGGCGTCGCTACGCAGACCAGGTCCTGGCCCGCCGGCCGTCGTTCCAGCTCTGAGCTGGGCCGTTTGCACCCGTCGCCGAGTTGTAACAGCCGTCACGATTCCTGTGCGTCCGAACTGAGGCGGCGGGGCCTAGTATTCCCGGCCGCGACTTGGCGGGCTGACGAAGGGGGACCATGGCAGCCGACGAGGACTTCGCCGACGAGCCGGACTTCGAAGAAGAAATCGAGGAGGACGTCGAACCGGAGGATCTCGACGAAGACGGACTCGGCGACGACGCCGAGGACGAGTTCACCCTGGACGAGGACACCGAACTCGTCGAGGAGGACGCCTCCGACGACGACCGTGGTGAGGACTCGGCCAAGGCGCGGCGGGCCGCCGGCAG
>JBEIFW010000278.1:0-2891 GCA_040382215.1 Acidimicrobiales bacterium
CAGGCCCCGCAGCATCGAGCGGGCGGGCACGTTGCCGGTCTCGTCGAGGAACACCTCGGGGTCGACCCGGCGGTCGACGAGCAGGTTGTTGAGCCCGCCGATGGCCTGGAAGTCGACCGGCGTCGCCAGGAGGGTCAAGGACCGCAACGGGATCTCCGGGTGCGCCCCGGCGAACAGCAACGACAGCACCCCGCCGAAGCAGTACCCGAACAGGTGGATCGACTCCGCGCCGCTCGTGCGCATCGCAGCAGCCGCGGCGAAGGGGAGGTATTCGTCGATGTAGGTCTCGAAGGAGTTGCGGGACTCGGCGGCGTCGGGCACGCCCCAGTCGACGAGGTAGACGTCGAAGCCTCGCCCCAGCAGCGCCTCGACGAAGCTGTTGCCCGGCCGCAGGTCGAGCACGGTGGGCTTCGTGACCAGGCTCATCACCAGCAGCACGGGTGGGCCGAGGCGGCGCTGGTCGCTGCGGTACCGCAGGAGGCGCACCTTGTGACGCTTCCAGACCACGTCGGCCGGTGAGCTGCCAAGCTCGGGACGCCCTACTCCGGCGAGGTGCCGACGCCCGTTGCGCGTGCGGCGCACTTTGCGCCGCACGTCGCGCTCGAGATCACGCCGCAGTCGTTGCAGCAGGGCGGTGGGCGCGAGCTCGGCCATGGGTACCCCCCTTCGTGGTCGCCGTCGGTGCCGCCTCGGCGGCGGCCCTCGTCGCCGTCTCGTGGCGCTCGGCCAGTTCGGCGAGGTAGCTGGCGATCTCGCGGTCGGTGAGCTCGGCGCGCAGGTCACTCACCTCGCGTTCGAGCCGGGCGATGTGGTCGAGCAACCGGTTCACGTCGCTGCCTGCCGGGAGGTTCAGCAGGTGCAGCGCCCGGCGGGACACCTGCTCGGCGCGCCGCTCGAACTCGCGCTGTGCCCGGACTCCGAGCGCCAGCAGCACGGCGACGTCCTGGCTGCGGGCCAGCTCGTTGATGACGGGGCTCACCCGGGCGTCGACGAGATCGAACACCCGCTTCCACGGTGACGGTGTGGACACCTTCCCTCCCTCTCATGAATCCTGATTTGCGACCACCGTCATCATGAACCATCCCGGAGTGCCGGTGAGCAGGTCGTATGTCATGGACCACGGTCACACCGACCTTGGCGGCCTGCGCCGGTGAGCCGCCGTACCATGGCAGACATGGCACTGCTGCGGAGGGTGGCTGCGGGGGCGATCGTGGCCCGCAGCACCGTCGTCCCCTTCGAGCGGCCCGACCGGCTGCCCCGCGCGCTCGGGGCGATGGTGCCGTGGGGTACGAACCTGGCGGGCACCGTGGCGGGGGCGGCAGCCCGCTACCCGGGGCGGATCGCGATCCACGACGAGCAGGGCCCGACGACCTACGGGGCGTTGTGGGACCGGGCGCAACGGGTCGCCGCAGGACTGGCCGCCGACGGCGTCGGGCCCGGGACCACCGTCGGGTTGTTGTGCCGCAACCATGTCGGGTTCGTCACGGCACTCGTCGCAGCGTTGGCGACCGGCGCCGACGTCGTGCTGCTCAACACCGGGTTCGCCGCGCCGCAGCTCGCCGACGTCGTGCAGGCCGAGGGCGTCGCCACGGTGATCCACGACGACGAATTCGATGCCACCGTCGCCGGGCTCTCCGCTCGCACGATCGACGAGTCGGCGCTGGCCGGGCTCGTCTCGACCCGGTCGCGCGCACGGCCCCGGCGCCACCAGGGCCGCTTGATCATCCTCACCTCGGGCACCACCGGGCGTCCGAAGGGCGCGGCGCGCCGCAGCGACGGGGCGATCGAGGGCGTGGCCGCAGTGCTCGAGCGGATCCCGCTGCGGGCCGGCGACGTGCAGGTGGTCGCCGCCCCGCTGTTCCACGCCTGGGGGCTCACCGGCCTGCTACTCGGCATCGGACGCTGCGCGACCACGGTGCTCGCCCGCCGGTTCGACCCCGCATCGACCGTCGCAGCGATGGCCCGGCACCGCGCCGACGTGCTCGTCGTGGTGCCGGTCATGCTGGCCCGGATCCTCGCCCTCGACCCCGCGGTGCTGGTCGGCGCGCCCTGCCCGTCCTTGCGGGTGATCGCGTCGAGCGGGTCGGCGTTGGGCAGCCGGCTGGCCACCGAGACGCTGGCCCGCTTCGGCCCCGTCCTCTACAACCTCTACGGCTCGACCGAGGTTGCGGTGGCCACGATCGCGACCCCGGCCGACCTGCAACGCGAACCGGCCACGGCGGGTCGGGTGGCGTTCGGCGTGCGGGTCGAGATCCTCGACGACCGTGGCCAGCCGGTGCCCGACGGGACGGTCGGGCGGGTGTTCGTCGGCGGCTCGATGCGCTTCGCGGGCTACACCAACGGCGGCGGCAAGGAGCAGCAGCGCGGCCTGCTGTCCTCGGGCGACCTCGGCCGGTTCGTCGACGGCCGGCTGTTCGTCGAGGGTCGGGAGGACGACATGATCGTCTCGGGTGGCGAGAACGTGTACCCCGGCGAGGTCGAGGACCTCCTGTCGCATCACCCCGACGTGGCCGACGTGTCCGTCGTCGGCGTACCCGACGACGAGTTCGGTCAGGTGCTGGCTGCGTTCGTGGTGACCCGGCCCGGGGCGACCGCCGACGCCGAGGCGCTGCGGTCGCACGTGCGTGAGCACCTGGCCCGCCACAAGGTGCCCCGGACCGTGACCTTCCTCGAGGAACTGCCGCGCAACCCGACCGGCAAGGTGCTGCGCCGGGTGCTCGCCGACTCCGTCGGCGGCCGGCCGTGACCGGCGGGGCGGCCTCCGGTCTGCTCGCCCATCCCGGCGCCGCAGCGGTGCGGCTGCTGTCGAGCACCGGCCTGGGCGCCGGACTGCTCGAGGCCGGGATCGGCTACGAGGCCTGGTTGCGGGCGCAACGACGCCTGACCGACGG
>JBEIFW010000279.1:0-2850 GCA_040382215.1 Acidimicrobiales bacterium
GACGACGCCGCCTTCCCCGCCAACCACGACGCAGAGCCCAACAACTGCTCACGCACCGCCTCCGGCGCCTTCGCAACCACCCGCGCCACCGCATCCACATGCGCCACCCCCGCCGCGCCGGCCTCCACCACCGCCGCCAACTCCGGCACCGCACCCAACAACTCCGCCCGCTCCACCGCCGCACGCGCCCCACGATCCGAGCGGGCGCCGTGCTCACGCTGGAACCAGCGACCATCCACCCCACCACCCGACCGGGCCAACCCCTCCGCCCGCCGAGTCAACGCCGCATCCACACCCTCCAACCAACCCCGCACCCGCACCAACCACCGACCCGCCTCACGCAACTCGGCCTCACCCAACACGCCGGCATCGAGCGCCAACAACTCCCCAACCGCGTCTCGGATCGCGTCGTGCACCCCACCAGCCATGCCGACAGCATAACGAACACACGTTCAACATACAACGTGTGTTCGATCAGATCAGCGCATGGCGAGCCGCAGCAGGGCCGCAGCCTCGTCGAGGCCGGCATCGCCGTCGTCGAGGTAGTCCGACAGCGACAAGAACCCGTGGATCATCCCCGGGTAGCGGGTGACCGTCACGCGCACCCCGGCATCGCGCACCTGCGCCGCATACGCCTCCCCCTCGTCGCGCAGCGGATCCTCCTCGGCCACGATGACGTGGGTCGGCGGCAACCCGGCGAGCAGGTGCTCGGGGGCGAGCAGCGGTGACACCCGTGGGTCGTCCTCGGCGCCCTGGCCACCCGACAGGTAGTGCCCGACGAACCAGGCCATCCCGGCCGCGGTCAGGAACGGGCCCTCGGCGTAGGCGCGGTAGCTCTCGCTCGACCGCCGGGCGTCGGTGACCGGGTACGCGAGGAGCTGGTGCCGCAACGGCACCGGGGCGAGCTGGGCCATGACCGCGGCGAGGTTGCCACCGGCCGAATCCCCGCCGACGGCGATCCGGTCCGGGTCGATGCCGAGGTCGTCGGGATGGCCGTGGGCGTAGCGCAGCGCCGCCAAGCCGTCGGCGAGACCAGCCGGGAACGGGTGCTCAGGTGCGAGGCGGTAGCCGACCGACAGCACGGCGACGCCGGCCCGGTCGGCCAACATGCGACAGAGTTGGTCGTGGCTGTCGAGGTCGCCGAGCACCCACCCACCGCCGTGCAGCCACACGAGCAAGCCGAGACCACCGTCGGGACGAGGCCGGTACAGCCGGCAGGGCACGGTGCCCGCTTCGACCTCGCGCACCTCGTGCACGGCCTGCGTCGAAGGCCGTAACCGGCTCGCCCGCAGGGCCCGGGCCTGCTCGGGGGTCTGCTGCTCGAGCGGCGGATCACCGAAGGTGGCCATGCGCTGCAACAGGGTGAGGGCTTGGGGGTGGAGCGGCACGGCGGCGACGGTACCGTGCCCACGGTGCGCCGCACCCCCTCCACTGCGCTCGCCGTCGCCGCTGCGGCCGTCGCCCTGCTCGCCGCGTGCGCCCGTGGCCTGTCGCGCGACCAGATCCGCACCGGGTATCGCGACGAACTCGTCCGCAGCGGGGTGCCGAGCGCCGTCGCAACGTGCGTGACCGACGAGTTGTTCGCGGCCATGGACGACGACGAGCTGCGCGCCTTCCAGCGCCGCGACCGGCTCACCGACGACGAGCGCTCCGCCGTCGAGCGGTACACCGATGCCTGCACCGGCGGCTGAGGAGCGCCCCCCAGATTCACTCGTAGGTGTTGGCCGGCTCCGGGACGATCGCGAGAGAACTGGCCCGCACACGCGGCACGGTCCCTCCGGCGACGTAGATGCCCTCGACCTCGATCCACGTCCCGAGCGGCGGCGCCGTCGCTCCGGTGTCGAGGACATCGACCTTCGCCACGAGGGCATCGGCCGCGCAGCAGGCGATCGTGAAGCGGGCGATCCGCAGCCCGTCGGCCGGGCCACCCTTGGCTACGAACCCGACGAGGCGGACCGTTGCCGTGCTGATCGACTCGACGCCGCCCTGGGGATCCAGGGCGCGGTCGGCGAACTCGGCCAACGTGAGCGGGTTGACCGCCGTCGGGTCGAGCGGCGCCCACTCGCCGCCACGAGCGCGCACCTGCATCGTGTCGTCCGCCGACACCGCCATCGCGTCGAGTGCTCCGGGAGCGACCGCGAACAACACGACCACCGGAGCCAGCAGCCACCAGCCAACCCGCTCCTGCCCATGCCCATGCCCATGCCCGGCATCGTGGGCCTCGTGAACAGGCCGGTCGCCCCAGGCTCGGCCATCGGCGAGCGCCCACAGGCCAAGGCCACCGATCACCACGCCGGCGACCACCAGGAACGGTTGCATGACGGGCTGCACGTAATCGACCGCCGACCCGTCGACGACGACGCGCACCAGCAGCATCCCGATCAGCACCGTGAGGCTCCCCCCGGCCACGCGGTTCACAACAACCACGCCCCCACCGCGAGCGACGAGACCATCGTCGCCACGAACGTCAGCGGCGCGAACCGTTGTGCGAAGGACCGTCCGAACGTGCCGGCCTGCAGGGCGACCAGCTTCACGTCGACCATCGGGCCGACCACCATGAATGCGAGCTGCGCCGGGCCCGAGAACCCGGTAAGGGAGGCTGCGACGAAGGCGTCAGCCTCCGAGCACACCGCAAGCAGGACGGCGAGCACCCCGACCAACAACACCGACGCCACGCCGTGGTCACCGAGCTCGGCGAGCAGCGCCCGGGGCACCACGGTCTGCAGCGCGGCGGCCCCCATGGCTCCGACGACGAGGAACCCGCCGGCGTGCAGCAGGTCGTGCTGCGCCGTCTCGACGAACGCCGCCCGGCGGGATCGGGTCTCGATGCCGTCACGGCGCAGACGGGAC
>JBEIFW010000280.1:0-2846 GCA_040382215.1 Acidimicrobiales bacterium
GCCGATCGAGTTGTTCTGGAAATGCGGACAGGCCTGGTTCGAGGGCTGGGTGACCTGGCGCCGCCTGCCCGGGCCCGGCGACAACGGGCTCGTGACCGTGCTGCTGTGCACCCCGGCCGAGGTGATCGCAGGCAGCGAGTCGACGGTGTGGCCGAGTCCGGTCGCCACCGCCCCGGAGCACACGACCGACCCGTACGCCAAGGACCCTGCGTCGCTCGGCACCGAACGTCAGGGCATGGTCGTGATCACCCACGAGAGGCACAAACCGCAAACGGGCAACCTGATGCCGACACCGCTCGAGCCGACACCGCTCTACCCGACGTTCCACGGCCAGGGCGACGTCGTAGTCGTACGCCCGTCCGAACTCCGTGGGGGCGTCGCCAGCACCCCCCGTACGTGGACCCCCAAGCCGTAGGAGCGACGAACAGGATGCAGATCGACGAACTGCGCACGGCCCTCCAAAAGAGACTCGCCGAGCTGCTCGGCATCGAGGAGGTCGACCTCATCGAGCTCGCACCGGACCTCGCCGCGAACGGCTCGCCCTATACCGGGGACGGCTTCCTCGGACAGGACAGCGACGGGAACCATGTCCCGCTGTTCTTCCCCTGGCGGTGCACGGCCAGGGGAGCCAAAGGCCTCGGGGACCTTCGGGGGGACGCGGGCGGCACGGAGGTGACGATCCGGGGGGTGACGGTGGTGCCGACGGGCGCCGAATTCGACCGCGCCGTCCACTACGTCGACTGGCTCGCCGCCTACCACCAGCTCGGCCCGTTCGTATCGGGCCGGCGGGTCGTGGACCCCGGCGCCTGAGCCGACGCCCGGCGCGCCGGCTCAGGCACCAGCTGCGGTCAGGCCAACTTGACGGACCGCACGACGTGGCCGGTGCCGGGGAGGAACAGGTCCTTGGCCTCGCGCATCTTGGCGTGGTACTCGCCGTTGCCCATCAGACGGTCCCGATCGGCCTCGTGTCCGTCCAGGTCCGGGGACACGGCGATCCAGGCGAGCGAACCCATCGGCCCGTAGATGCTCGTCAACACCGCCATCGGGCGCTGCGTGATCGATTCGACGAGTTGGCCCATCTCGACCCCCCAGCGCACCGCGTCCGGGTAACGGTCGACGAGTGCGGTCGCGGTCGTCATGAGCCCCACCGCCCCGATGCGCGACGGAGAGCGGTGGGATCCGCCGTACACCGCGGTCCACAGGCTGTCCTCGACGGCGGCGTGCATGGCCACGGCCTGGTCGGCGAGCGCCTGGTAGCCGCCGTCGACTGCCACCTTGTGCAGCCCGACCTCGAGGTCGGCCTCGGCCTCGGCCCGGGTCGTGAACGCGAACGAGCCGAGCGGGGCGCCGTACCGCGCCATCCAACAGCTCGTCCCCATCCCGGTGATCGCATTGACGGTGCTCGTGACCTCGATCGCCCACGGCACCCACGTCGACGGGCTGGCCTCGAGGGTGACGATTCGGTTGCGCACGTACATGATGTTCCCTTCGTTGCAGGTGCCCTGACGGTGCCCGAACACCGGGGGGCGTGACCGTCGCAGCCGAGTCACCCGGCGGGTGACGTACGTCCCTGGCGGCTGCCCCGGCCGACACCGACGCTGGTCCCGTCGACGACGGAGGTGCGATCCATGGTTGGTCTGCTGGTGCTGCTCGTGGTGGCCGGGACCGGGTTCGCACTGTGGGCCGCCCAGCGGGTGCGCCGGCGCGACGGCACGGTCGCCGGGGTTCCGGAACCGTCCACGGCCGCTACACCAGCGGCCGCCGTGGTCGCGGCGCTCGATCGCGCCGTGGCTGCCGGGCTCCTGACGCGGGCGACCGCCGACGCCGTGCTCGCCCAGGAATCGCTCGCCCAGGCCGCGGCTGCGCCGGCCGCGCACCGCTCGCACCGGCCCGTCCTCGCGTCGGCCGTTGAGGGATTGGGCTACGTCGGCGGCGTCCTGGTGCTGGTGGGGGTGATGCTCATCGTGGCCCAGTTCTGGGAGGACCTCGCGACCGCGGCCCGCCTCGTCCTGATCGGGGGCGCCGGGGCCGGACTGCTCACCGTCGGCCTACTGCTCCAGGCCGAGGAGGTGCCCGTGGTGTGGCGCTTGCGCGGGTTCCTGCTGCTGCTCTCGGCGGGTGCCGTCGCCGGCACCGCCGCGATCCTCATGGTCGACGTCGTGGCCGCCCCCGGGCCGGTGGTTGCGCTGGTCATCGGATCGGCGACCGGCGCCTACGGAGCCGCCCTGTGGCGCCGTCACGATCGTCCGGCCCAGCACCTGACGACCTTCATCGGTCTCGCCGTGGCCGTCGGGGCTGCGGGGTCGTGGTTGGGCGGATCCGCCGCAACCGGCGCGCTGATCGCCGTGCTCGGCCTCACCTGGGCAGCGCTCGGCCGAGCAAACCGGCTTGCGCCGCGCACCGTGGCCATCGTGCTCGGCACGGCGGCTGCGCTCGTCGGCCCCGGGATCATCGCCGTCGCGTGGCCGCAGGCGGGCCCGGCCATCGGCTTGCTGCTCGCGGCGATGTTCGCGGCCACCGGGCCGACGCTCGACGAGCCCGTGCTCACCGGATGCGCCGTCGCCGGCCTGCTCGTCTACCTGCCGTGGGCCGTCGGCGCCGTGTTCGGTGACGCCGTCGGCCCGCCGGTCGTGATGGTGCTCTCCGGAGCCGTTCTGCTGATCGCGACGGTTGCGCTCGTCACCCGGTCGAAGCGCAACCATCCCGGCGTGCCGGCCGGCTCCGCACCGTCGTGATCGGCCCGATCAGCCGATCGCCGGCGGGGGCGGCGGCTCGGAGCCCACCGCAGCCGGCGGGGGCGGCGGCTCGGAGGCCACCGCAGCCGGCGGGGGCGGCGGCTCGGTCCC
>JBEIFW010000281.1:0-2785 GCA_040382215.1 Acidimicrobiales bacterium
CGGGGCCGGGTCGGTGGCCGGCACCGGGATGGCCGGCGTCGCCGGCTCCGGCGGCGGCGGGGGCGGTGGTTCGGGCGGTGCTGGCGGCAGCGGCTTCAGCGAGGGTCCCGGCGGCGGCGCCGGCGGTTCCGGGATCGTCGTCGTGCGCCGCAGCGCGCCCGCCCTCGTCAGCACGTTCCTGTCCGACCTCACGCCGCTCGCGCCGGCCTGGGGCTCGTTCGGCTCGGGCTATCCGTACCTGAACCGGGACCGGGCCGAGAACGGCAACCCCCTGAAGAAGGGCGGCGTCGTCTACCCGAAGGGCGTCCTCACCCATCCGGGCGGGAGCTGCACGTACAAGGTGGCGAACGACGGCATCTGCACGCAGTCGTGGGCGATCGACGGGGCCACCTCGTTCAAGGCCCGCATCGCCATCGACGAAGGCACCTACGACACCCTCTACGGCAACGGCGTCGTGTTCTCCGTGTACCTGGACGGCAGCCTCGTGTACCAGAGCGGCACGATGGTGCAGGCCACGCCGCCCGTGGATCTCACGATCGACACCACCGGCCGCACGACGTTGACGCTCGGGGTCAACCCCGTCAACGGGGACATCTGGTACGACCATTCGGCCTGGTACAACGCCCGGCTGGAGCGCACGGTCACCGCCGGGACCGACGCCGGCCTGGTCGGCCACTGGACCTTCGACGACGGCGCCGGCACCACGGTGCTCGACGCGAGCGGCAACGGCAACCACGGCACGCTCGTCAACGCGAACGCAGCGACCGCCTGGGTGCCCGGTCGGGTGGGCGGCGCGCTCGCCCTCGACGGGGTGAACGACTTCGTGAACCTCGGGAACTCCCCGCGGTTCAACGTCAACAACAAGAGCTTCACCATCGCCCTGTGGGGATCGGGCGCCGTCTCGAACGGCACCGTCGTGGTCGCCAAGGGACGCGGGTCCTGGCAGGGGTGGGACCTCTCCGGTGCGCAGGCCACCGTCGGCGACGCCGACAGCGGGGTGCAGGGGTTCCTGCAGGGGCCGAGCGGGTCGGGGGCGCAGTTCTTCTCGGCCGGCACCTGGAGTCACGCCGCGGTCACCGTCGACGTCGCGAACCTGCGGATGACGTTGTACCGCAACGGCATCAAGGACCGTGAGGTGCCGATCACCAACGCGGTGTCGAACCAGTCCGGCACCGTGAACCTGGCCGACGTGAACATGGCGGCCAACGACCTGCTCGTCGGCACCCGCGCCGACGGCGCGACCGGACCGTGGTTCGGCGGTCGGGTCGACGACCTGCGGCTCTACGACCGGGCCCTGTCGGGGGCCGAGATCGCCGACCTGGCCCAGGCGCCGTCGGCCTACGGGGTGTCGGGGCCGTCGATGTGGATCGACGCCGCCGACCTCGACGGGAACTCGACGACGGTCGGTGAGCCGGCGGTGGGCACGAGCGTGTTGCAGGCCAACGACAAGTCCGGCGCCGGCGCCCACTTCGTGTCCGATCCGGCGGTCGTGGCCGACCGCCCGGTGAGCACCCGGGTGTGGGGGTTCCGGTATCCGGTGCTGCGGTTCTCCACCACGCAGTGGATGCGCACGCTCAACCGGTTCGACCTGGCCGGGTCGATGACGGTGGTCTACCTGGCTGCGCCGCGCTCGTCGTCGTCGTCGATGACGCGGGCGTTGCAGGGCGTCGGCAACAACTGGCTGCTCGGCTGGAGCGACAATGCGAGCGACCGGGCGTTCTTCGAAGGCTGGGTGCACCAGGGCTGGAGTGCGAAGCCGCCGACGCCCACGGTGTACTCGGCGGTGATCCGCGGCCCGGGTCAGCCCTCGAGCGTGTTCCGAGACGGTTCGCTGTTGTCGTCGAACACCGGTGGGGTGACCGGCCCCAATGGCCTGTCGTTCAACAAGGGCCTGTACTCGACGACGTCGGGGAACGCGAACGCGGAGATCGACGTGGCGGAGGTGCTGGTGTTCCCCCGGGCCCTGAGCGACGCCGAGCGCGCCACGGTCGAGACGGCGTTGCGCGACAAGTGGCTCACCTCGCGCAACCCGTCGCCTGCGGTGTCGGCGTACGGCGTGGCCGAACCCGGCCTGTGGGTCGACGCCTCCGATCTCGACGGCGACGGGAGCGCGGCGAACGAACCCGGGGTCGGTTCCAGCGTCGGCCGTATGGCCGACAAGTCGGGCTTCGGCCGGGAGTTCGTGTCGGGCACGGCGGCGCAGCAGCCGGTCCGCACGAGCGTGGCGTCGTTCCGGCTCCCGGTGCTGCGGTTCGCAACGACGCAGTGGATGCAGCACGCCGGCACCCGGTTCGACAGCCCGTCGACCGTCGTCTATGTCGCCCGGCCGCAATCGACGACGGGCACGGGGCGCATCCTGCAGGCCCGGACCAACAACTGGTTGCTCGGCTGGTGGAACGGCCGGTCCGACAGCGCCTACTTCGACGGCTGGGTCAACCAGGGCTCGACCTCGGTGGCGGCCACCCCGCAGGTGTACACGGCGGTCGTGCCCGGTTCGGGCCAGGCCTCCAGCGTGTACCGCGACGGCGTCCTCGTGGCCGCCAACACCGGCGGGGTCACCGGACCCGACGGGCTCACGGTGAACAACGGGCCGTACGGCGAGGTGACCGCGACCGACCTCGCCGAGATCGTGGTGTTCCCCCGCGCCCTGAACGACGCCGAGCGAACCGCCGTCGAGCAAGCCCTCCTCGCCAAGTGGATTCCCCAGGTGCCGGTGCGCGACGGACTGGTGCTGTCGGTCGACGCCAACGACCGAGGTTCGATGACCACCGACGCCGGCGGGTCC
>JBEIFW010000282.1:0-2757 GCA_040382215.1 Acidimicrobiales bacterium
GCTTGGGGGGGTGCCCCGCCCCCCGGGCCCCGCGGTGGTTCCCGGGGGCGGTGTTGGCGTTCCCCCCCCTGGGTTCGGGGGGGCGGCCTCCGGGGCCCGTCCCCACCCCCCCCCCGGCCCCGCGGCGGTGGCCCCACGACGCGATCCACCCGTCGTGGTACATCGCCCGGTTCCCGAACATCTCGAAGTACTGCGTGGTGTGGCGCTCGGGCGCGGTGGCGTCGTCGAACGCGTACAGCATCGACACCCCGTCGAGGTCCATCTGCTCGATCCCGTTCACCCGCTGCGGGGGTTCGATCCCGGCCGCTTCCAGCAGGGTCGGGTACAGGTCGACGACGTGATGGAACTGCGTGCGCAGCCCTCCTCGATCGCGCACCCGGGCCGGCCACTGCAACGCCATCGCGTTGCGCGTGCCACCGAAGTGCGACGCCACCTGCTTCATCCACTGGAACGGCGAGTCGAGCGCCCATGCCCACGCCAGGTTGTAGTGGTTCTCGCAGCGGGCCGTGCCGAAGTCGTCCAGATGCGCGAGCAACCATTCGGGATCCTCGGGCAGTCCGTTCTGGAAGCGAGGCGCGCTCCAGGCCCCGTGGACGGTGCCCTCGGCCGAGGCCCCGTTGTCGCCGGTGAGGTACACGAACAGCGTGTTGTCGGTCTCCCCGAGCTCATCGAGCGCGTCGAGCAACCGGCCCACCTGCTCGTCGGTGTGGGCCATGAACCCGGCGAACACCTCCATCAGGCGGGTCGCCACCGGCTTGTACCGGTCCGGGTACTCCTCCCACGACGGGATCTCGGCCGGCCGCGGCGTGAGCGTCGTGCCCGGGGGGATCACCCCCAGTTCGAGCTGGCGGCGGTGGATGCGCTCCCGCAGGGCGTCCCACCCGTCGTCGAACTGCCCGGCGAACCGCTCGACGTACTCGGGCCACACGTGGTGGGGGCAGTGCATGGCCCCGGTGGCGACATACGCGAAGAACGGCCGGTTGGGGTTCGAGCCGCGCTGGAGCCGGATCCAGTCGATGGTCCGCTCGATGATGTCCTCGCTCAGGTGGTACCGGTCGCGGCCCTCGTAGGGCATGACCGGCGTGGTCTGGTCGAACAGCGGCGGCTCGTACTGCGAGGCCTCCGCGCTCAGGATCCCGTAGAACCGCTCGAACCCCAGGCCAGTCGGCCAGCGGTCGAACGGGCCCGTGAGGGTCTGCTCGTGCACCGGGGTCAGGTGCCACTTGCCGAACGCGCCGGTCGAGTAGCCGTACTGGCGCAACACCTCGGCCACCGTGGCCGCCTCGGCCGGGATGACGCAGTCGTAGCCGGGGAAGGCGGAGGCACCTTCGGGGATGTTGCCCATGTGCACCGCATGGTGGTTGCGGCCCGTCAGCAACGCGGCCCGGGTGGGCGAGCACAACGCCGTGGTGTGGAACTGGTTGAACCGCAGGCCCTGGCTCGCCACCCGGTCGAGGGCCGGGGTGGGCACCGGGCCGCCGAACGTGCTGCACGTACCGAAGCCGACGTCGTCGAGCAGCACGACCACGATGTTCGGCGCCCCCGCCGGCGGGAACGACGACGGCAACGGCCACGGCTCGGACTCGGCCACGGTGCGCCCGGCGGTGCCCCCGAACGGCGCCGTGGGGCGCGGGATGGCCGGACCGGTCGGTGTGGTGCTCACACCGCGGCCGTGTGCTGCGGTCCGCGCACGAGCCGGCCCGGCCGCTCCCCGGTGTCCACCCCGTCGCGCATCACCACGGTGCCGGCGACGATCGTGGCGTCGTAGCCCTCGGCCCGTTGCACGAGCCGGCGGCCCTCGGCCGGCAGGTCGGTGACCAACTCGGGCGGCAGGACCCGCAGGCGCTCGAAGTCGATGACGTTCAGGTCGGCCCGGCACCCCACCTCGATGCGGCCGCGATCGTGCAGGCCGTACAGCGATGCGGTGTCGGCCGTGATCTTCTTGACCACGAACTCGAGCGGCAGCTGTTCGCCCCGGCGGCGATCGCGGGCCCAGTGCGACAACAGGAACGTGGGCATGCTCGCGTCGCAGATCGCACCGCAGTGCGCGCCGGCGTCGTCGAGGCCGAACACCCCGCGCGGGTGGGTGAGCATCGTGCGCACGGCCTCGTAGTCGTAGTGGCTGTAGTTGTAGACGGGCGCGAAGAAGAACCGCCGGCCCTCGCCCTCGGTCATCAGGTCGTACAGCAGCTCGAAGGGCTCGCGACCGGCGCGCTCGGCCCGGGCCGCGACGGAGTCGTCGGCCACCGGCTCGTAGTCGAGGTCGTCGCCGAGCGGGAACACCCGCGTGAGCGAGATGAACGACAGCGCCGCGCCCGACGCCCGCAGTTCCTCCATCAGCGTCGCTTTCACCGACGGCTGGCGCATCGTGGCCGCGATCTCCTCGATCGGCACCGAGCGCAGGTGGTGCTGGTCGCCCGCGCCGAGCACGTAGGCGCCGGCGATCGCCCGGAACGTCGGGGTCTTCACCCACGGGTGCATCGTCTGCAGGCCCACCAGGATCCCCGGTGCGCGGGCAGCCACCTGCGGGTGCAGGTCGGCCCCCTCGGCCACGGCCTCGACCGACAGCTCGAACACCCGCTGCCAGTGGTCGGGGTCGGCATCGAGCTGCACGAGGGCGAACGTGAACGGCCGGCCCGTCGCCGCCGACACCCGGCGCATCCACGCGACCTCCCGCTCGGGCAACGACAGGTCGTCGCCGGTGACCCCGGCCGGGGCGAGCTCGAACACCCCGGCACCGGCATCGGCGAGCGCACC
>JBEIFW010000283.1:0-2702 GCA_040382215.1 Acidimicrobiales bacterium
GGCCACAGCTGCGGGGACGACTCCCTGCGGGCCGGGCACCCGGGCCGATCGCGCCGGGTTGGTGGTACCGAGGGTCAGGACCGGCACCCCGGCGAGGGACGGTTCCCCCCAGGCACGGGCCACGGACAGCAACAAGCCGTCGCGCAGCAGGTCGCCCTCGCCGAAGGGATGGAACGCGTCGGCCAGGTGACCGCCCGCGTAGGAGAGCCGGACGCCGCGGGCAACGAGGTCGGCCCAGTCGGCCGTCACCTCGGACCAGTCCCGTAGGGGCGGATCGGACCAGCCGTGCGCGGCGTAGAGCTCGGCACCGGGTACGACGGTGAGGCTGATGTCGTTGGCCAGGAGCAGCTCGGCCACCGCACGCCGTCCGGGCTCGTCGAGGCCGCCGTGCGCGGTCAGGTGGGCCACCGTCACCCGGCCCTGCCAGCCGTGCTCGGCGGTGAGCCGGGCGATGATCGACAGGTCCCAGTCCGCGAGCGGCGTCGCCGGCGTGCTGTCGAAATCGAGGTGGACGTCGACGTCGATGTCGTGGGCCGTCGCCAGCGCGAAGCAGGCCTCGTAGTGCTCGACCGGGCTGACGGCGCGGTCGAACCCGTGGGCCCCGCCCATCACGTCGGCGCCCCGGCGCAGCGCCTCGGCCACCGCCTCCCCGGCCGCCCGGTTGCCCGCCACCCCCTCCTGGGGGAACGCGACGACCTGCACACGGATCCACGGGGCGAACTCGTCCCGCAGGGCGAGCGCCGCGTCGAGATGGGTGAGCCCGATCACGTCGTCGACGTCGATCTGGGCCCGCAGGGTGCCCGTGCCGGCGAGCACCGCGGCCTGAAGGGCACGCCGCATCCGGGCCGTCACGGCCTCGGTGGTGCTCGTCGCCTTGAACCGGGTCAGCTCGTCGAAGAACGGTCCGGCCACCTTGCCGGTGAACCCCGGGATCTCCCACAGATACGACTTGTCGAGGTGCACATGGCCGTCGACGAACGCCGCCGTGCACAGCCGACCCTCGGCATCGACCACGACCGGGCCGTCGAGGGTGCCGGCGGGCGCGACGGTCGCGACGAGGCCTCCGGCGATCGCGACGTCCCACGCGCCCGCCGCCTCGAGCAGACGTACGTCGCGCAGCACCAGTTCGGTCACGGCGCTCACCAGTCCGTCACGAGCCGGGTGAGCACCCCGGCGACGAGGTCGATGTCGGCGAGCGGCACGAACTCGTCGACGGTGTGGGCGACGTCGGAGGAGCCGGGCCCGAACACGGTGCAGCGGTCGCTGCCCGTCAGCGCCGCGATCATCGAGGCGTCGGTGTACGCCTCATGGCCGTCGGCACCGCCGCTTTCGAGCACCCGTCCGGTCACCGTGCGGAACGCCTGTCGCAATCCGGTCACGAGGTGTGCCGTCTCGCTGGCGCGCACCGGCGGGCGGGCGGCGCCCAGCGCTGCCACTTCGAACCCGGCGCCGGGGAACGCGCCGACGGCTTCGCCGACGGCGCGTTCGACGATCGCGGCCATGGAATCCGGCGTGAGCGGGGGCACGAGCCGCACGTCGAAGGTGGCCGTCGACGAGCCGGGCACGACGTTGGTGGACACCCCGCCGTGCAGGGTCCCGCACGTCACCCGGGGCGGGCCGAGCAGGTCGTCGTCGAGGCCGAGGCCGGCCACGGTGGTCTTCACATGGTCGATGACGCGGGCCATGACGTGGTTGGCGTCGATGCCCAGATGTGCCCGGCCCGCGTGGCACTGTCGGCCCCGCACGGTGACGGTCAGCCATCGCAGCCCCACCTGCGCGATCCGCAACCGGCAGCCGGTCGGTTCGAGGGCGAGCACCTGGTCCTGCGGTCCGACGAGACCCTCGTGCACGAGCGCGTGCGCGCCCGCCATGTGGGGTGCCTCCTCGTCGACGGTGCAACACAGCACCACGTCGCCGCGTGGCGTGATCCCGGTGCGGTGCAACGTCTCCAGCAACCCCATGCCGAGCGCGAGCCCGGCTTTCATGTCGCACGAGCCCCGGCCGTACAGCTTGCCGCCGTGGATCTCACCGCCGAGGGGTGCCCGGCTCCAACCACCGCCGAACGGCACCGTGTCGAGGTGGGCCACCAGCACCAGGCGAGGGGCCTCACCGGTGCCGGGGATGGTGCACAGCAGGTTGTCGCGACCAGGAGCCACCGTCTGGGCGGCCACCGACAACCCGGCGGTCTCGAGCCGGCGGCGGACCCACGACGCGCACTCCCCCTCGAGCGGACCGGGGTTCTGGCTGTCGATGGCGACGAGGGCTGCGGTGTCGCGCACGGCGCTGCCCGGATCGACCAGCGCGGTCATGACGCACCCTGCCCGAGCCGCAGGAGGCGGGCGAGCGTCTCGCCCTCCACCTTGGCCCGGTCGACCGGGTCGGGGATGGCCCGGGCGATCTTCATCCGTTCGAGGTCCATGTGGCTCGCCGGCCAGTCGGTGCCCATCACGATCTTGTCCGGGCCGAGGCGGTCGTAGGCGGTCTTGACCTCGAGCATCTGCGTCGAGGAGGTCTCCAGGTAGATGTTCGGCGTGCGGGACGCCACCAGGATCGCCTCGGTGGTGTTCCACACCGTGCCCATGTGGGCGATCAGCGTCGGCACCCCGGGGAAGCCCCGGGCGATCTCCTCCATGCCCAGCGGGGCGCAGAACGCGTCGTCGAGCGCGTTGAACAGCACGGCGAGGCCGGCCTGCTCGCAGGCC
>JBEIFW010000284.1:0-2700 GCA_040382215.1 Acidimicrobiales bacterium
GAGGCGCCGGCGCCGGGGGGTGCGGGTGTCCCGCACCCCCCGGTCGTCAGCGGGGTTGAGGGGCGATCAGCCCTTGAGCGCGACCTGCTCCCAGAGGATCAGGCCGAAGTTGGTCTGCGGGAACACGGCGATCTTGTCGTCGTTGTAGGCGTAGTCACCCCGGTACCAGGTGATCGGGATCACGCCCACCTCGTCGAGCAGGATCGTCTCGGCCTCCTGGTACAGCGCAGCCGCGGCGTCCTTGTCGGTGGTCTGCTTCGCCTCGGTGATCAGGGCGTCGAACTCCGCGTTCACGTACGGGCCGAGGTTGTTCCCACCGATCGAGTCGCCGTGGAACAGGTCGTACATGAAGTTGTCGTACGTCGGGTAGTCGGCGAACCAGCCGGCCCGGCAGATGGCCTTGCACGCACCGCCGGCCAGATCGGAGAAGTAGGTCTCCCCGTCCATCGGCTCGGCGACCGCCTCGATCCCGATCTGGGCGAGGTTGTCGATGATGATCTGCGCCACGGGCTCGTGACCGGCATCGGCGTTGAACTGCAGCGGGATCGGCTCCGTGAGCTCGTTGCCGGCGGCGACCCACTCGTCGAACGCAGCCTGCGCGGCCTCGGGGTCGTACTCGCAGACCGAGCACAGACCCTCCATGAACCCGGGGATGCCGGGCGGCGTGACGCCGGTGGAGGGGTTGCGGCTGCCGTTGTAGACGGCCTCGTTGATCTCCTCGCGGTTGATCGCCTGGTTGATCGCCTCCCGCAGGAGGAGGTTCTCCTCGCCGCCCACGACCTCGCTCTCCGAGTTCACCAGCCAGTGGTAGGACCCGAGGATGTCGACGTCGAGCGTGGTGCCCCAGTTCTCCCGGGCTTCGGCCACGCGGCCGGGCGGGATGTTGGCGGTGTCGCCCTCACCGGCCTCGAACGCGTTGTACCCGGTGTCGGGGTCGGCGACGGTGCGGAAGGTGATCTTGTCGAGGATCGGCGCGGCGTTGCCGTAGATGTCGCCGTTCCACTCCGGGTTCGGCACGAGGACGATCTCCTCGTCGGTCCGGGCGGACTCCATGATGAACGGGCCGTTGCCGATCATGATCCCGTTCTCCCAGTCGCCCTGGTCGGCGAGCTCGTCCACTGCGGACGGCATCGGGAAGAACAGCTGGAAGCCGGCGACCGCGTCGAAGTTCGCGTACGGGGCCGACAGGGTGACCGTGAGGGTCATGGCCTCGTCGTCGGCGACGACGCCGGAGATGGTCTCGGCCTCGCCGTCGAGCACCTCGGCGCCGCCCTCGATGAAGGTCAGCAGGTAGCTGTAGTCGCCGGCCATCAGACCGGCGCGGTTCCAGGCCCGCTCGAACGAGCTGGGCAGCACCTGCTCGCCGTCGGAGAAGAACTCGTCGTCGCGGATGGTGAAGGTCCACTCCGACGCGTCGTCGTTCGAGGTGATCTCCGAGGCGACGTCGGGGACGATGACCGGGTTGGCGGGATCGCTGACGTCGATGTCGGTGAGCCCGTCGTAGAGGGCGTTGATGACCTGGTAGGCGTCGAGCGTGGAGTTCAGCGCCGGGTCGATGTGCTCGGGCGGATCGCCCACGAACGTGCCGAGATCGATGAGCTCGCCACCGGCAGCGGCCTCGCCGCCGTCGGACTCCTCGCCGCCGTCCTCGGCAGCGGTGGTCTCGGTGGTCTCGCCGTCGCCGCCCTCGCTGCCGGACTCGTCGTCGTCGCCGCACGCGGCGGCGAACAGCGACAACCCGAGCAGCAGGGCGACGAGCGCCTGCAGCCTCTTCTTGCGATGCAAAGGACCCCTCCTTCAGCGTCCGACCGTCCGGCGGACGCCGGGCGGCGCCGGTCGGCGGGTGGGGGTGGTCCTGGGGGAATCCCGCCGCCGCGTCGTCCGAGCGGCCCACGGTCTACCACGCAGTAACTTCCCTCGCGAAGCAGCGTCTTCGACTGCCACTTCCGCGCTGATCCCTCGAATACCAACGGAGTATGTCGAATGCCGGTGAACGATTTCGGCCATGAGACCCATGCCGACCGCCATGGGACGGGATCGTTCTCACGCCGGTACCGCTTCCGCACCGTCGACGCGCGCACGGTCGTGGCCGGGCTCGAGGACGACATGCACCGCTTCGAGCTCGTGCTGCGTCACGACGGCGCGGTCGTCACCGCAGTGGCGGGACACGGCGTCCGCACGCCGTGGAGCCCCTGCGACGACGCTGCCGCCGTGCTCGACCGCCTGGTCGGACTCCCGCTCACGCGCCGGCTGTCCGAGGTCGCCCGCTGGACCCAGGCCCGCGAGCAGTGCACCCACCAGTTCGACCTCGCCACGCTCGCCGTCGGCCATGCGGCGTCGGGACGGGAGGAGCGCGACCTGCTGGCCGTGGTGCCGGACTGGACCCGCCCGCCCTACGAGGGGTTCCTGTCCGCCGACGGCGACCTGCTGCTGCACTGGGTCATCGGGCCGGAGGTGATCGAGGCACCGGCCCCCTTCGCCGGCCGCTCGCCCCGTGGCGGGTTCGTCGCCTGGTGCGAGGAGCACCTCGAGCCCGACCTCGTGGAGGCCTCGTTCGCCCTGCAGCGGGCCGTCTGGATCTCCCCCGCCCGGCTGATCGACGTGGAGTCGTGCACCACCGTCGTCGAGTCGGGGTTGCGGCCGGGCGTGTGCTTCACCTCGCAGCCGGGGCGCGTCGAGGTGGCCTTCCGCCACCGCGGC
>JBEIFW010000285.1:0-2667 GCA_040382215.1 Acidimicrobiales bacterium
CCGGAAGCGGTGCGACGATGTGGCATGCGCAGACGATCGTTCGCCGTGCTCGTGGTCGCCGTGGCGGTCGGTCTCCTCAGCAGCGGTTGCGGGAGCGAGTCCTCCGTCGAGGACACTGTCGCTGCAGCGCCGAGCGAGACCGCCGAACCGACGACACTCGCGCCCACGAGCCCACCAGCACCGACGACCACGGTCGCTCCGAGCACCGTCACTCCGACCACGGCCCCGGCCGAGTCGGCCCCCACGGAACCGCCGAGGGAGCCCGTGTTCGACTTCCCGACCGCCGACGCCGCGGCCGGGTGGAGCGTCGTGAACGACACGGTGATGGGCGGCGTGTCGACCGGCCGACTCGCCTGGGACGACGGGGCGCTGGTCTTCACCGGCGAGCTGTCGCTCGACAACAACGGCGGCTTCGCATCGGTCCGTAGCCCGCTCGTCGACCCGGCCGCAGCCGCAGGGTGGGCCGAACGCACCGGCCTCGCCGTCGAAGCGCAGGGCGACGGCCGAGCGTGGACCGTCGAGGTGCGCACCGACACCGAGGACGGAGGTTGGATCGCCGCCATCTCCACCTCACCCGACGGGATCACCGCCGTCGAACTGCCCTGGGCGACGTTCGAGCCCGTCACCCGCTTCCTCGACCTGCGGGTGCCGGCGGGCCCCCTCGATCCCTCCCGGATCGTGAGCGTCGCCTTCTACCTCGTCGACGGGGTGGAGGCACCCTTCCGCCTGGAGCTTCGCTCCGTCAGCTGACGAGCACGCGGTGCACCGGGCCGGGCAAGGCCGCAGCCGGGCGGGCCCACGAGGGTCGTGGGTCCTGATGCTGCCCCCTACATCCGCTGGACGCGGCTGCGGTGTTCGCGATGGTTGGCGCCGTCGATGCCGGTCTTCTTGGTGCCCTTGACCTCGCGCACCTTCGCGTCGGAGCCGGTCACCGGCTTGGCGTCGACGCGGGTCTCGCGGTCGAAGGCGTGGGACTTCCCGGTGTTGCGGTAGAAGCTCCAGAACCCGAGGTAGACGAGGCCACCGGCGACCGGCCCGAGCAGGAGCAGGAACGTGGGGGCTCCACCCTCGTCGGCCGCCACGACGAACGCGGACGACAGCACCGACAGGATCGCCAGCGCCGACAGCATCAGCTCGCCACCACGATCAGGACCGCCACCGCCTCGACGACGCCGCCGACGGCGGCGGAGAGGGCGAAGAGCCGACGGTGCGAGACCGGCACGCTGCCCATGACCTCACCGGTTCGGCCGTTCACCGCGATGTAGTGGATCATGCCCCCACCCTTGCCGCCCCGGTCGTCCCGGTGGGCGTACAACCAGACCGGGAGGTACATCGAGACGAACCGGGTGCCGTGCACGTCGAGCCGTTCGCGCTCCCACCGGACCCCGCGGTCGTACCGCTCGACGCTCGACGCCACCTGGTCCCGAGCGATCGTCAGCAGCCGATGTTCCAGCTCCGGTTGCAGCTCCGCCACGTCCTGGTCGCGCTTCTCCGAGGTGTACCCCGTGAGGTAGCTGGCGTTCCACCGCACGGCGTTCTCGGTGTCGAACGGCAGGATCGCGTTGATCACGTTATTGGTGTTGACCGAGGTGTTCAGGTTCGCCCGCTCCGACGACGACTCGATCGTCAGGTCGTCGACGGTGAAGTCGATCTGGCGTTCCACCGCGAAGACGTCGGCGTCGTAGAACGTCTCGGCGTCGTTGCCGGTCCCACGGGTGTAGCGCCGGGTCTGGACCTCACCGTGGCCGGTGACGGCGGCGCTCACGTTGCCGTCGACCACCATGTAGGGCAGGTAGACCCCGACGACGTTCTCGGGCGTGAAGTCGCGCACGAAGCCGCGGCTGGCGAACCGCTTGCGCTTGCCGGCGAAGGCACGGATCCTCGTGACGGCCTCGTCGCGGGTGAGCGTGAAGGGCAGCACGGCGTCGGGGACCGCGCCGTTGGGCACCTGTTCGTTCACCGTGAACACGTGACGGCACCAGTGACAGCGGGCGCCCATCTGCTCGGCGGTGTTGATGACGACCTCGGCGCCGCACCCGCCGCACTTCATCGTCATCACGACGTCCACGGCGTCGTCGATGTCGGCAGCGCCCGAACCGACCGTCGTGCCGCGCAGCGACGTGAGGTCGCCGTTGTCGATCACGGCGTCGAGGCGGGCCTCGGACCACTCGTGCCGGCAGAACAGGCAGATCAACATCCCCGACGACGGCCTGAGCTGGATCTCGCTGGCGCCGCAGCTCGGGCAGCGGTTGAGCCCGTCGACGTTCCCGGTGTTCCCGGTGTCGATGACCGCATCGGCCGACGACGTAGGAGGCGGGGGCGGCGGGGGCGGGTCGGCCAGCGCACCGGCGGCGGACGGTTCGCCGGCCCCGGGCGGCGGCAGGGTGGTCATCTCCGAGTCACCCGCGCTGCTTCAGAGCCCGAGGATCTTGTTCTTGGCGGCGTCGTAGTCCTTCTGGGAGATGAGACCCGCGTCGAGCATCTGCTTGAACTTCGTCAGCGTCGCGACGGGGTCCTCCTCGGCGGGCGCGGCCGGCGGCGGTGGGGGCGGGGGCGCCGCTGCCGCAGCGGGAGCCGGCGGCGGTGGGGGTGTGCTCTGCGCGCCGATGCCGGGCACCGGCTGCTGCAGCCCGCCGAGTCCGGTGGCGCCTGCGGCCATGCCCAGAC
>JBEIFW010000286.1:0-2667 GCA_040382215.1 Acidimicrobiales bacterium
AGCACCTCGAGGGCGGCCGCCTCGTCCTCGGGGGTCTCGGCCAGGATCATGCGGCGCACCACCGGCAGACGGTCCTCGCCGAGGAACATGTGCTCGGTGCGGCACAGGCCGATGCCCTCCGCGCCGAACGCCCGGGCGTTGGTGGCATCGGGGCCGTTGTCGGCGTTGGCCCGCACGGCCAGGTGGCCCTTGCGCACCTTGTCGGCCCACTTGAGGATCGTGTCGAACTCGGCCGGCGGCTCGGCGGCCGAGAGCGCGACCTCCCCGAGCACGACCTCGCCGGTGGAACCGTCGAGCGAGATCACGTCGCCCTCGCGCACGGTGACACCGCCGGCCGTGAACTGCTTGCCCTCGATCTTGACCGACTCGGCCCCGACGACGGCCGGCGTCCCCCAGCCGCGGGCGACGACGGCGGCGTGGCTCACCAGACCGCCGCGCGAGGTGAGGATTCCCTTGGAGACCATCATCCCGTGGACGTCCTCGGGGCTCGTCTCCTGCCGGACCAGGATCACGTCCTCACCGCGATCGGCCGCGTCGGCGGCGTCGTCGGCGCTGAAGTACGCCTTGCCCACCGCTGCGCCCGGTGAGGCCGCCAGACCCTTCGCGATCACCTGCAGGTCCTTGCCGGCGAACTGGGGATGGAGGACCTGGTCGAGGTGCTCGGCCGCCACCCGCAGGAGCGCTTCTTCCTTGGACAGCTTGATGTGCTTGTCCTTGGTCATGTCGACCGCCATGCGCAGCGCGGCGGCACCGGTGCGCTTGCCCACCCGGGTCTGCAGCATCCAGAGCTTGCCCTGGTCGATCGTGAACTCGGTGTCGCACATGTCCCGGTAGTGCGTCTCGAGCCGGTGGAATATCCCGAGCAGTTCGGTGTGGATCGTCGGGAAGTGCCGGTCGAGCGCGTCGAGATCCTCGGTGTTGCGGATGCCGGCCACGACGTCCTCGCCCTGGGCGTTGACGAGGAAGTCGCCGTACGGCTTGTTCTCACCGGTCGCGGCGTTGCGGGTGAACCCGACGCCGGTGCCGGAGTTGTCGTCACGGTTGCCGAACACCATCGCCTGCACGTTCACCGCGGTGCCGAGATCGTGGCTGATGCGCTCCCGCACCCGGTACGCGATCGCCCGGGCCCCGTTCCAGGACTTGAACACGGCCTCGATCGCGCCGCGCAGCTGCTCCCGGGGCTTCTGCGGGAACGGGCTTCCGGACTCGCGCTCGACGATCGCCTTGTAGTCCTCGCACAGCACGCGCAGTGTGGCGGCGGGGACCTCGGAGTCCGAGGTGACCTCGGCAGCCTCCTTCGCCTTGTCGAGCGCGTGCTCGAAGTGATGACCGTCGATGCCGAGCACGATGCGGCCGTACATCGAGATGAACCGCCGGTAGGAGTCGTACGCGAACCGCTCGTCGGAGGTGACGTGGGCGAGACCGTTGACGCTGTCGTCGTTCAGCCCGAGGTTGAGCACCGTGTCCATCATCCCGGGCATCGAGAACTTCGCCCCCGACCGCACCGACACGAGCAGCGGGTCGAACGGGTCGCCGAGCTTGCGCCCCATCTTCTTCTCCAGCCGGAAGACCTGCTTCGCGATCTCCTCATCGAGCCCCTCGGGCCAGCCGTCGGCCATGTAGGCCCGGCAGGCGTCGGTGGAGATGGTGAACCCCGGCGGTACCGGCAACTGGAGCACGCTCGTCATCTCGGCGAGGTTCGCTCCCTTCCCACCGAGCAGGTCCTTGAGCTGCATCGGGGGGCGACGGTGCTTGTGGTCGAAGGCGTAGACGTACGGCACGGGGTGGGAAGGTTAGTACCGAGGTGGGCACCGTAGGCTCACCGGCATGTGGCGCGTGCCCGGTTCGGACAACTCGACGCAGCGGGCGACGTTCCGCGCGCTCGGGTTCCCGGTGCACGTGAGTGCCGGGTTCCTGGTCGGCCTGCTGCTGCTGTTCGCACTCAACGCGAGCGACACCCGGTTCGCGATCTGGCTCGTCGGTGCGATGGCAGTGCTCACCCTGGTCCACGAGCTCGGACATGCGAGCGCGGCGCGGGCCTTCGGAGCCGACGCCACGATCTCGCTCAACTTCCTGGTCGGCTGGGCCCAGTACACCCCGGGACGCCAGCTCAGCCGGGCCGAGCGGGCCGTGATCACCGTCGCCGGCCCGCTCGCGCAGATCGCCGGAGGCGGGGCTGCGCTCGTCGTGGCCGGCGTCAACCCGCTGTCGTCGGACCAGATCCTCGACGACGTCCGGTGGATCGCGCTGTGGTGGGCCGGGCCGGCCCTCGGGTTGCTCAACTTGGTGCCCGCCCTGCCCCTCGACGGTGGCCACCTGCTCGGCCTCGCGGCCGACCGGATCGCTCCAGGTCGCGGCATGCGCGCCGTGCTGTGGTTGAGCGCCGCGGTGTGGTGTGGGGCCACTGCGTACGTGCTCGTCGACCCGACCTGGCGCGGGTTCGTGCTCGTCACGGCGATGCTGGCCTGGTTCTCGATCCGGGAACTGCGCAACGGCTCGGCCCCGGCGCCCGGCGCCATCGACGCCGCCCGTCGCAGCGTCGATGCGGCCCGCCAGGCCGAGCGCACGGGCTGGGCCACCGGACGTCCCGGCCTGTTCCCCCCGGGCTTCGTGGCGTCACCGTGGCTGCGCGCCGCCGGCCTTGCGGCCGCCGGGCGCGACTCGTCG
>JBEIFW010000287.1:0-2559 GCA_040382215.1 Acidimicrobiales bacterium
ACCCATCGGTCACCCCGGATCCGAACTCAACAACAACGCCACATCCCGAGCCGTGAACTCCTCACGCACCTGACGGGGCGTGAAACAGAACGGGGGCCGGACCAGCTGGACGAGCAAAGCGTCTAGCGGCCGGCCCCCTGCGGAGGGATTCCGTCTGTGAACTCCTGCGGCTTGTCGTCCGGAACCAGCTCGAACCGTTCGAGCATCTCCCGGCCACTCAACGACGCAGGAACGTCGACCCCCACCTGCGCGCAAGCAGCGGCCAACACCTCCTGGGCGACTCGAGCATCCCGAGCCGGTGCCGAGATCACGTCGATCCACGACACCTTGAACTTCTCGGCGATCTCCGCCAACACTCCGAGCTGCAGATCCTGAACCTGCACGAACCCGGCGCCGGCCTTGACGGCCCAGACCTTGTCGCCCATCGGTTACCCCCTGGTCGTAGGTTGGTCAGCCGACCTTCGTGACGGCCGACGATGCCCGGAAGTTGCCGGACACGGTGACGGCCTCGCCGACCCCGGTCGAGACCGAGAAGTCGAACGTGGCGGTGCCGAACCAGTACTGGCCGGTGTTGCCGGTCGACGGGTACAGGTAGAAGCGGCGGGCGGCGCCGTCGGTGGCCGCCGTGTACAGCTGGGCGGTGGCGTCGTCGTAGAAGCCCGAGAACGATCCGGCGATGTCCGGCAGCCCGGAGACGTAGATCTTGTTCGTGTCACCGAAGCTGGTCACCTCGACGTCGTCGGTCGAGAAGTCCACCGACCAGGAGTTGAGGAACGCGATCGGCTCGGCGGTGCCGGACGAGGCGATGCCTGCGTAGAGGCGGCCGGACCGCCCGTGGATGCGGGGCATGGGATCCCTCCAAGGATCAAAAGCCCCTTGCGGGGCAGGGTTACAACAGATCGAGGAGCCGAGCGGCGTTCGTGGTGAACGTCCGGTCGGCGACCGCAGCCCGGGCCTGGGCGGCGGCGTCGGCACGATGGTCGTCGTGGGTGAGCCACCAGTCCAAGAGGTCCCGGACCTCGGCCGGCTCGGTGAACGTCGGCAGCATCGACAGGACCCGGTCGCCTTCGGGGCGGGGTTCCCGCAGGAAGAAGCAGCCGGTCGCGGCGAGCTCGACTTCCCGGGGGCCCATCGCCCAGCCGTCCGCCCCGGCCGAGCCTTCCTTGCGGTACAGGTTCAGCGACGCCCGAGCCGACTGGTACAGCACGGTGGTCTCGTCGTTGTCGAGGCAGTAGTCGTCAGGGTGCACGAGCCGCTCGGTGAACCAGGGGCCGGCGTCGGGCCAGTTGCCGCCGAGGCGCACGTCGAGGCCGGCGAGGTCGCAGGCTTCGAGGAACTTGATGCGGGACGGGTAGCCGGTGCCGACGAACGCGAGGTCGCAGGCCCATTCGGGGAGGCCCGGGCCGGGCCGGTGCAGCTGCGGGTCGTGGGCGTGGGGCACGTAGTAGGAGCGGGGCTGGTGTTTGCGGAACTCGGGAAGGTTCGTCGGGTCGTTGACGAGCACCACATCGAACAGGTCGGCCCGTTCGATCTGACGGTCGTCCTCGTAGGGCGATTCGGTGAACAGGGCGACGAGCTTGTGACGGCGGGCCCGGATCACCTGGAGGATGTCGGGCGGGATGTAGAAGCCGCTCGTGACGAGGACCACGTCGGGCCAGAAGTCGTAGCAGGCCTCTTTCAGGCCGTTGGCGGCGAGGCGGATCCCGGCCTCGTTGTCGAACACTCGGCGCAGCTCCCCGTCTTTCTCGAGCATCGCCTGGGTGAAGAAGTCGAGCCGGTCGTCGAGCGCATACTCGACGACTTCGACGCCAAGCTGGCGGAACGCTCGTAGCCAGCCGTTGTGAACATCGAGCACGGAGAAGTGCGGGCCGGGCCGCACCATGAGGACCCTCACTTAGAAGTAATCCTCACGGCCGACCTGGCATTCGGTGATGGCGATCCAGCAGTCGAGCTCGTCGGCGTAGTCGACTTCCCACTGCGACGCCCCGAAGTACGGGTCGTTGGCACCCCGCCCGAGGATCGCGTCGACCTGGTCGATCGCCGTGTCGAGCCGCGCCTGGGTGATGTCCTGGGTGCCGTCGGCGCAGTAGATCCGCAGCTGGAACCGGAAGAACTCCGGGGTGACACCCACCGTCAGGATCGTCACCGAGGCCGGCTTGGCGATCTCGCCCGGGTTCGGTTCGTGACCGTAGACCCGGCTGATCGACGTGAGCGTCGCCGCCGGGGCGCCGGTCGTGATGTTCGATGCGAGCCGGGCGAACAGGTCGGCCTTCGCGTTGGCGAGGCTGGTCGGGGCCATCAGGCGATCCCGGCCGGCCGGATGTATTCGGCGAGCAGTTCGATGACGGCCCGGGGGACCGCGAAGGCGGGGATGCCGAGGCCGACGTCGTCGACGGGCCCGAAGGTGGAGGAGCCGACACCCTGCTCGCGGCGCCACAGATGCGAGAACATGATCGCTGCGCCCCGCTTGAAGACCTCGTCGACGAGGGCGGTGGTGGCGTAGCGGCCAACGACGTAGGTGACGACGACGGCACCGCCGGCGGGGAACGTGTACGGGCC
>JBEIFW010000288.1:0-2531 GCA_040382215.1 Acidimicrobiales bacterium
CCCAGCAAGACCGCTTCGACCACGCCCCGATCCTCGCACCGGGTTCAGGCGGGAACGGCGCGCGCCGGAACAGGCCACAGCGCAGCCTGGACCCGCGCCACCGGCCCCGCTGCCAAGAACAGTGCCGCGCCGACCATCGACAGGCACCCTCCCACGGCGTAGCTCGTCGTGTAGCTCGACGCATCGTGCAACGCTCCGAACAGGTAGGGCCCACCGGCGACCCCGATCGTGCTGACCAGCTGGCTCGTGCCGAAGATCCTCGGGTATTCGAGAACCCCGAACGCTTCTGCGAGCAACAAGGGCTGGAGCATCAGCAAGTTGCCGACGGTGGCGCCGAAGAGCGCAGCCGCCAGAAGCAGCATCGGGCGACTGCCGGCCTGCGAGAGCCACAGCAACGACAGACCCTGAATCGCTGCCAGGACGGCGGTGAACAGCCCCATCGGCACCCGCGACGCCGTGAGGCCACCCCCGAGCCGAGCGAGGACGCTGGCGAACGCGATCACCGACACGGCGAGCTCGCCGGTGGCGCGGGCATCGCGTTCGGTCGCCAGTTTGAACACCTGCTGGATCCCGCCGACCTGCGATCCCATCGCCAGCACATAACCCGCCGTCACGAGCACGAAGAACCGGCTCGACCGGGCCGTTCGATAGGGCACACCGGTCAGGGCGGGTGGGCTCGATCCGACCGCAACCCGGGCGCCATCGGGGGCATACCCGCGACTCGCTGGGTCGGGCCAGAGGAACGCAATCACCACCGGGATCGTCACGGCGGCGTAGGCAACCCCGAGCCACGGCGTCGCAGCCGAGAAGCCCCGGTCGTCGATGAGGGCGGAGGCGAGCTTCGTGACCGTGAGCCCACCGACGGACAGTCCCGTCGAGGCAACGGACAGCGCGACCGACCGTTTGGCGTGGAACCAGCGGGTGACCACCGTCGTCCCGGGCAGGATGCCGGTCCCGGCGAAACCGATCGCGAAGAGCGCGTAGACGGCGTAGAGCTGCCACAGCGTCGTCACCTGACCGGCCAGCGCGAGCGCCCCACCTCCGACGATTGCCGCAACGACGGCGACGATCCGGACGTCGACCTTTGCGATCACCGGGCCGAGCAACCGACCTGCGATGCCCCCGACGATGAAGAACACCGACGTTCCGAAACTGGCCGGGCCCGTATCGAACCCTTTCTCCCTGGTGAGCGCCTCCAGGTACACCGACAGCCCGTAGAAGCCGAAGCCGGCGGAAACCATGAGCATGACGAAGACGGCACCGACCACGATCCAGCCGGGGAAGACCCGGGTCGGACGCGCCTCACCGATGCCGTCGGCCCCCATGTCGTTGCACCCTACAAGTTCGTCACCAGGCGGTTGATCGCCTCGGCCATGCGCAGGTCGCGCCCGGTCACGGTGTTCCCCCGGTCGTGCGAGGTGAGATCGATGTCGACGAGGTTCCACACGTTCGACCAGTTCGGGTGGTGATCGAGCCTCTCGGCGATCAGGGCCACCCGGGTCATGAAGGCGAACGCCTCGGAGAAGTCGACGAACGCAAACCGGCGTCGCAGCCGACCGTCCACCTCGGTCCAACCGTCGGGAATGTCCATCGCTGCACGTTACGGTCGGCGCCCATGGTCGCACCGACGCCCGATGCCCGCGCCGCGCTGCTCGCCGAGGCGACCGACGCCGAACTGGTGTCGCTCGTCGCCGGTGCCGACAACTGGCACACCGCCGCCGTGCCCCGGCTCGGTATCCCGGCGTTGCGCGTCTCCGACGGGCCGAACGGTGTGCGGGGCACGGCGTTCGGCGGCGTGCGATCGGCCTGCTTCCCCTGCGGCGAGGCGCTGGCCGCGACCTGGGACCTCACGTTGGTGGGCGCCGTCGGTCGGGAGATGGCGCACGAGGCCCGGGCCAAAGGTGCCGCCTTGGTGCTCGCGCCGACGGTGAACCTGGCCCGCACCCCGATCGGGGGGCGCAATTTCGAGTGCTACGGCGAGGACCCGGTCCTCACGTCCCGCATCGCGGTCGCCTGGATCACCGCGCTCCAGGCCGCCGGCGTGGCGGCCTGCGTGAAGCACTTCGCCGCCAACGACACCGAGCACCAGCGCATGACGGTGTCGGTGGAGGTCGACGAGCGCACGCTGCGCGAGGTGTACCTGCGGCCCTTCGAGGCGGCCGTGCGCGAAGGCCGCACCCGCAGCGTGATGTCGGCGTACAACCGCATCGGTGGCATCCACGCCGCCGACCACCGCTGGCTGCTGACCGAGGTGCTGCGGGAGCAGTGGGGCTTTGACGGCCTGGTCATGTCGGACTGGTTCGGTCTGCATTCCACCGCGGAGGGCCTGCGCGCCGGGCTCGACCTGGAGATGCCCGGCCCGCCGATCCACCGGGGCGCCCGGCTCGCCGCGGCGCTCGAGGAGGGCCACGTCAGCCGCGCCGAGGTGGCCACCGCAGCTTCGCGAGTGCTCGACCTGGCGGCGTGGTGCGGATGGCCCGAGCCGCCCGGCCCCGAGGTCACCCGCGACGACCCCGGGACGCGCGCGATCC
>JBEIFW010000289.1:0-2509 GCA_040382215.1 Acidimicrobiales bacterium
CCGCATCCGTTCGTCGACCTCGGCGACGATCGATGCCAAGCCGGTCACCGCCTCGCTGGGTTCGTCGAGCCCGGCGCTCTGCCGGCACTCGACCGTCGCCGACTCGAAGCTCTCAGAGAGCTCACCAGCCCCACCCTCCGGCGACGGAGGACCGACGGGATCCTCCGCAGGAGCCTCGCGCAGCGCCGCCAAGGCGTAGGGGGCGAACCCGAAGCCTGTCAGGGCGATGCGCTGTTCCTCGTCGAGCCCGTCGAGCGCAGCCTCGAACGGGGGCAGTTCGTCGGCACCGATGGCGTCGACCCAGGACCGCACCTCCTCGGGCTCGAAGCCGTCGGCCAGCATGCACGCCACGAATCGGTCGACGCTGCGGTCCCACTGCTGATCGGCCTCGCGCCAGGCCTGTTCCTGCAACTCGGCCAGGTTGCCGCGAGCTGCGCCGGCGCCACCATCGTTCGAACACCCGGCGAGCACCGACGCCACCACGATCGTCGCCACGGCCCGAGGGATCCGCACGGTCAGCCCCCGCCGCCCAACACCTCGACGGGCACGAAACCGATCGGGGTGAACAGCCGCCCGGTCACCGGATCGGTGGATGCGAGGTCCGAGAGCACCAACGGGCTCCAGACGCCGGGTTCGAGATCCAACGGGATCTCCAGCAGCGGACCCCCACCAGCGGGCACCGGAAGCCAGTCGAAACAGCACCCCTGAACACGACCCCGGGCGTCGAGGGGAACCACGACGAAGAGCGTCGGCGCATCGGCGCACGGGATCACCTCCGCCAACACCTCGCCGACCGACATCGGCGGCATGGGCGAAACTCGGAGCGGGTCCGACAGAGCGGAGGCCGTCGCAGTATCCGACGGGAGCACCGCCGGCAGGATCCGCCCGGAACCACAGTCGAGGTCTGGTCCGGCACGTTCCTGCCAGGGCGGCGCTGGTGCCACGGCTTGGGATTCGAGCTCGCACCGCAAGGTGGCTGCGCCGCCCGATCCGTCGATGGCGTACGCGGCCTGGGAGGAGTCCGAGACCACTTCGCCACCGAACACGGCGACCACCGAGGTGACGAGCAGTAGGCAGTGCCCTCCCGCCTCACCGATGTCGATCGGCATGACCTCGACAACCTCCGTCCGCCCCGAGGAGGAAGCCGGCGCCGAGACCGACGATGACGCATGCGCCGTCTCGGTGATCCGGTCCACGAACAACACCGTGTCGACAAAGATCTCCGCGCCGGACGAGTCGCCTCCGTGGTCGAGGGACCATTCGACGGAGAGTTCGTGCGAACCGGGACCGACCTCGGCGAACAGCCCGTACCGGTGAGGCTCGCCGTCCAGACGCACTTCCGCCGAGAACATCTCGAAGCGAAACGCCGTCGACGCATCGATCGCGCCGGCGATCGACTCAGCGGCGTCGCCCGGCTCCTCCGCCGAACCACCGCACGCGGCGGCAGCAGACGACACCAGCAGAAGCCACGCAAGGGGCCGCACGGTCAGTACCCTACCAGCACTTGTCCCAGCCGCTCTGGCCGTTCGGCGAGGTGAAGTACTGCCCGCCGTCCGAGTAGTACCAGTGTGCGCCGGCATTCAACGTGCCAGGTCCCTTGCTCACCTTCTTGGACGAGAGCTTGTGGAGGTTGCCGCTCGGATTGCCGACCGTCTCTGAGCGGGTGTCGAGATAGGAACCTGCGTAGTCGCAGCCGTTGATGACGGCGGAGTGGATGTGGGATTGCCCGATCCCATCACCGTCCGCCCGGTTCCACCGAAAATGCGTGAACCGACCCTCGTACCCTCGACCGACCACACCAGTCGCGCTCGACACCGGCGCTTGGCCGGCAAGCATGGTCAAGACGACAACCACAACTGCAGCCGCTGGTCCTCGACCCGGTCCGATCTTGCGCTTCAGACGACATCCCACGATCTCCACCCCTGTCTCCCACGGCCGATCTGGTCCGAGGAGTCGCCGCAAACGCCGTGTGTGTGTCATCCCAGGTTCTCGTCACGATGCGATCGGGCGGTCAGCGTCCGCCGTCACCGGCCGAAGCGGGCGCGCACGGCGGGGTTGGTCACGAAGGGGGGCAGGGCGTCGCCGCCGGGGTTGCCCATGCCGGAGCCGCCGTCCACGGCGAGGGTCTGGCCGGTGACGTACGAGGCCAGGTCGGACAGCAGGAACAGCGCCGCCGACGCGATCTCCTCGGCCTCGCCGCGGCGGCGCATGGGGATGGCCCGTGCCGCCTCGTCGAGGTCGGAGGTCCCCGCACGCGGCGTCTTGACGGTGCCGGGTGCCACCAGGTTCACGCGGATGCCCCGCTCGGCCCACTCCAGGGCCATGGTGCGGCTGAACGACTCGAGGCCCGCCTTGGCCGCCCCGTAGGCGGCGAGCAGCGGGGTGCCCCGGGCGGCCACCGAGCTGACGTTCACGATCGAACCCGGCAGGTCGGCCGCGAGCAGGGCTGCCGCAACCTCCCGGCACGACGCCACGGCGTAGCGGAGGTTGCGGGCGATGATGCGGTCGA
>JBEIFW010000290.1:0-2497 GCA_040382215.1 Acidimicrobiales bacterium
CGGGCCTCGGCCCAGGTGAGCGCGTCGGCCTCGAGCCCGACGCGCGACGCGCCCCGCAGGACGTCGAGGCCGAGCTCTCGCAGGCGGGCCCGGGTGCGGCCCTGCGCGACGCGGGCCGATACGCCATGGTCGGCCAGCTGCTGCGCGGCCTGTTCGGCGTATCGGCCGTCGACCACCACGACGAGCTCGTCGGCGCGCACCACGGCCGTGCCCGCCGTGCCGGCGAACCCGGTCAGCCAGCGCAGGTTCACGAGATCGCTGACGACGAGCGCATCGAGCCCTGCCTCGACCATCGCAGTGCGAACCTTCGTGACACGCGCTGCGAGTTCGAGCGGCGGCATCGTCGCAGGTCGGTCGTCCGGGGGGTCGGCGGGCACCGGGTCGACGCTAGCGTTGCCCGATCGTGTCGCCGCCCGACGCGGTCGGGATCACCTACCCGGCCGACCTGCCGATCACCGAACGCCTGGCAGAGATCGCTTCGGCGATGCGCACCAACTCGGTCGTGATCGTCGCCGGCGAGACGGGCTCGGGGAAATCGACCCAGCTCCCCAAGCTCTGCCTGGCCCTCGGCCGGGCAGCGGCCCCGGAGGGATCGACCCGACGGGCGATGATCGCCCACACCCAACCGCGACGGCTGGCGGCGCGCACGGTCGCCGAGCGGATCGCTGCGGAGCTCGGCGAACCGGTCGGTGGTCGCGTCGGGTACGCCGTGCGGTTCACCGATCGGGTCGGCCCCGACACGCAGCTCAAGGTGATGACCGACGGGTTGCTCCTCGCCGAGATCGCCCGTGACCGCGACCTGCGCCGCTACGACACCGTGATCATCGACGAGGCCCACGAACGCAGCCTCACGATCGACTTCCTTCTGGGTTACCTCCACCGGCTGCTCCCCCGGCGGCCGGACCTGAAGCTGCTGATCACCTCGGCGACGATCGACACCGCCAGATTCGCCGCGCACTTCGGCGGCGCACCGGTGGTAGAGGTGTCGGGGCGCAGCTACCCCGTGGAGCTGCGCTACCGCCCGCTCGGCTCGGTGCTCGACAGCGGCGCGCCCGGTGACGCCGGTGACGCCGAGCCCGACGCGACCGTGTCCACCACCGACCCGGTGGAAGCGGTCTGCGATGCCGTGCAGGAGCTGTGCGCCGAAGGCCCCGGCGACGTACTGGTGTTCCTCGCCGGCGAGCGCGAGATCCACGACACCGCCGCCGCCGTGCGCGATCTCGCCCTGCCCGACACCGAGGTGCTGCCGCTGTACGCGCGCTTGTCCTCGGCCGAGCAACACCGCATCTTCCAGCCCGGCCCGGGTCGGCGCATCGTGCTCGCCACCAACGTCGCCGAAACCTCGATCACCGTGCCGCGGGTGCGCTACGTCGTCGACGTCGGCACCGCCCGCATCTCCCGGTACAGCCGACGGTTGAAGGTGCAACGACTCCCGATCGAGCCCGTGTCGCAGGCCTCGGCCGCCCAACGCGCCGGCCGGTGCGGGCGCGTCGCCCCCGGGATCTGCATCCGCCTGTACGACGACCTGGCGGCGCGACCGGCGTTCACCGACCCCGAGATCCTGCGGACGAACCTGGCGTCGGTCGTGTTGCAGATGGCTGCGCTGCGGCTCGGCGAACCTCGCGATTTCCCGTTCCTCGATCGACCCGACCCCCGCGCCGTCGCCGACGGCATCGCGCTGCTCGTCGAGCTGGGCGCCCTGCGGCCCGAGGGGTCCGACCTTGCCGCCCGCCTCACCCCCCTCGGACGCCGCCTGGCCCGCCTGCCTGTCGACCCGCGCCTCGGCCGCATGATCCTGGAGGCCGACCGCCTCGGCTGCGTGCGCGAGCTCACCGTGCTCGCTGCGGCCTTGCCGATCCAGGACCCCCGGGAGCGACCGGCCGGCGCCGAGCAGGCCGCAGCCGAGGCGCACCGCCGGTTCAGCACCGACGCGGCGAGCGATGCCGAGGTGCTGCTGCGCCTGTGGGACTACGTCCGCAGCGTGCAGAAGTCCTCGTCGGCGAACCAGTTCCGCAAGCGTCTACGCGCCGAGTTCCTCCACGTGCAGCGCATCCGGGAATGGCAGGACCTGCACCGGCAGTTGCGCCAGGTCGCCACCGACCTGGGCCTGCGCGCCAACACCGAGCCCGCTCATCCCGATCACGTGGCCCAGGCGCTGCTGTCGGGCCTGCTGTCGCACGTCGGCCTACGCGACGAGGCCAAGCGCGACTTCCTCGGCGCACGCCAGTCCCGGTTCGCGCTCGTGCCGGGCTCGGTACTCGCCCGCCGTCCTCCCCGCTGGGTGGTGGCGGCCGAACTCGTCGAGACCAACCGGCTGTGGGGCCGCCACGCGGTGCGGATCCAACCGGAGTGGGCCGAGCGCCTCGGCGACCACGTCGTCCACCGCAGCGTGTCGCCGCCGCAATGGGATCGGGATCGGGGTGCGGCGACCGTCGTCGAAAGAGTCAGCCTCTACGGCTTGCCGCTCGTGCCGGCCCGCACGATCCCCTACGCCCGC
>JBEIFW010000291.1:0-2477 GCA_040382215.1 Acidimicrobiales bacterium
GAAGTCCTGCGGGCCGTTGACGAAGTCGATGATCGCCTTCGCCTTGTCCCGGTTCGTGCCGGGCGTGACGTCGACGACGACGAGTCGGCGCACCAGGTGGGGCCAGCGGGCGGCGAGCACGACCGTGGTCAGACCGCCGAGCGACATGCCGACCACGCCGGACGCGCCGGGCGCAAGGGCCTCGACGACGAGGGCAAGATCGGCCGCCAACAGCTCAGGGGTGTACGTGGCGTCGTCGCGCCAGTCGGAATGGCCGTGTCCTGCAAGGTCCACGGCCACGAGCGGCCGGCCGAGCGCCAGGGCCACCGTGTCCCAGGTGTGGGCGTTCTGGGCGGTGCCGTGGACAAGCACCAACTCCGGGTCGCCGTCCCCCCACACCAGGGCCGAAACCCGCCGCCCGCCCGCGAGTTCGACCGAGGTTCGCCGTACGCTCGGGGGCGACGGCTGCTCGAGGCCGTACTCGGAGGCGTTCTCGTGGAACAGGCCGAACTCGTCGTACGCGATGCGTTCCCCCATGGCCGGCATCCTGCCATTCGCGCCGTGCTCGTGGGGCTGTGCGCAGCGCTGCTCGGCGCGGCGTGCAGCACCGACGCCGGCCCATCCGTCGCCCCGACGGCGGCCACGACCGCACGCCCGGCTACGACCACAGCTACCGGATCCACGAGCCCGGCCACGACCGCCCGGCCGACGTCGACGACCGCCGCTACCGGATCCACGAGCCCGGCCACGACCGCCCGGCCGACGTCGACGACCGCCGCACCGGGGCCGTCCGACGCGTTCTACGTGCCCGGCGAGCCACTCGGGGCGGCGCGACCCGGCGCCCTCCTGCGATCCGAGCCGATCGACGCTGGTCCCGGGACGCGCGGGTGGCGCATCCTGTACGTGTCGCAGCGGGCCACCGGTGAGCCGGTCGCCGTGTCCGGATTGGTCGTCGTCGGCGCCGGCGCCGCACCCGCAGGTGGGCGCCCCGTGCTGTCCTGGGCCCACGGGACCACGGGGCTCGGGGACGCGTGCGCCGTGTCCCGCCAGTTCACCGACGGGCGGTCGGCCGAGCGCCTGCTCGCCCCGCTCGTCGTGGGCGCGGGCTACGCGTTCGTCGCCACGGACTACGAGGGCCTCGGCCCGCCCGGAGAGCACCCGTACGTGATGGGGCGCGCCGAGGGCCGCAACGTGCTCGACGCCGTACGGGCGGCGGCGACCCTCACGGGCACCGGCGTGACGACGAGCTCGAAGGTGCTCGTCTGGGGGCACTCGCAGGGTGGCGGCGCCGCCGCGTGGGCCGCCGAACTGCAGCCGACCTACGCCCCCGAGCTCGACCTCGTCGGCGCCGCCATCGGCGCGCCGGCCGCCGAACTGCGCACGCTGGGCGAGGGGTTGCGCACGGGCCGGTACAGCTACTTCGGGCTCATGACCGTTGCCGGCATCGCCGCTGCGTATGCCGACGCCGACCCCGCGAAGGTTCTGACGGCGAAGGGTCAGGAGCTGCTCGGGACCATCCGGTCCCAGTGCACCGACGACATCAGCCGTACCTTGCGAGGTCTGACGACCGACGATCTCGTACGGGTCGACCCGAGCACCACCGCACCCTGGTCAGGTCATCTCGATGCCAACACCGCCGGCCAGGCCGCCCCGCGGGCACCGCTGTTCGTCTACCACGGCAGCTCCGACGACCTCATCCCCCCGGCCATCAGTGCTGCGCTCGTCGCCAAGTACTGCGCCAAGGGCGCAACGGTGGAGCGCAAGGTGTTCCCCGGCGACCACACGAGCGTGATCGCGCTCGCCTCCGGCGATCTGCTGCGGTGGTTCGCCGACCGAGTTCGCGGCGCTTCGGCGAACAGCACCTGCCGAGCGGCGAGCACCGACGCAGGGTGGTCAACCCGCCGCGACGGCCCGGAAGGCCGCAGCGTGCCGGTTCGACATCGCCGCATCGACCTCCGTCGGCAGTTCGACGACGAACTGCGTCGACCCTGGGATCACGGCGTTGGCAAATTGCGTTGCGTTGCCAGAGCACGGGCCGTCGTCGCAAGGCACCTCGGCGAGTTCGACACCTGCGACCTGCGCGTACCGCACCAGCAGGTCGGGCCGGGCGACTCCGGACGCTGCGACGTCGACCCAGTCCCCCACCTGGTGCCACCAGACCCCGACGGTCGGCCGCACCAACTGGACGAATCGGGCCAGCGCCGCCGACTCGGGCTCCGACAGCGGGGCCGGGCCCCGCGTCGGATCTCCGGCGTATCCGGGCCGCCACGCGACCGGAAAGTTCCGGTTCAGGTCCACGCCCCGGGCGTTGTACCGCTGCCTGGCGGCATAGCCGTCAGGGTTGGCAACGTCGACCAGCCAGGTGAGCACACCCGCCGGAGGGTGCGCTCGGAGCAGCCAGACCACGGGAACTACTGCGTTATCGTAGCCGAGGATCCCGCCGACGGCCCAGGCGACCGGACCACCCCACGTGCCGGCGGCCGGCGGAGTGATAGGCC
>JBEIFW010000292.1:0-2475 GCA_040382215.1 Acidimicrobiales bacterium
ACGTTCGACGACGCGCTGGCGGGCGTGCGCTCTCGTGCGCTCGAGGTCGTCGCAGAGGCCGGTGCGACTGCGACGGTGTTCGTGGTGTCCGATCATCTGGGCACCTCGCCTCCGTGGTGGCCGGGTGCGCCGCGCACGCTCGACGCCGGCGAACTCGACGCGCTCGTACGGGCCGGCTGGACCATCGGGTCGCACACACGTCACCACCGGAACCTGGTCGCGTGCGGTGAGGGCGCCCTCGCCGACGAACTCGCCGGTAGTCGCCGCCTCCTCGCCGATCGCTGCGGCACCGCCCCCGAGCTGCTCGCCTACCCGCACGGCTACCACGACGCCGCCGTACGGAAAGCGGCGACCGAAGCCGGCTACACCGCCGCAGTCACCTTCCTCAACGGCCGGGTGACCCCGGGCATCGACCCGATGCGCATCCCCCGGCTCACCATGGGCGCCCACCTCGGCGCGCCCCGGCTCGCGCTCCAACTCGCACGCATCGCAAGCTCCTGGCCCGACCACCAACTCGACCGGGTTGGACCCGACGATCGAGCGGAGCGCTCGCCGTGACATCAACGGCGCCTGCGCCCGACCGCCTCGTCGGCAACGCCGGGGCGCTCGTGGCCGGCCGCCTTGTCGTCGCGGCGTTCGCCTGGGCCGGCACGCTGCTGATCGTCCGGACCCTCCCGCCCGAGTCGTTCGGTCGGTTCGCGCTGCTCTTCAGCGTGCTCGGCATGCTTTCGATCGTCACCGACATGGGGATCGGGCGCGCCGCAGTGGCGGGTGTCCTCGGGAACCCCGACCGGGCGGGATCGTTCGTCGGCAGCTACGTGTTGTTGCGGTCCCTGCTCGGTGTCGTCGGCTACGCCGTCGCCCTCGGCTTCGTGGTGTTCGGCCGATACCCGACCGAGGTGATCGAGGCGATGGCGGTCGCTGCGCTGGTGGTGGTTGTTGCCACGCCGGCTCACGCGCTCGGCATCGTGTTCCAGGCGCAACTCCGGCTCCGGACCGTCGCGGTGTCGGGGGCGGTGGCCCAATGCGCACAGTTCGCGCTCACTGCGGCGATCGCGGCCGCCGGCGGTTCGGTGCTGTGGTTCGTGGTCCCCGCCGTGGTCGGCGAGATGATCAACCTTGCGATCGTCGCGGCGCGCGCCCGCCGCCTGATGCCGATCCGTTACCGGCCCGACGTCCGGGAGTGGTTGGTGCTGCTGCGCGAAGCGGTACCGCTCTCGATCGGCACCGCGTTCGCGACGCTCACCTATCGGATCGACTCCGTCATGTTGTCGCAACTCGACACGTTCCGGGCCGTGGGCCATTACAGCGTGGCCTCGAAGCTTCCCGACCTGGTTCGCTTCGGATCGACGGCGGTGTCGACGCCCATGTTGACGATCCTCGTGTCGTCGTTCCCCGATCAGCCCGAGGCGTTCCGCACCGCACTTCGGCGGTCCGCAACGTTGTTGACCGTGCTCGGGATCGGGGCGTTCGTCGGCACGGCGCTCTACGCCACCGATGCCATCGGGCTGCTCTACGGCCGCGACTACGTCGACGCCAACCGGGCGACGGTGGTGCTCATGGCTGCCCAGGTGGTTGCGTTCGCAACGTCGATGGCGTTCACGGTGCTCGCCGCAACCGCGCACCACCGGGTCTACCCGCTCGTGGCCGCCGTCGGAATGCTGACGAACGTGGCCGTGAACATCGTGGCGATCCCCCGCTGGTCCTTCGAGGGCGCCGCTGCGGCGACGCTGTTCACCGAAGTCGTGGTCCTGATCCCGTTGGCCTTGCTCGTACGGCGCATCCCGCACGTGCGGCCGTTCCCGGCACCGCTGTTTGGGCGCGCCACACTGACCGGGGTGCTGACCTTCGGGCTCGGCGCGGCGCTCGCCGCGACGCCGTTGCCGTGGGCGGCCGGTGCTGCGCTCGCAGGGGTGTTCTTCGTGGTCGTCGCGCGCTGGTCGGGCGCGCTCGACGTAGACGACCTCCGGGGTCGGCGATGACGGACGACCCGGGCGCGGACAGCGTCTCCGGTCGCGTCTCCGGCCGTGCCGCCGATCGCCCCGCCGGCGTGCGGCGGGGTGCGCTCGTCGCGACGGTCGCCATCGCGGTGTTCGTCGCGCTCTGCGGAATCGGTGTCGTCGTGCTGGCGACCGTCAGGGGTCCGGCGGAGGTGCGCGCTGATGCCCCGCTCGACTGCCGTGGCGTCGAGCGGCTCGACGGCGCGCGCGTCGGGTTCTCACCGGGCTCGGGGTTCGAGTCCGGCGCCGATCCCGAAAGCGACGCAGCGGCAATGGTGGCCGCCGGCGCCCGGTGGATCCGGCTCGACCTCGACTGGTCGCGGGAGGAGCGCACCCGGGGTGCACCCGACCGGGCCGCAACCGACCGAGCCGTCGACATCGCCGTGCGCAACGGCCTACGGGTGCTGCTGCTCGCGGCGTACACGCCGGAGTGGGCGCGCCCTCGGTCCACGACCGACAAGCACCCGCCCCAGCG
>JBEIFW010000293.1:0-2440 GCA_040382215.1 Acidimicrobiales bacterium
CCTCGGGCCCGAGGGGGTCGCCTTCCCCGGCGGCGACCGCACAGGGCTCGGTCTGTTCGCCCGCGATGTCGGCGGCACCACGGTGTGGTCACACGGCGGGTTCTGGGGGCTCGAGACCGGCCACGTGCCCGATCTCGGCGTCTCGTACGCGCTGTCGCTCACCCACGCCGACCCGGCGCTGCCGGGCCCGCGCCTGCTCGCCGACGCCACCGTGGACGCCCTGCAGGAGCACCTCGCCTGAGGGCAGCCGGCCGGCCCGCTACGCCTTGGTGAAGCGCAGGTGGACCTTGAGCGTGCCCAGCATGATCCCGGGCTGGTGCATCCAGTCGTTGCCCTCGTCGTAGTCGAGGGCCGACACCCGGTCGAGCAGGACGTTCCAGGCGATCTGCTGCTCCACCCGGGACAGGTTCGCGCCCGGGCACACCCGCGGGCCGGCCGAGAACGCCACGTGACGGGTGAGGCCTTCGCGTTCGAGGTCGAGCTCGAACGGGCAGTCGAACTCCTCGGCGTCGACGTTGGCCGCCGCGAACCGCAGGTGCAGCAGCGACCCGGCCGGCACCTCGACCCCCTGGAACACCTCGTCGCGCGAGGTCACCCGCGTCGACAGCCCGTGCGTGGGCGAGCGCATCCGCAGGCCCTCCTCGGTGAAGGCCCGCACCTTGGTGCGGTCGCCGCGGAGTTGCTCGAACAACCCCGGCGTCTCGCACACCAACTGGGCCTGCTCCTCGAGCGCGTACTGCGTGGTCTCGAGCCCGCCGAGGATCATGGCGTGCACGATGCCGGCGATCTCGAGATCGGTCAGTTTGCGATCCAACGCCTCGTAGTGGGCCCCGCACAAGAAGCTCACCATGTCGTCCTGCGGGTCGGCCCGCTTCGCCTTGACGTGCTCGTAGATGTAGTCCTGGAAGCCGGCCAGGCGCGACAACATCACCGACGTCTGCTCCGGCGTCATCTCGTGCTTGTGGCCGTGGCCGTGCACGAACGGCGTCACCACGGCGTCACCCCACTCGGCGAGCTGCGGGATGTCCGCGAGCGGGAACCCGAGGATGGTTGCCATCACCCGCTGGGGCAGCGGGCGGGCGAACCGGGAGATGAACTCGACCTGACCGTCGTCGATCCACTCGTCGATCAGGTCGTTGGCGTGCTTGGTGATCATCTCGCGATGGCGCGTCGCCCCGGTGCCCACCCACGGGTCGGTGAGCTCCTTGCGGTGCTTGATGTAGAGCTCCTGGGTGGGGCGCAGCGACACCATCGAGGCCTGCATCAGGTTGCGGAACTTGCCGTAGAACTCCTCGGCCGTCATGCCCTCCTGCGCGAACTGGCCGAGTCGGGCCTGCCCCATCGCGGGGTAGCGCTCGGGATCGCGCACCACCCGGGAGATGTCGGCGTGCTTGGTGAGCACGAACGCATCGGTGCCGGGGGTGAGGCCGCCGCCCTCGAGCCGCAGCACCGGGGCCTCGCGGTGGAGGATCTCGTAGGCCTCGTACCAGTGCTCCTGGGCGCCCGGGCCGAACAGGTCGACATCGCCGAGGTGCACCGGGCACGCCATCGGGCTCATCTCGTGATTGATGTGCTTCGGATACGACGTCATACCCGGTCGACCCCCTCAACGCGACAGCGGCGCAACGGCCTGCGACCGGTCAGGGTAGACCAGGCCCCGGCGCGCCGCAGCGGCCGCGCCGGGCCCCTACTGCGTGGCCAGGCTCGCCGCGAAGTAGCCCTCGTCGATGAGGGCCTGCACCTCGGGCGGCGGCTCGCTCAACCGCTCGACGGTCACGGCGTCGATGCGCCCGGTGAACCGGTACACGTGGGGGTAGGGCCCGACGGGCGAGCCGGTGTCGAGGCCCACGTCGAAGGTCTCCCCGCTGATCGAGAACACCACCGGCACCGTCCGGGCCACCCGCACGTGGCCCACCTGGGCACCGTCGACGCGCAGCACGGCCCAGCCCCCGCCCCCGAACCCGCCGTCGTAGGCGAACTCGACGGTGACCCGCCGCGCCCCGGGGGCGAGCGGCGCGGACGACCGCGCCACGAAGTGTTCGTGCCCCAGCCAGTTGTAGTGGTAGACGGCGTGGCCCGTCCCGTCCACGTACAGCGACCAGCCGGCCATGGCGCCGCCCTGGCACACGAGGACCCCCTCGCACCCGCCCTCGGGCACGTTGATCCGAGCGTCGATGACGAACGAGCAGTTCTTCACGTTGACGACCGACCGTTCCGGCATCCGGTAGTGCGCGGCCGTGTAGGTCATCGCTTTACGGCCACCGAGCGCATCGGGGACGGCGAACCGGGGCCCGAACGTCTGGCCGGGCTCCTTGAGCGGGAACACGTGGTTGCGGCGGGCCTCACGGTCGAACAGGGTCTGCAATTCGGCGAGCTTCTCCGGGTGGACCGCCGCCACGTCGACGCCCTGGGAGAAGTCGGCGCGGATGTCGTAGAGCTC
>JBEIFW010000294.1:0-2435 GCA_040382215.1 Acidimicrobiales bacterium
AGGGGATCACTGCGGCCCGCCTCGACGACGCGGCCGGGATGCACTGGTACGGCCGCTACGGCGCCGGCATCCAGGTCTTCGACGACCCGGACCTCGGCACGGTGCTCTCGCACAGCGGGGGCTGGGCCGGCTTCGTGACCACCTTCGTGGTGGTCCCCGAGCAACGCCTCGCGTTGGCGGCCACGTGCACCAGCCCCGACTCGCTCGAGGCGACCGGTCTCACGAGCGACGACCAGCTCCTCGAGCCGTGGCTGCGGGACGCCTGACCGTCACCCGGGGCTGCTGGAGGCGCCCGCCGGGGTGTGGCGATCACCCGAGTCGGAGGATCCGCTCCGGCGAGGTGCAGACGACCGGGATCGAGTGGGTCCCGCCCGGGTACTGTGGCGTCGGTCGGCGGCGCGCCTAACGCCGGTACTGCGATGTAGGGGGATGGCGACATGGACGAGTTCGATCCGCTGGCGGTGCGCGAGTACGTGCCCCACGAGGAGCTGCGCGACCTCCGGGGGCGCTGCCCGGTGTCCCAGACGCCTGGGGGCTACTGGTACGTCGCCCGGCACGACCACGTCAGCGAGGCGAGTCGTGATGTCCTCACCTTCGAGGGGAGCTTCATCGACACGGACGGTCTCGAGCCCGACGAGCTGTTCCTCCCGTTCATCGCCGAGCCCGAGCACGGCAAGGTGCGCCGGGTCATCAACGCTGCGGTTGCGGCACATCGCCTCGGCCGTATCGAGCAGGCGTTGGAGCAGCTCGTCGAGCGGCTCCTGACGCCGATCCGCGATGCAGGCGGCGGTGAGCTGGTGTCGAGCTTCGTCGAGCCGATCCCGGCGGCCGCGATCGGCTACTTGCTGGGATTGCCCGACGACGACCACCCGCGCTTCAGCCGGTGGGCCGACGACCTCTTCAAGGGCACCGTGCTCGCGTCCCCGGAGGAACGGGCCGACCGTGAACGTGCGATGGCCGACATCAGCGCGTACCTCGATGCGGCCATCGCGGAGCGACTGGGCGCGATCGACGCGCCCGACGACTTCATCACGCGTCTGGCCAACACCGAGGTGGCGGGCACTCGTCTGTCGCCCATCGCGTGTCGGACGCAGTTGATCTTCATGCTCGTCGCGGGCACCGAGACGACGCGCAACCTGATCGGCAACCTCATCTGGCGGCTGGCGCTCGACCCGGCGCTGTTCGCAACGGTGAAGGCCGACCCCGGCCTGGTGCCGGCGCTCGTCGAGGAATCGCTGCGCCTCGATCCACCGCTCACGTTCCTCCTGCGCAGGGCGATGAACGACGTGCAGGTCGGCGACGAGTTGCTCCCGTCGGGCAGCCAGGTGGCGTTCGGGCTCGCATCGGCCAACCGTGACGAGTCGGTGTTCGGCGATCCCGACGCCGTGCGCCTCGATCGGGAGAACCAACGCCGGCACATGTCCTTCGGCGACGGCCCTCACGTGTGCCCCGGTGCGGCGCTCGCCCGGCTGGAGGCGCGCATCGCCATCACGACCTTGGTGCGGTCGATCTCGACCCTCGAGCTCGCGCCGGGCTTCACCTTCCAGAAGACGCCCGTTCCCTTCACGAACGGTCCTCGCTCGCTGCCGGTGCTGATGTCGTAGATCGGGAAACGCTCTGCCGCCGGACCAGGCCGACGTTCGGAGCCCGGAGGTCTGTTGATGCACCGCCACGAGGTCGCCTTCGACGTGGGCGCGCCGCCCTATCGGGTCTGGCGCCTGTTCCACCCGAAGACGCAGCCTGACGACGTGGTCCCGCGCACGATCACCCATCCGCACGGGTCGATCACGATCCTGAAGGACGGTGACGAGAACGGGGAGGGGCTCGTCCGCACGGCGGTGTTCCCGGTGCCGCGGTGGCTGCTCTCGGGTGGTCGGGGCCGTTCGTTCGAGGTCGTGGTCGAGGCGCGTCGCAACGAGTACGCCCATTACCACGCCGAGGGCAAGCCGCTCTGGTCGCATGCGGAGGGCTGGCACACGCTCGAGCCGATCGACGACGGCGCCGGTACTCGCCTGACTTTCGTGGAGACGTACCACGCCTACAACCCGCTGCTCCGGAGGCTGTTCGAGCGGCGGGTGCACCGGAAGATCTCGCGCGACAACGCCGAGATCTACGAGACGATCCTCGGCCGGCTCGGGCCGGTCACCCGGGTGCGGTAGTCGGCTGCGGCAGGATGGCCCGTCGGCGCGGCGTCCGGGTGGTCGCGGGTTGAGCGGCCGACCCGGGTTGCAGCGTCGCCGTGGGCCGCGACGGTGCGGTCGTGTACGCAGAGGCGTTCGGTGCCGATGACGCCCGACACGATCGTGGACATCGGCTCGAGCACCGACGCCGACGCGCTGGCGGCGCTGGGCGCCGTCGACGAGCTCGACTTCCCGCCCGGGTCGTCGTGGGAGTACTCGAACTCGAACTACTTCCTGCTCGGCCAGGTGGTCCTC
>JBEIFW010000295.1:0-2395 GCA_040382215.1 Acidimicrobiales bacterium
CCGGCCGGGGTGCTCACCGAGGCGGGGGTGATCGACCTCGATCGCCTCGGTGAACAATCCCGCTACCCGCTCGCGTCCATGTATCTGGAGTTGGTGGCCCAGGACCCGACCGTGGCGGCCACCGATCCGCGGCCGCTGCCGATGCCCCCGCTCGGCGAGGGTCCGCACCGGTCCTACGCCGTGCAGTGGTTCATCTTCGCGACGTGTGTCCCGATCGGCTGGGTGCTCGTGGTGCGCAAGTCGTTGCGCGACCGGCGTCGGGCGGCCCGGCGCGACGAACTCGCCGAGGCGGGCGAGCCCGAAGCCGTGGCCGTCACCGGCTGACCGGTCGGCAAGACTGCGCCCCATGGGGGGCGTGCCGCGTGGACCCGAAGAGTTGACCTCGGCGTGGTGTTCGGCGGCGTTCGGGTCGCCGGTCGAGGTCGTGGAGGTGACCACCTTCGGCGAGGGGGTCGGCATGCTCAGCGTGATGGCCCGCGTCGTGCTCGCCTGGCCCGAGCACGCCGGTGGATCCGGCGGGCCCTCGGCCGCTACGGGCCGCCCGTCGTCGGTGGTGGTGAAGCTGCCCCCGTGGCGGGCCCGCAACCAGGGGATGGGCACCGACTGGGGCTATTTCCTGCGCGAGGCCGAGGTCTACCGTCACTTCGGGCCCGGACTGCCTGCTCCGCAGTGCCATCACGTCGCCGTGGATCCCGCCGCCCGCCTCGCCGTGCTCGTGCTCGACGACCTGACCGGCAGCCGGCCCGTCGACCAGGTGGCCGGCGCATCGGTCGCCGACGCAGAGGCGGTGGTCGACACGATGGCGACCCTCCACGCCCGGTGGTGGGAGCACCCAGCGCTCGAGCGGTGCGGATTCGTACCGGCACTCGACGACGGCGTGGAGGACCGTTCGGCACGGCTGTACCGCGAGTCGTTCCCCCGGTTCGCCGAACGGTTCCGCGATCACGTGCCCGCCGGCGCGTTCCGGGCCGCCGAACGCTACGGCCCGCAGCTCGCGGCGCTTTATCACCGGTGGGCTGTGGATGGCCCCAACACGTTGTCCCACAATGATCTCCGCCTCGACAATCTGCTCATGCCAGCCGAGGGTGCGCCGGTGTTCGTCGACTGGCAACGCGTCATCCGCTACCGCGGCGCGAGCGACCTCGCCTACTTCGTCGCCGGATCGCTCCCGGTGGATGACCGCCGCCGCTTCGAAGATCAGTTGGTCGCCCGCTACTACGACGGGCTGCGGGCGGGCGGGGTGCAGGGCTACGACCTGGCATCGCTGCGGGAGGACTACCGGCGCTCGATGCTGCGCTGGCTCGGCCTCGTGAGTACCGCCGCGCAGCTCGACGTGGCCAACGCCCGCGGGGAGCGGCTCATCGAGGTGATGGTCGAGCGGCATTTCACCGCCGCCGACGACCACGATGTCGCAGCGCTCCTCGAGGATGCCGATATCCCGTAGCCTGCCGCGATGGCCACCGCCGCCGAACGCGCCTGCCCGATCCCGGTCCCCAAGCTCCCGCTCGCGGAGGTGACCCCCGAGCTGCAGGAGCTGATCGACCGTGGGGTCGACCCGCGGTGGGTGCGCACGCTCGGCCACGCCCCGAAGTGGTTCGTGGCCTGGACGAAGTTCTACTGGCCGCTGCTGTTCGGCGGCACCGTCGAGGTGCGCACCAAGGAGGCGGCCCGGTTGCGCATCGCGCAGCTCAACGGTTGCCACTACTGACTGCACGGCCGCTTCGCCGACCGGTCCGGTCGGCCCCTGTTCGACGACGACACCGCGGAGCGGATCCAGCTCGGTGACGTGGACGACCTGGCACCGCGCGAACGACTCGCCGTGCGCTACGCCGAGTTGATGCACCAGCGGCCGGCCACCTGCTCGCAGGCCGACGTCAACGAGATGCTCGAGGTCTTCACCCATGAGGAGTTCATGGAGATGGCCTTCACCGTGGCCCAGTTCATCTCGATGGGTCAGCTCGTGCACGCGCTCGGCGTGCCCAACCCGACGATCGTGCCGTTCAACGACGAGGCGTGACCGACCGCAGCGCCCGGGTGAGCCAGGCGCCGATGGCCGAGAGCCCCGCCGACAGGTCGGTCGGGGTGACCGGCACGTCGCAACACGGGTAGCCGCCGGCGCTCGCGCGATCGTCGTTGCGTCCTCGAGGCAGGGCCGTTGCCGTCACGGGCGTAATCCTAACTAATCCGATCGGGATTTGTCACTATCGGGCGTCGGTGGCGGCCCGGAACGCGGCGCCGCGCACCTCCCAGTCCCCCACGGCCGGGGTGGTCGGTGCGCCCGGGGCGAACAGCACGACCTCGCCCGGGCGGGCCCGGGCCCCGGCCAGGGCCACCGCCGCGGCAACGTCGTCGTCGAGCACGGTGACGTCGGCGACGGAGGCGAGTGCCGCCTGCC
>JBEIFW010000296.1:0-2387 GCA_040382215.1 Acidimicrobiales bacterium
GTCACGGGACGGCCCACCACCGGCGACGGCGCCGCATGGTTCCGGTGCCTCCACGAGCTGAGCGCCACCGACGTGGTGTCGATCGCCGCGATCACCGGCGACAACACCCGCGGCGGGTGTGAACTCGGCTGGGCCTGCGATCTGCGCATCGCTGAGGAGCAGGTGTGGTTCGGGCAGCCCGAGGTGGGCATCGGGGTGGGTACCGGCATCGGCGGCACGTCCCGGCTGCGCACCCTCATCGGGCGGACCGCCACGGCCGAGTTGGTGCTGCTCGGCGCGCCGTTCACCGCCCGGCGCCTCTACGAACTCGGTGGCGTCAACCGCGTCGTCGAAACCGGGCACGCGCTGCCCGTCGCGCTCGACTGGGCCGGCCGGCTCGCCGCCCGGCCACCGGCGGCCGTGGCCGGGATGAAGCGCATGCTGGCGGGCAGCGACGAGTTGTATCGCATCCCCGAGGCCGTGCTGAACGACCAGCGGATCTTCCAATCGTTCAGCACGACGCCGGATGCCGTTGCCTCGATGGAGGCGTTGCAGTCCCGCTTCGACGCCGGCGAGACCACACGTGCGGTCTACGGCGACCCGCTGCCGTGATCCCAAGAACGGATCAGAGGCGGGTGAGCACCGCTGAGCAGGTGGTGGCTTCGATACCGGGACCCGGCTCGACCTCGATGCTGGTGAACACGCCGTTGTCGATGATCGCGGCATAGCGCTGCGAGCGGCGGCCGAGGCCGAACGCCGAGCCGTCCATCGTCAACCCCATGGCCTCGGTGAACGCACCCGAGCCGTCGGAGATCATGAGGATCCCCTGCGCCCCGGCAGCCTCCGACCAGGCGCTCATCACCCACGGGTCGTTGGTGGCGATGCAGGCGACGACGTCGACACCCTTGGCCTTCAGCTCGGCCTGGTTCTCCACGAAACCGGGCAGGTGGATCCGCGAGCAGCCCGGGGTGAACGCGCCCGGCACGGCGAACAGCACGACCTTGCCGGAGCCGAGCAGCTCGCGGCTCGACTTGGCGGCGGGCCGGCCGTCGTCCCCGAGGACGTGGACCTGGACGTCGGGAACCTGGCTGCCTGTGGTCACGGCCATGGAAAGAACCTCCCCGGTTCAACGATGACCGCACGCTACGGTCCGTCGTGGCCCGCAGGCCAACGCAGCGGCGAAGACGCGTCGGATCAGCGCAGCACGAGGATCTCGTCGGCGCTGTCGAGGGCAAGCGGTGCGGACTTCGCCGGGTTGAGGCACACGACGCCGTCGGAGGCCCGCCGATAGCCGATCGCGCTGTGTCCCTGGCTCGACGCCGCGGCGACGACCTGCGCGAACGAGGTGCAGGACACGGCGCCGTAACGGTCGGCGACCACCAGCTCGATCCGGCACCCGGTGGCGTCGAACAAGTCTCGGAAGACCTGGTCGAGCTCCCAGCGCTCGGAGAGCTGGGCGATCATCTTGCTGGTGAGCTCGTCGCTGACCACGAAGTCGTCGACGCCGGTGGCCATGGCGAGGGGGGCATGTCGTTGCTCGAGCAACTCGGTGACGATGCGCACCGGCCCGAGCCTGCCTGCGGAGGTGAGCTGGTTGAACGCGAGCAGCAGCATGAGGGTCGCAGCGTCGGCCTGCTCGCTGGGCACCCCGTCGCGCCGGCCGAGGATGATCACCTCTTGCAGCGCCAGGCGGGCCGCGTGCAGCGCGGTCTCCAGCGGGCCTCCCTGGTGCGTGGACACCTCGAGACGCACGCGTTCGGCGACGACGCTGGCCCGTACCGCGTCGGGGTCGTGGACGTCGGGGTCGACGACGATCTCGACGGTGGTCTCCGAGCCGAGGAACTCGTCGATCTCCGCGATCACGCGGGGGCCGAGCTGGCTCCAGCCGATCACCACGATCCGGCGCTCTGCCGGGTCGGCGGGCGGGGGGACCGGGGTCGGGATCGCTGGGCTCGGCCGCACCCCGTTGCTCACGAACGTGCTGTCGTCCGACGCGACCCCGATCAGCTCATCGCCCGCGGCGAGCACCGTCGCCGGGTCCGGGTTGAGGCGCACCTGGCCGGCGCTGAGCACGCCCATCAGGCTGCACGACTCGAACGCGAGCTGCGCCTCGGCGTAGGTGCGTCCGGCGAGGGCCGGGAACGACGCGAAGTAGATCTCGTCGCCGTCGAAATCGAGCAGGTCTCGGAACACCTGGCTCAACCCGTGCTGGCGACACGCCTGGGCGGTGAGTTCGGCGACGACCGCCGCAGAGTTCACCACGACGACCCGCTCGCCGAACAGCGACCGCACCGAGTCGGACGTCTCGCGGCCGTTCACCTCGACCACGATCGGGGCCGTGCCCGACGCGGCGCGCACGGCCAGCAACGTCTTGACCGCAGCGGCGTCGCCCTTGCCGTCGCCGACGA
>JBEIFW010000297.1:0-2357 GCA_040382215.1 Acidimicrobiales bacterium
ACGCCAACGCCGTACAAGCCACCGACGACGGCTTGCGTGCCCTGGTCGTGATCGAAACCCCGAACGCACCCGTCGACTACCGATTCATCATCGACGGCGCCACCCACCTCGTGGCCAACACCGACGGCACCATCTACGTCCACAACGGCGACACCCGCGTCGTGACCGTCGAACCCGCGTGGGCACGAGACCGAAACGCCGCATTCGTCCCCACCGAATACCGGATCGACGGCACCACCATCATCCAAACCGTCCACCACCGCAACGCCGCCCACCCCGTCGTCGCCGACCCCAGCATCGGGTTCGGGTGGTGGATCTACGTGCGACTCTCCCCGTGGGAGCAGAAGACGATCATCGAAGGCGGCCTTATCGCAGCGGCCACCACCATCGGGATGGTTGTGTGCACCCCGTCGGCACTCGGCGGGCCGGTGGGTGTTGCGGTCTGTGCGGGTGCCATCGCTGGAGCGGGTGTGGTGATCTGGCGGACGATCGACCGCTTCTTCAACCCGAGATGTTGGATCGAACTCAAGTTCTCCTACCACCGCCTCAGGTACAGCGGGATCGGCAACACGTGCTGGAAGAGGGCATAGATGGGCCGGTTGGAGTCTGCCCTGGCGGCTGGTGCGATCGCTGCCTTCCTCTTTCTCGTGGTCACTGTCGTGCTCCACTGGTTCGGGGTCGACAAGCCGTTCTGGTTGGGCGGGATCCTGATGCTGGTTGGCATGACCCTCGGCCAACTCCTGAGACGTCGGCCCGATGGTGGCAGCTGATCTGGTCCTGCGCCGATGCGGTGGGTGAGCTCGAGGCCCTGTTACGGGTCCTTCTCTTCATGCCGGTCACCGACGAGCTCGTGTCGGCTGCAGCCGAACTCGCCGAAGTCGAGGGCCTGCGAGCGTACGACGCCGTTCACCTCGCAGCGGCGCTCGAGATCGGCGCAACCGTGCTCTGCGGCTCCGACAGCGCGTCATGTGCCGCGGCCGACCGCCGCGGACTGCACGTCGCCAACCCCCTGACCCACTGACCTTGAGCCGAACATCTGAGTGACGTCGACGTCCCGGCCGGACTGGACGATCCCGTTGGCGCCGCACGACCGGGCCGGACCGACGATCGGCTCGGACCGCCAGCCCGGCGAGCCGAAGGCGTCATTCGACGAGGCGGCCGGCGCGCAGGGCCACGACCCGGTCGCCGATGGCCTCTGCGTCGGCGACGTCGTGGGTCACCACGACGGCCGTCGTCCCCGCAGCCCGCAGGATCGAGCGCACCTCTCGCCGCAGCGCATCGCGCAGCTCGGGGTCCAGCGAGGCGAACGGCTCGTCGAGGAGGAGCACCTCGGGCCGGGGGGCGAGTGCCCGGGCGAGCGCGACCCGCTGCGATTCGCCACCCGACAACTCGTGGGGCCGGCGGCGAGCGAACCCGTCGAGGCGCACGAGCGACAACAGTTCGGCGACACGCGCCGGCCGGTCGCGCCGGGCCACACCGAACCCGACGTTGCCGGCGACATCGAGATGCGGGAACAGCGCGTGGTCCTGGAACACGAGCCCCACCCGCCGCCGTTCGGGCGGTTCGGTGGTCACGTCACGGGTACCGATGCGGATCGAACCCGCCGAGACCGGGACGAGCCCGGCGACGGCCCGCAGCAGGGTGGTCTTGCCGGCACCGCTCGGCCCGACGAGCACGAGCACCTCGCCGTCGGCGACCGTCAGATCCACCCCGGTGAGCACCGGGGCGACGCACACCCCGCGCAGTTCGAGCCCGCTCATGCGACCATCTCCGCGCCGCGAGCGAGCGCGGCGAGCAGCACGGCGACACCGACCGCTGCGAGCCCGGCGACCAGGAGTCCGGGCACGGCGGCCTGCTCCCACCGGGAGTCCGACGTCGCCTGCCACACCCAGACCGGGAGGGTGTCGACGCCGAAGGGCCGCAGCAGCAACGTCACCGGCAGTTCCTTCACGACGTCGATGCCCACCAGCGCGCCCGCCACGACGACGCCGGGCCGCACCAGCGGGAGCTCGACGCGCAGCGCCACCGCCCCTGGGCCCGATCCGAGGGTGCGGGCGGCCTCGACCACCCGTTCGGGCACCTTGTCCGCGCTGGCCGCAACCGCTGCGTGGGCAACGGCGACGTAGCGGACCGCCAACGCATACACGAGTACGCCGAGGGTGCCCGCCAGCGCCCACCCAGCCGGCCACCAGCCCTGAGCCTCGAGCCAAGCGACGCACACGAGCACGCCGACGGCGACCACCGGCCCCGGCACCGCATACCCGGTGGTCGCCACCCGGGCGAGCACGCGTGCGGCCCGGGCCCGGCCCGGCCGGCCGGCGAGCGCGAGCGCCGTGCCCGCCACCACCGTGACCACC
>JBEIFW010000298.1:0-2346 GCA_040382215.1 Acidimicrobiales bacterium
GGTTCCAGCGTGCGCATGGGGCCCGGTCGGATCGGGGGGCGCGTGCGGCGGTGGAACGGGCCGAGCTGCTCGGTGCGGTGCCGGAGTTGGCGGTGGTGGTGGAGGCGGGTGCGGTGGGGGTGGCGCATGTGGATGCGGTGGCGCGGGTGGTCGGTAAGGCGCCGGAAGCGGTGCGTGAGCAGTTGTTGGGGTCCCCGTCGTGGTTGGCGGGGAAGGCGGCGTCGTCGTCGCCGGAGCAGTTGGAGCGGTTGTTGGAGCGTGAGGTGCGTGAGCTGGTCCGGGTGGACGCGGCGAGCGTGTTGGCGGCGCAGCGGGCCCGGTCGTCGGTGCGGCAGTGGGTGGCGGCGGACGGGATGCATCATCTGCACGCCGAGCTCGACGCGGAGCGCGGGGCTCGGGTGTTCGCGGCGTTGGGGGCGACGGTCGAGCGGTTGTTCCATCAGGGCAACCCGGAAGCGGGCGGGCGGGCGCCGTCGGGCGGGCCGGTGCAGGCCGCGTTGGCGGCGGATGCGCTGGTGGAGTTGTGCACCACCACCCGTGGCGCGGGTCCGGGGTCGGAGCTGGTCGTGTTGATCGACTACGCCACCTTGGCGGCCGGGGTGGAACAGGTGGGTGGGGTGTGCGAAACCTCGACCGGGGTCTCGTTGCCGGTGGCGACGGCCCGGAAGCTGTTGTGCGAGGCCGACATCCTGCCGGTGGTGCTCGGTGGTGACGGTGTCGCGTTGGACGCGGGGCGGACGCGCCGGTTGGCGACCAAACAGCAGCGGCGGGCGTTGCGGGCGATGCACCGCAGCTGTGTCTGGCCGGGCTGTTCGACCGGGTTCGAGCGGTGTCACATTCATCACACCGACCCGTGGGGCCGTCACGGTCCGACCGATCTCGAGGTGCTCGCCCCGGTCTGCTCGCATCATCACCACCAGATTCACGATCTCGGCTGGAACCTCACCCTCGACGAGCACCGCAACGTCACCGTCCACGCCCCCGACGGGCGCATCGTGCAACGCCAACGATTCGAACGGATCGTTGCGTGTACAACGAGAGCGCCGAGAGCGGCATGTTGTCGGGAGTAGCGCCGGCGAGTCTCCCGGCCGGTCGCCGGGGGCGGCTACTTCGGCAGCTTGGTGTTGTCCCAGGTGACGATGTGGCTCGGGGTGATCGCCACCCAACGCCAGCTCCGGCCCCGGGCCGAGGCCGCCATCGGGGTGGGCGGTCGTTCACCGGGCGTAGGTGAGGCTGCCTTCCGAACGGCCTGGACGAGGCGTCGGGCTCTGCGAAGGGCAGGCGTCCCGGCCATGGGTTCGGACCATCACGGTGCCACCCCACGGTGTCGGCGCCCGGCGGGGCGGCGCATCGAGGCGACGAGCTCGCGCACATCGAGCGTGGCCACCGCGATCGTCCGGTCGCCGATGCCGTAGGGCAGAACGAGGCGCCCGCCGACCACGATCGACCCGCACGAGTAGACGACGTTGGGGACGTAGCCGTCGTGGCGCGGTGGCTCGAGGAGGGGGCCGTCGGTCGCGCCGATCACCTGCTGGGGGTCGTCGAGGTCGAGCAGCAGCGCGCCGAGGGCATACGTGCGCAACGGCCCCACCCCGTGGGTGATGACCAGCCAGCCCTCGGGGGTCTCGATCGGCGAACCGCAGTTGCCGAGCTGGAGGACCTCCCACGAAGCGTTCGGGCGCTGGATCGTGCGCGCCTCGTCCCAGCACCGCAGGTCGTCGGAGAAGGCGAGGGCGTTGGTCTCGCGATCGGAGCGCGAGAGTGCCGCATAGCGCCCGCCGATGCGGCGGGGGAACAGCGCCAGGCCCTTGCCCCGGGCGGCGGCGCCGGCCACCGGCGACACCTCGAAGGTGACGAAGTCGTCGGTGGTGAGCAGGTGCACCGCCGTGTCGGCACCGTCGTAGGCGGTGTAGGTGGCGCAGTAGCGGGGGGCGCTGGCATCGGTGATCTCGACGAAGCGGGCGTCCTCCATCCCGTGCTGCTCCATCGCAGCGTTGGGCCACAGGACCCGATCGGACAGCTCGGTCGCCGGGTCGAACGCGACGCGGTAGGAGCCTTCGGCGAGCCGGCGGAGGTTGGCGATCGTGGAGGACGTGTGGCGGCGGGTGCCGGCGTCGGCGGCGAGGGCGTCGAGGCGGACCGCCAACTGGGCGTCGTCGAAGCACTCCGGCAGTCCGTCGAGGACGTAGGCGGCGTTCTCGTGGTCGTCGCCGACGTCGGCCAGCTTGCGGTGGAGGACCCGGCGGTAGTGCCGGCTCGGGTGCGTGGTGCCGGTCCCCGGCGCCGGGCCGCCGGCCGCGACCACGACGCTGCCGTCGGCCGCCACGACGCCGGCACGGAAGCCGA
>JBEIFW010000299.1:0-2326 GCA_040382215.1 Acidimicrobiales bacterium
GACCCCGTCGCCGAGGTTCGTGATCGCGCTCGCGCCGAGCAGGCGGGCGAAACCACCCCTCCTCATGAGCGGGGCCGCTCGCAGATCACGCGCCGGGCAGCACGTGGGTGGCGAAGCGCTCCCGCAGCGTCTTCTTCGAGAACTTGCCCACGGAGGTCTTCGGGACCTCGTCGATGAACGCCACGTCGTCGGGAAGCTGCCACTTGGCCAGGCGCGGGGCGAGGAACTCGAGCACCTCGGCCCGGGTCAGCGTCTCACCCGGACGGACCACCACGCACGCGAGCGGGCGCTCGTCCCACTTCGGATGCGGAACGCCGATCACGGCCGCCTCGGCGATCTTCGGATGGCCCATCAGTTCGTTCTCGATGTCGACCGAGCTGATCCATTCGCCGCCGGACTTGATCAGGTCCTTGGTGCGGTCGACCAGGCGCACGTAGCCCTCCGGGTCGATGACGGCGACGTCACCGGTGCGCAACCACCCGTCGCTCGTGAAGCTCTCACCAGCGCGTTCGTCGTTGTAGTAGCTGGCCGCGATCCACGGACCGCGAGCCTGCAGCTCGCCGGAGCTCGTGGCGTCCCAGGGCAGCACGTCGATCGTGTCGGGCTCGACGATGCGCAACTCCACGCCGACCGTCGGCAAACCCTGAGCGGCCCGCACATCGGCCAGTGCGTCCTCGTCGAGGCCGGCGACGCTCGCCTTGATCCGCCCCACCGTGCACAACGGCTGGGTCTCGGTCATCCCCCAGCCCTGCAGGATCGGCAACCCGATCTGGGCCCGGTAGGCCTCCGACAGCGCCTTGGGCACGGCGGAGCCGCCGCACATCACGCCGCGCAGGGCCGAGGTGTCCTTGCCGGCCAGCTCCGCCAGCGCCCCCATCCAGATCGTGGGCACCCCGGCGGTGAGCGTCACGCGCTCGTCGACGATCAGGCGGGCGATGTTGCCCGGTGACAGGTCCGGGCCCGGCATCACGAGCGAGGCGCCCACACCGGCACAGGCGTGCGGCAGACCCCAGGCGTTGGCGTGGAACATCGGCACCACCGGAAGCACGACGTCGCGCTCGGACACCGCGAGCGAGTCGGCGGTCATGAGCCCCATCGAGTGCAGGAGCGACGAGCGGTGCGAGTAGACGACACCCTTGGGGTTGCCCGTGGTGCCCGACGTGTAACAGATCGCAGATGCGAGCCCTTCGTCGGCGACGTGGAACTCGACGGGCGACGCCGCAGCGAGCAGGGTCTCGTAGTCGTGGACGGGGATCGAGGTGGGGTTGGCCGGCACGTCACCCCGGCCGTCGTCCATCACCACGAGGTGGCGCACGGTGCTGAACGTGGGCAACAGGGGGAACAGCAACGGCGTCAGCGACCGGTCGACGAAGATGACCTCGTCCGCAGCGTGGTTCACGATGTAGGTCAGCTGCTCGGCGAACAGCCGGATGTTGAGCGCGTGCAGCACCCGACCCGAGCACGGCGCCGCGAAGTAGAGCTCCAGATGGCGCGCCGAGTTCCAGCCGAAGGTGGCCACGCGGCCGTCGGCGGAGATGCCCAGCGCATCGAGCACCCCGCCCAGTCGGCGGGTGCGAGCCGCCCATGCGCCGTAGCTGATCCGCTCCCGGTCGCCGGTGCCGGTGACCGTTGTGATCGTCCGGGTCGGGAAGAGCCGCTCGGCCCGGTCGAACAGGTGGACCAGGGTCAGCGGGAAGTCCTGCATCAAGCCACGCATGGCCGGGATGGTACGCGCCAACGGGGCGGGGCCCGCGTGGCGAAGCATCGGTAATCTGCGGCGCGCTGGCTCGGCGAAAGGTCGGACGATGCTCGATGTGGTGATCAGCGGCGGTCGGGTGGTCGACGGGACCGGAGCGCCCGCCGAAGTCGGCGACGTTGCGATCCACGACGGCCGGATCGTGTCGGTCGGTGGCCGGGTCACCGAGGCGGCACACCGGCGCATCGACGCCGACGGGGCGCTCGTCACCCCCGGCTGGGTCGACGTGCACACCCACTACGACGGTCAGGTCACCTGGGACGAGGATCTCGAACCATCGGCCACCAACGGCGTGACCACGCTCGTGATGGGCAACTGCGGGGTCGGCTTCGCCCCCGTTCGGCCCGGCACCGAGCAGGCACTGATCGAACTGATGGAGGGCGTGGAAGACATCCCGGGCACTGCGCTCCACGAGGGGATGCCGTGGGGTACGTGGGAGAGCTTCGGCGACTACCTCGACCAGCTCGAGACGCGTCGCTGGAGCGTCGACGTCGGGGCGCAGCTCGCGCACGGGGCCCTGCGGTTCTACGCAATGGGTGAGCGCGGCCGGACCGACGTCGATGCGACGGC
>JBEIFW010000300.1:0-2286 GCA_040382215.1 Acidimicrobiales bacterium
CCGCCGCGGCCCGGGCGACGTTCGCGGCGCTGCCACCCGGGCTGCGCATCACCCGGCTGGTCGTGTCGGTGCCCCATCGGATCGGGCCGTCGGGTCGCACGACCACGTCGTGGAGCAGGTCGCCCACGCACACCAGCACCGCGCGCATCGCCGCATCCTGCCGCACCGGCCGATGACCTAGGTCCCGGTGATCGACCGACCGGTGACCCTCCCGACGTGACGGTGGCCGCCGGCATGCTCGGTGGCGTGCCCGTGCAGCTCCCCTCGTGCGTCGTGCGCCTGCTCTCCCAGCTCACGGCCCGCGACGTCATGGCGGCCGGGGTGATCAGCGTGAACGAGCGCGAATCGCTCGCCTCGGCCTGGGAGCTGCTCGCCCGGGGCGGCACCGACGCGCTGCCCGTGGTGCGGGGCACGGCGGTGGTGGGGATCGTCGACCACCGGGCGATGGTGCACGCCCGCAACACCCGCTGGCTCGACGGCCGGCCCCGCCTCGTCGGCGACGCCTTGCGCCCGGCCGCCGTCGTCGGGCCCGACACCGGGGTCGCCGACCTGCTCGACGAGATCGCCGACGGCGCGGTCGTGGTGTGCGAGCCCGCCGGGTCCCCGATCGGGTTGGTGACGTCGTCGTCGCTGGTGCGCTGCATCGCCGGCGCGGCGCCCGTGATGCACTGCTGAGCCCCAGCCGACCGCTCAGCCGAGCGGGACTTCCCAGCGCAGCTCCGAGCCGACCGGTTCGGTGGCGACGAAGACGAGCCGGCCACCGAGCGCCTCGGCGCGCGAACGCAGGTTGCCGAGCCCCTTGCGCCCACCCGGACCGGACTCGCCGTCGGGGCCCCGGCCGTCGTCTCGCACCGCCACCCGCACCCAACCGTCGCGCACCTGGACCGTCACCTGGGCGCTGAGCGCCTGGGCGTGCTTGGCCGAGTTGACCAGGCCTTCGCGCACGACGGCGAGCACGTGGTCGCCGAGCCCTTCGGTGACGGCGGAGTCGACCGGGCCGTCGAAGCGCACCGACGGTTCGAACCCCAGCGCATTGGCCGCTTCCGCGCACACGGCGAGCACGTCGGCGCGCAGGCCGTCCACGCTGCGCGACGCGGCGGACACGGCGAAGATCACCGAGCGGATCTCGCGGATCGTCTCGTCGAGCGCGTCGACCACGGCGGTCACCTTGGCCCGTGCCACGTCGTCGGTGATGCGCCGGCTGGCGCCCTGCAGCGCCATGCCGGAGGCGAACATCCGCTGGATCACGCTGTCGTGCAGGTCGCGAGCGATGCGCTCGCGGTCCTCGAGCACGGCGAACTCCCGGGCGAGAGCCACCCGGCGGCTGTTCTCGATCACGGCGCCCGCCACCGTTGCGAGCACCATCGCCCGGCGCTCGTCGCCCTCGGTGAACGAGCCGCCGCCGTCACGCTCGGTCAGGTACAGGTTGCCGAACGCCTCGCCCCGTACCCGCACCGGCACCCCGAGGAACGAATGCATCGGGGGGTGGCCCGGCGGGAACCCGACCGACTCCGTGTGGGCGCTCAGGTCGTCGAGGCGCAGGGACGTCGGGCGGGCGATCAGCAGCCCCAGGATCCCCTCGCCCACCGGGAGCTCGCCGATCTCGGCGGCCTCGTCGGCCGAGATGCCGACGTAGACGAACTCCGACAACGCCCCGTCGGGGCCGATCACGCCGAGCGCACCGTAACGGGCGCCGGCGAGCTCGCAGGCCGCTTCGACGAGGCGCCGCAACACGACCGGCGTACTCGTCTCGCCCGTGACCGACAGGATGGCGTTCACCAACGCTTCGTTGTCGCGCTCTTCACCCAGGTCGAACGCTGTTCCCACGCGCGCAGACTACGCCGGATACCGCGAGGCTCAATGGCCCGTTGGGACCAAGGTCCTCCCGTGACGGGCCCTTCGGAGGGTAGAACAGGCGAATGTCCAGCGCCGACGGGAGCCGACCGATCTCGATCTTTCTGCTCGACGATCACGAGATCGTGCGTCGAGGGTTGCGGGATCTGCTCGAGGCCGAGGACGACCTGCGGGTGATCGGCGAGTCGGGCATCGCGACCGACGCTGCGGCACGGGTCCACGCCCTCGATCCCGATGTCGCCGTGCTCGACGTCCGCCTGCCCGACGGCAACGGCGTCGAGGTCTGCCGGGAGATCCGTGAGCGCCATCCCCGCACGGCGTGCCTGATCCTCACCTCGTTCGCGGACGACGAGGCGCTGTTCAACGCGATCATGGCGGGAGCGTCGGGCTACGTGCTCAAGCAGATCAAGGGCAACGACCTCGTCGACGCGG
>JBEIFW010000301.1:0-2268 GCA_040382215.1 Acidimicrobiales bacterium
CGTGGCCACCCGCAACGCCCTGCAGTCGGCGCTCGACGCCGTCGCAGGCTCGCTGCCCGGTCTCGTGACCGGCGCAGCCGACTTGACCGGCAACGTCGGGCTGAAGCTCGCCGGCGCGACCGTGCTCGATCGCGATCACCCGGGCGGCACCCGCATCCATTTCGGGATCCGGGAGCACGCCATGGGTGCGGCCGCCAACGGGATGGCGGCGCACGGCGGCGTGCTGCCCTTCGTCGGGACGTTCTTCGTGTTCAGCGACTACCTGCGGCCTGCGCTGCGCCTTGCGGCCCTCAGCGGGCATCGCGTGGTGTTCGTCTTCAGCCACGACTCGGTCGGCGTCGGCGAGGACGGGCCCACGCACCAGCCGGTCGAGCAGCTGATGTCGCTGCGCCTCGTCCCGGGCTGCAGGTGCTGCGCCCCGCCGACGCGAACGAGACCGCAGCGGCGCTGCGCGCCGCGATCGAACACCCCGGGCCGACGGCGTTGATCCTCACCCGCCAGGGGGTTCCGGTCGTCACGGACGGCTCGGCCGTCGGACCCGGGGTCGGCCCGGTACGCCACCCCGACCGGGCCGAGGTGCTCCTCGTCGGAACCGGCAGCGAGGTGGCCGTGTGCGCCGCAGCCGCCGAGGCACTGGCCGTCGACGGCATCGCGGCGGCGGTCTGGTCGATGCCGTCCTGGGAGCGCGCGGCGGCATCCGGGGCCTCCCTGCCGGACCTTCCGACCGTCTCCTGCGAAGCCGGCGTGACGATCGGGTGGGACCGCTGGGCCGACGTGGCCGTCGGCATCGACCGGTTCGGGGCGAGCGCACCCGGTGACGTCGTCCTGCGTGAACTCGGCATCACCCCTGCCGCCGTGGCCACAGCGGCCCGTACGCTGCTCGGGCGCTGACCCGAGCACAGGAGCGACCATGGAACGCCTACGACGGCTCCACGACGAGTTCGGCCAGAGCCCGTGGCTCGACAACCTCACGCGCGGGTACCTCACCTCTGGTCAGCTCGTTGCGCTGCGCGAAGCCGGCGTGCGTGGCCTCACGTCGAATCCGACGATCTTCCAGAAGGCGATCGAAGGATCGCCCGACTACGACGAGCAGTTCCGCACCCTGGCGGGCGCACCGATCGAGGACGCCTACTGGGCGATGGTGCTCGCCGACATCCGCGGCGCGCTCGACGTGTTCGCGCCGGTCCACGACGCCTCCGGTGGCGCCGACGGCTATGTGAGCGTCGAGGTGTCCCCGGCTCTCGCCCAGGACACGGAGGGCACGGCGGCAGCGGCCCGCCGCCTGTCCGACGCGATCGACCGCCCGAACCTGATGATCAAGATCCCCGCCACCCGTGCCGGCCTACCGGCGATCCGGGCGATGATCGCCGAGGGCCGCAGCGTCAACGTGACGCTCATCTTCGGCCTCGACCGGTACGCCGACGTGATGGAGGCCTACCTCGCCGGCCTCGAGGACCGCGCTCGGATTCCCGGTGCGGACCTGTCGGACGTGGCGAGCGTCGCATCGTTCTTCATCAGCCGGGTCGACACCGAGATCGACCGGCGCCTCGACGCGATCGGCTCGCCCGAGGCCCTGGCGTTGCGGGGCAGAGCGGCCGTCGCCCAGGCGAAGCTCGCCTATCGGCGGTTCCGGGCCGTGTTCTCCGGCCCCCGATGGGAGGCGCTCGCGGCGCGCGGTGCCCGGGTGCAGCGCCCGCTGTGGGCGTCGACGTCCACGAAGAACCCGGCGTATCCCGACACGCTCTACGTCGACGAGTTGATCGGCCCCGACACGGTGAACACCCTGCCCGACGCCACCCTCGCCGCCTTCGCCGACCACGGCCGCCCAGCCCGCACCGTCGACGTCGGTCTCGATGCGGCCGAGGCGTCGTGGACGGCGCTCGCCGGGCTTGGCGTCGACGTCGCCGACGTCGCCGACCGCCTCGAGACCGAAGGTCTCTCAGCGTTCTCGAAGAGCTTCGACGAACTCCTCGGCTCGCTCGACGCCAAGGCGCACGGCCTGCGCTGAGCGCGTTACGGTGCCGCTCCATGAAGGTTGACGGGGGCATCGGAACAGACCTGACGACGGCGGGCGCGAACGCCAAGGAAGCGGAGGAGGCGGGCTACTCGGGCATCTGGACGGCCGAGACCAGCCACGATCCGTTCTTCCCGCTGCTGCTCGCCGCCGAGCACACCGAGCACATCGAACTGGGCACGTCGATCGCGGTGGCGTTCGCCCGGAACCCGATGGTGCTCGCCAACATCGGCTACGACCTGCAGGCCTACTCC
>JBEIFW010000302.1:0-2210 GCA_040382215.1 Acidimicrobiales bacterium
CCCGCAGGACCTCGTCGGGGCGATCGCCGGGGAATCCGGGTTGCGAGGCAATCAGATTGGCGCCATCCAGGTGACGGACCGTTTCTCGCTCGTCGAGGTGCCGTCCCGTGAGGCCGACGCCGTCATCCGCGCGTTGCGGGGGGCGATGATCCGCGGTCGCAAGCCGACCGTTCGTCACGACCGCGAGACAGGCGGCCCCGAGCGAGGCGCATCGAGCCGAGGCCCGATCCGGGCGCGCCGGCATCGCTGAGGACGGACCCGGGCTGCTGCGGGTGCGTCGGGTCAGTCGCTGACGAACCGGAAGTTACGCCCCAGGTAGTCGACGAAGCTCGGCGACACGCCCTCGGCGAGCAGGACCTCGCGTGGCACGGGTGCCCGTCGCGGCTCGAAGTCGGGGTTCGCTGCGTACTGCGCCGCATAGTCGTGGTGCAGGATGCCGACCCGGCCGAGCACGGCGACGTCGACCCCGAGCTCGAGCACGTGGAGGACGTCGGCGGGCGTGTGGATCTTCCCGGCGACGCCGAGTCGAACGTCGCCGCGGGGCAGTTCGGCGAACCACTCCGTGAGGGAGCGGCCATGGAAGGCCTCCTCGATCGGTTGCTTGTTCACGTCCCACAGCGACAGGTCGATCAGCTCGACCGATCCGGTGTCGACCAGCGCGGCATACAGCTCGCGGATCTCGGCGAGGCGCATGCCGAAACGCTCGGGCGACAGGCGCACCGCAAGGGCCAGGCCGTCGCCGCAGGTCGCCCGGATGCCGTGGACGATCTCGAACAGCAGCCGACTCCGGTTCTCCCAGGAACCGCCGTAGCGATCGCTGCGATGGTTCAGTTCGTCAGAGAGGAACTGGCAGATCAGGTACCCGTGGGCACCGTGGAGCTCCACGCCGTGGAACCCGGCCCGCTCGGCCCGGGCCGCTGCGGCGACGAAGTCGGTTACCACCTGCTCGACCTCGGCGGTCGTCAGCGCCCGGGCGCCAGTGGCCGGGTCGTCCGACGGGCACACCGGCGCCGTGCCGATCAGCGCTGCGGGTGAACGGTTCCCCGCATGGTGCAGCTGCACGTAGGAGACCGTGCCGGTGGCGTTCAGATCGGTCGCGAGCCGGGTGAGGCCGTCGAGGTGCTCGTCGCCGAACACCCCGAGCTGTCCCGGGAAGCCTTGACCGATCGCCTGCACGTGCGCCGCGCAGGTCATGGTCAGACCGAAACCCCCGCGGGCCCGCATCGTGAGCCACCGGTGTTCGTCGTCGGAGAGGGTGCCGTCGGTGTGGCTCTGCTCGTTCGTGAGCGGGGCGAGCATGAACCGGTTGGGCATCGCCGGTCCCCGTCGGAACGTGACCGGATCGAGCGGCGAAGACATCGAAACCCCTCCTGCGGATGCCCCGGGCGGGGCGGCGGCACCCTATGGCAACCCGGGGTAGGTTCCTGGCGTGAAGTTCGGTCTTGCGTTCGCCAGCAGCATCGGGTTCGAGCACGACGCGGCGATGGCCGTGTGCCGCGCGGCGGAGGCGGCCGGATTCGAGTCGTTGTGGGGTGGCGAGCATGTGGTGCTGCCCGGGCGGATCGAGTCCCCGTACCCGTACACCGCCGACGGGAAGATTCCGGCAGCGAACGACACGCCCATCCCGGACCCGTTGATCTGGCTGGCATTCGCGGCGGCCGCAGCACCCACCTTGCGTCTGGGGACGTGCATCCTGATCGTGCCGCAACGCAATCCGTTGGTGTTGGCCAAGGAGCTCGCCACGCTGGATCGCCTCAGCGGTGGTCGGGTGGAGCTGGGCCTCGGGGTCGGGTGGCTGCAGGAGGAGTTCGACGCCCTCGGCGTGCCGTGGGAGCGGCGAGGCGCCCGCAACGACGAGTACGTCGCCGCGATGCGGGCGCTGTGGGCCGGGCCGCTCGCAGAGTTCCACGGCGAGTTCGTCGACTTCGATCCGGTCACCTGCAGCCCGAGGCCGGTCCAGGCATCGATCCCGATCCTTGTCGGGGGCGACACCGATGCGGCGATCGCACGCGCCGTGCGCATCGCCGACGGGTTCTTCCCCGGTGAGGGCGACGCCGCCCGGCTCGGGGCACTGATCGGGAAGGTCCGCACGGCGGCCGAACGGGCCGGTCGCGATCCCGCCAGCATCGAGATCAACGCCATGTTCGGCCAGCAGATGGCTGATCCGATCGCCGGGATCGAGCAGTTCGAGTCGCTCGGCGTAGGCCGGG
>JBEIFW010000303.1:0-2167 GCA_040382215.1 Acidimicrobiales bacterium
CCGCTCGGCGGCGATCGCCCACGTCGCCTCGTCGGGCAGCTGGTCGAGGTGCAGTTCGGCTTCGTCGCGCAGGCGGTCGAGCTCGCCGTCGTAGGGGGCGCCCTGCAGGCGCAGCACCCGGTCGGTGGTGGCGGCCCAGGCCAGGATCACGAGTTCCTGCACGGCCCGGGTGAGGCCCCGGGGCGAGGGCACGTCGATCCACTGGCGCACCGTCCCCACCGACACCGGCCCGGCCCCGTGGCCGGCGAGGCGTTGGGCGAAGTGGTCGCGCCACACCGTGCCGGGCTCGTAGTGCGCCTCGTGCATGGTGCCGAGCTGCAACGGGTTGGCGAGCGACCGCAACGTCTTGCGCAGCGCCTTGTCGGGGACGTCGATGCGGTTGGCCCGCTCCCGGGCGGCCTGGCGCACGACGTCGAGCACCTTGCGCAGCTCGGGCAGGCGCACCTCCTCGTCGAAGTGGGGGTGCAGCGGGTAGCGGTAGGCGAGGTAGGCGCCGACGGCCTTCTCGAACGCGTCGCCGAGGCCGACCGCGACGGGCCGCTGCGGGCGGAACGTGCGATCGAGCGAGGTCCACTGCTGCTCGGGCGGGACGGTGGCGAGCACGGTGCCTTCGACGGGGGCGTCGATGCCGTAGGCCATGCGCAGCGCGCCGAGCACGGTGGTGCGCAGCGCCCGGTGGCGGGCCTCCACCATCAGCCGGGCCCGCTGGCGGTCGTCGGCCGACAGGTCGCTCGCGTACTGATCGAACCGGTTGCCGGCCAACAGGAAATCGCACATGATGTAGGTGCCGAGCTGGCCCAGGGTCTTTTCCGACAGGTGCTGGGGGAGCCACACGAGCGTGCCGGGCTGCTCGGGCAGGCCCTCGATGCGGGCGAGGTCGGAGGCGGTGGAGCCGCCGTCGGGGTCGAACGGGTAGTCGATGACCACCTTCACGTTGTCGCCCTCGGCCTGGAACGCCTCGTCGCGCACGTGGGCCCGGTCGCCCACGTTGCCCCACACCACGTCCACGGTGCGCTTGGTGCCCCGCCACAGCAGCAGGCGCGACGGCAGCAGGCCACCTTCGGTGATCTGCAGCTCCTCGAACAGGAACCGCCGGAGGTAGCGGATGCGCTCGGAGCCGGAATCGAAGCCGCGGGCCTTGTCGATCACGGCTTCGGCGTCGACGCCGGTGACGTGCAAGGTGACGGTGGGATCGGCGGTGTCGGTGCCGAGGTGCAGCTCGCCGACGCTGCCCTGCCAGCGCTTCAGCTTGGTGAGCACCGCCACGCGCTCCTGGCCCGGCAGCGGCGAGCGGATCGAGCCGTGGTTGAGCGCGGCGAGGCGGCTGACGGTGAGGCCGTGGAGCACCGGGGAGTTGGGCACGAGCGCCGCGAGCAGCAGGGTCTTCACCAGGCGGTCGTCGCCCCGGTAGGCGTGGCCGGGCGCCAGGGTGGCGAGATCGGCCTCGGTGAGGCCGTGCTCGGCGAGCAGCACGGGCCGCAGGCGGGTCGTGTAGAGATCGCGGGCGGATTGCCAGTGGGCCTTGATGCTGGAGGAGAACGGCTCGTCCGCGGTGTCGAGCACGTCGAAGATGTCGCCGACGGGGATCAGCTCGCCCACGCGCAGCTCGGCCCGCCGATCGACGAGGAGCTGCACCAGCACCCGCAGGGCGGTGCGCTCGCGTTGCAGCACGCTCGACAGATCGACGAGGGCGGCCACGAGCGCCGGGGAGAACGGGTAGACGAGCCGGAACGCGGCCCGGTCCATCTCGGCGGTGCACAGCGTGTCGACGACGCGCTCGCCGGCGGAGCCGGTGGTGGCGGTGAAGGCCTCGTCGATGATGGCGCGGGCGGTGTCGGACAGGGGCCGCAGCAGGCGGCCGGCGACGACGGCGGGCAGGTTGCGGTCCGACAGCGTGATCGTGTCGAACCGGCCCTCCCACCACGAGAGCTGATCGGCCACGTTCAGCTTGTCGGCCCCGGCGCGGGCGTCGCCGACGAGCTCGCGCAGGTCGCGCTGGCGGGCCACGAACGACACGATCGGCGCCGGCCGGCCCGTGGACGGGGCGTCGGCGAGCAGGCCGATCTTGTTGGCCTCCACGTCGGCGAAGGCGGGATCGGCGAGGTGGGAGGCGAGCCACAGGATCAGCTCGTCGAGCAGCAGCACGACGGCGTCGTAGCCGAGGCCC
>JBEIFW010000304.1:0-2166 GCA_040382215.1 Acidimicrobiales bacterium
GCGACTACTCCAGCGGCGGGGGCGTTTACTACGCTCGCCGCCAGCGGTGCCGGCACGAGCCCGGCGGCGACGCCCGCAACCGCGAGGCCCGCAACCGTGACGCCCGCGACCGCGACGCCCGCGACCGCGACGTCGGCGACCGCGACGTCGGCGACCGCAGCAGCGGCGACCACTCGGGCCACGACGGCCACGACGGTTGCGGCGAGCGCGGCAGGCGCCGGTCTCGCCAACGGCACGTGGACCGGTGCGGCGTCGAGCACCCGATGGGGCCCCGTCCAGGTTGCCGTCACCGTCGCCTCCGGGCGGATCAGCGCGGTGAACGTGCTGCAGTTCCCGAACCGGGACAACAAGAGCGTCGGCATCAACAACCGGGCGTTGCCGACGTTGGTGTCGGAGACGATGACGGCGCAGAGCGCCCGCATCGACTCGGTCTCGGGCGCCACGTACACCTCGGCGAGCTACCGGGCGTCGCTCCAGAGCGCCCTCGACGCCGCCCGGGCCGCGACCGCGGCCTCGGCGTGAGGCCCGCAGTGGGCACCGGGCTCCACCACGTCGAGCACGTGATGGGCATGGCCGTCTCGATCGACGTGCGGGATCCGGTGCCGGCGGGCGCACTGGGGGAGGTGGTGGCGTGGCTCCATCACGTCGATGCCACGTTCAGCCCCTACCGCCTCGGCAGTCCCATCAGCCGGTTCGGCCTCGGCGAGCTCGGGCTGGAGGACCTCGACGCCGAGGTGCTCGAGGTGCTGGCCCGGTGCGAGGAGGTGCATGCCGACACCGGCGGCGCCTTCGACGTGTTGGCCGTGCCCGCCCCCAACGGCAGCCGGTTCGACCCGTCCGGGCTCGTCAAGGGATGGTCGATCGAGCGGGCAGTCGAGATCCTCGAGGCGCACGGGGCCCGCAACCTGTGCATCAACGCCGGTGGCGACCTCGCCGTGCGCGGTACGCCCGAACCGGGCCGACCCTGGCGGATCGGGATCCGTCATCCCGATCGGCCCGACGGCGTGCTTGCGGTCGTGGCCGTCGAGGGACGCCGGGCCGTGGCAACCTCCGGCACCTACGAGCGTGGCGCACACATCATCGACCCGGCGACGGGCGAGGCGACGACCGCCGTGGCCAGCGTGACCATCGTCGGCCCGGACCTCACCTACGTCGATGCGTACGCAACGGCCGTGTTCGTCATGGGCGTGGGCGGCCTGCAGTGGCTCGCCGATCGCCACCGGGACCACGACGGCATGGTCGTCACCCATGGCGGGCGCCGGTACACGACCGATGGGTTCACTGCGCTGTCTCGCGCCGCGCTGCGCTGATGCTCAGGCCGCGCGCCGGGGTGGTGGCGGGTGTGCGACCTGGGTGGTGCCGTCGGGGTAGCCGATGGTGAGTCCGTACCCGGGCAGCGGCTGCAACGACCACCCCTCGACATGCAGCCGGGTGTGGTGGTGGGCGCACACGGGGCGAAGGTTGTCGAGGTCGGTCGGACCGCCGAGCTCCCAGGCCAGGAGGTGGTGGATCTCGCAGCAGGCGAACGGTGCGGTGCAGCCCGGGATCGCACAGGTGGGGAACAGCGCCCGCAGCACGTCGCGCTGGGCGGCGCTGGCCAGGCGACGCGTGCGCCCGTGGTCGAGCGGGGCGTCGGTGAACGGGCGACCGTCGGCCTGGATCACCACCACACGGGTGCGGGCGTGGCGCCGGAGCAGTTCGGTGATCTCGTCGGGCAGGGCGATGTCGGCTCCCCAGTCGTAGACCGGCGCACCGTTGCGCTGGTCGGCCACGACGGTGAGCTCGACCGGTGCGGGCGTGTCGAGCAGGTGCAGCAGCGCCTGGGCATTGAGCCAGCCGGAGCGCTCCAGCGGATCGGACGGGGCCGTGCCGGTGGGTTCGATCCGGGTGCGGGCGAGGCGGAGCCGCTCCATCAGGGCAAGGCCGGCGAGCGGATCGAGTTGCCCGCTGAGGCGGACCATGCCCGTGGTTCGGTCGGTCCACATCGACAGGCGCCGGTCGCGGACCTGCTGGGTGAGCAGCTCGACACCGGTGGCTTGCCGGGCCGTTCGGACCGCGGCGCCGACGGTGCGGGCGAAGGTGTCCGTGGGTTGGGTGCGGGCCGCGTCGGCGAGGCGATCGATCCCGGCGAGCAGGACCGCCCGCTCCCCGGGCTCGAGCTGGCGC
>JBEIFW010000305.1:0-2117 GCA_040382215.1 Acidimicrobiales bacterium
GATGCGTCGTGCGGCGCTGGAGCGTCGTGTGGTGTCGATGACGGTGACGGCTTCGGGTCGTTCCACGTACCCCGCGACCACCCCGGCCCGCCCGTCCTCGATCACATACCCCGCCCCCTCGAACGGCGGCGGCTCGGTGCCAGCATCACCCACTCCTGCAAGAGCTTGGTTGGGGACAAGCAAGACGATCAGGATCGCGGCCGCAGTCACTGCTCGCATGAGTTCGCTCCAGGCCATTGACGTAGGAGCGTTGGCGCGGCGGCGATACGCCATCGCCCGCCCTCACGAATCAGGGGCGCAGTCAGCAGATTGGTCTCCAGTTCGTCGGTGTCGATCGAGCCCGTTGCTAGGTCCTGGCGAAAGCTGTCGTCCACGAAGCAGTCCCGCACAGTCGCAGTGCCGTCGAGGATCTCGATGATGGTGACCTCGTGGGACGCAACAGATTGCTCGGGCAACCGATACGCCGTATTCGTGGCAAGGCGTTCGGCAGCAACCTCCCGAAGTCGTTGCGCAGCGTCTCCGGTCGCTACCTCGTCGATGAGGGGGCTGTCCGGCTGGCCTGGGTTGGTCACGGCGAAGAACGCGTCCCAGTAGGCGAGGTAGGCGGCGATGACTGCGGCTTCCTCGTCCGCGACGGTGGTGGTCGTCGTGGGGGCCGGGGTTGTCGTCGTGGTGGTGGCCGGCAGTGTGGTGGTGGGTGCGAGAGTGGTGGTGGTCGGGGCGGTGGTGGTGGGCGCGGTCGTGTCGTCGTCGCCGCTGCTGCACGCGGGCGCGAGGAGGAGGATGGCTGTGAGGGGCACCCACCGTGCACGCATGGTCGGGAACCTACGAGATGTCATGAAAACCGTGCAACCGGTTCATTCGAGGGGGGTGGTGTCGGGGCGGGTCCAGTGGGTGGTGCCGTCGGGGTGGGGGTGGGGGGTGAAGCCCTGTTCTTTGCGTTTGTGGTGGTGGTCGCAGAGCGCCTGGGCGTTGGTGGCGGTGGTGGGGCCGCCGTGGCGCCAGGGGTGGATGTGGTCGAGTTCGCAGTGGTGGGCGGGGGTGTCGCAGCCGGGGAAGGCGCAGGTGCGGGCGAGGGCGAGGAGGATGTCGCGTAGCGGCCCGGTGAAGCAGCGTTGCCGGGAGTGGATGGCGACGGGGCGGCCGGCGGGGTCGACCACGACGCGGCGGACGAACCCGCGGATCAGCAGCTGCAGGGTCTGCTGGTCGGTGAGGGGGGTGCCGTCCGCGAGGCGGGGGCCGGTGTCGGGACCGACGGTGGTGGGGTCGACCGGGTCGACGGGCAGGCCGGCAGCCGTTGCGAGGAGTCGTTCGAGGTCGGTGAGGGGGACGATGACGTTGAGCACGGGGCGGGGTTCGAGGCCGGTGGGGTTGGCGGCGCCGCGGCGGAGCAGGGTGAGGAGGGCGTCGTGGCGGCGTTGGTCGGGGCTGCGGGCCAGGTCGGCGTCGGTGGCGGCGGTGCCGTGGCGGAGGCGGGCGTCGGCCCAGTCCTGTTCCCACAGGGCGCGTTCGACAGGGGCGAGCAGGGCGAGGATCTCCGCGGCGGTGAGGTCGTCGGTGCGGAGCTCACCGTCGGCGCGGCCGGTCAAGGACCGGCGTAGCCGGAACGAGCGTTGCTCGGCGGCGGGTTCGGGGCCGTCGGGGTCCGCCGCGTTGCGCCACCGTTCCAGCACGGCGACGAACTCGGCGTAGGGGCAGGCGACGGCGGTGGCGACCAGGAACCATTCGTCACGGCGCAGCAGCACCGCGAACCGGCCGCGGTGCAGCGCCGCCAGTGCGGCGACGTGGGCCTGGCCGATGCGGCCCGCCGCGAACGCGGTGGCGGCACACGGCAGGTGGCGCAGCACCCGGGCGTGGTGCAGATCCGCGGCCACACCACCCCGACGACGCCGGGTGCGATGCGTGACCCACGACGTGGCCCGCAACCCGTCCAGACAGGCGACCCCGGAGGAATCCACCGTGCCGACCACCGCCACCCGCAGGGCGTCGACCCGGTGCGACACCGCGGAGACCCGCTCCACCAACCCGGCCAGGCGGTCGACCGGCACGTCGACCAGCTCGGCGTGCTCGACCCCCGCGAGCAGCGCCTCGACCTGTTCCAGGATGCCCTCGACCCC
>JBEIFW010000306.1:0-2067 GCA_040382215.1 Acidimicrobiales bacterium
CGCTGCGACTCGCCCACGCCCACCGCCACGCGCTCGGCCTCGGCCCCGAGAGCCGCTTCGCGGTCCTGGCCGGCGCCAGCCGCCACTACGTCAACCTCTGGCACGCCGCGCTGCTCGGCGGCGGGGTGCTCAACCCGGTCAACGCCCGTCTCGCCCCGCCGGAGATCGCGTTCATCCTGCGCGACTCCTCCAGCGAGGTCTGCTACATGGATCGCGCCTTCGCCCCGGTGGTGGCCTCGTTGCGGGAGCAACTTCCCCACCTGCGCCAGGTGATCCTGATCGAACCGGGCGACGACCCCACCGTCGGTGGCACCTGCGACACCACCTACGAGGCCGTTGCGGCCGCAGGAGACCCGTCGTGGGCCCGACGCGAGCCGGAGGAGGACGACCTGGTGATGTGCATGTACACGGGTGGCACCACCGGGCTCCCGAAGGGCGTGCTGCACACCCAGCGGACCATGACGCTCAACGTGTACCGGATGGCGCAGATGTTCGGGTACTTCCAACGCCGGATCACGTACCTGAACGCCACCCCGATGTTCCACGTCGGCGGGGCCATGGGGACGATGGGCACCCCGGCCGGCGGCGGGGTGGTCGTCGTGCAGCGGGTGTTCGATCCCGCCGGGGCCATCGACCTCGTCGAGCGCCACCGGGTCGACACCACCGGCCTCGTGCCGACGATGGTGAACCTCATCCTGTCGAGCCCGGCCTTTGCGCCCGAACGGCTGCGCACCCTGCGCACCCTCGGCTACGGCGCCTCCCCGATGCCGGCTGGTGTGCTCGACCGCGTGCTCGCAGAACTGCCGTGGGTCGACGTGCAGCAGACGTACGGCATGACCGAGGCCGCAGCCGTGCTCACGTGCCTGAGCCCCGACGACCACCGCGCCGGCGGGCCCCGGCTGCGCTCGGCCGGTCGGGCCATGCCCGGCGTCGCGCTGATGGTCGCCGACGCCGACGGTAACCCGCTGCCCGACGGCGAGGTCGGCGAGGTGTGCGCCCGGGCCGGGTCGTTCATGGTCGGCTACCTCAACCGCCCGGAGGAGACCGCAGCAGTGTTCCGCGACGGCTGGTACCGCACGGGCGACGTCGGCGTGCTCGACGCCGAGGGATACCTCACCCTCGTCGACCGGGCCAAGGACATGATCGTGACCGGAGCCGAGAACGTGTACTCGACCGAGGTGGAGAACGCTCTGTCGTCGCACCCGGCGGTGCTCGAGGCGGCGGTGATCGGCATCCCGAGCGCTCAATGGGGCGAGCAGGTGCACGCGATCGTCGCGGTCCGGCCCGGCACGACGGTTACCGAGGCCGAACTCGTCGCCCACTGCCGCAGCCGGATCGCCGGGTTCAAGGTGCCCAAGTCGGTCGAGTTGCGCGACGAGCCGCTGCCGAAGTCCGGTGCGATGAAGATCCTGAAGCGGGAGCTGCGCGCCCCGTACTGGGCGGGCCGCGACCGCCGGATCGACTGAACGGCACCAGGCGGTACGGTGCGCGTCATGTACACCGTGGACGCCGACTGGCTGGCCCGCACGGTCGAGGACGTCGTCGACCCCGACGCCGAGATCGTCGATCCCCACCACCACCTGTGGGAGCACGAGGGCATGACCCGCTACCTCCTCGACGACCTCCACGCCGACACCGGTGCCGGACACCGGGTGGTCCAGACGGTGTTCGTCGAGTGCGGCTGGGCCTACCGCACCGACGGCCCCCGTCATCTGTCGACCGTCGGCGAGACCGAGTTCGTGGCCGGTCTGGCCGCCGAGTCGGCCCGCCGGCCGGGCGCGGCCGAGATCGCCGGCATCGTGTCCACCTGCGACCTGCGCCTCCCGCTCGAGCTGCTCGACGAGGCGCTCGGCGCGCACGAGGCCGCCGGCGACGGCCGCTTTTGCGGCATCCGCCATCGCGTGGCCCACGAGGCCACCGGGTCGGCACCGTCGTCCCGGGCGGCTGCGACCCCGGGCGGCCTGATGGCTGATCCCGATTTTCGCCGCGGCGTGGCCCGCCTCGGCGCGCGCGGACACAGCTTCGACGCCTGGCTCTACCACCCGCAGCTCCCCGAGCTGGTCGACC
>JBEIFW010000307.1:0-2042 GCA_040382215.1 Acidimicrobiales bacterium
CGGCTCGCAGCAGGGCCTGGTCGTCGACGAGCGCGACCCGTATCGGGTCGGTCATCGCTCGCCGGCCCCGAGCGGGAACCGGGCCCGCACGACGAAGCGGCCGTCCTCCTGCACCCCTACGTCGAGCGTGCCGCCGACGGCCATCACCCGCTCGCGCATGCCGATGACCCCGAGCCCGGGCCCTTGCCGCGGTGGTATCCGTGCCGACAGTTCGTTGGAGATCGTCACCGTGAGCCTTCCGTCGGCCGTCGTGAACGACAGATGAGCGCGGCCGTCGCCGTAGCGGTGGGCGTTGGTGAGCGCCTCCTGCACCAGGCGGTACACCGCGAGCTGCACGCCTTCGGGCACGTCGTGGCCGAAGGTGCCGACATCGGTGCGCTCGACGCGCAGACCGATCGGCCCGAACGACGCGACCAGCGCGTCGAGATCCTCCAGCGTCGGGTTCGGCACCCGGCCGGTGTCGTCGGTGTCGGCGCGCAGGAGCTGCAGCAGGCCGCCGAGTTCGTTCAGCACGATCCCGGCCGAGGTCCGTACATGGGCGAGCGCCGCCGCGGCGCCGTCGGGGTCGGTGCGCACCAGATGCTCGGCGACCGCCGACTGCACGTTGATCACCGCAATCTGGTGGGCGACCACGTCGTGCAACTCGCGGGCGATCCGCAGCCGCTGCTCGACGAGCCGCCGCTGCGATTCGGCCAGGCGGGTGGCGACGGCGGCGTCCCGGGCCGCCCGCCGTTCATGGCGGCTGCGCAGCCAGTCCCCCAGGGCGACCGTGAGAACGCCCCAGAACAGCAGCCCGAACACGTAGTCGGCGCGCTCGTCGATCGGCAGGCGCCACCAGACCGCGGCGGCGTACACGGCCACGAGCGGGATGCTTGCGGTGAGGGCACGGCGGCGGTCGGTCCATCGGGCGGCGCAGTAGAAGAGCACGATCCCGGCCGAGGCGGTGTCGGTCGTCGCCGTGAGGGCGATGAAGGCGATCTCGAGGCCGGTTGCGACGAGGAGCACCGGGATCGGCCACCGGCGCCGCACCATGATCGCCATGCCAGCCGCGACGGCGACGGCGTAGGCAAGCGCCGTCTTGGGTCGGAACTCGGTGAACGGGAGACTCGGCAGCGCGATGAACACGGCCACGAGCAGCACCGAGGTGAGCCACGGGGGCAACAACGGCCGGCGCCGAAGCCGGGCCCGCAGTCGCGCCCGGCGCGGGGTGGGGGGATCCGGACGCGCCGCCGGCGCGGGACCCGTCTCCGGCGAGGCGGGGCTCGCGTCGGAGAGGGTCACCGCGCCATTGTGGCGAGCGCCCGAGGTGAAGTCAGGCATCCCGGCGCAGGGCGGTCGCCACAGCGGCCCCGAGCGGAACGGCAACCCAGGCGACGAACACCGCCAGGGCGGCCGGCACCGGCAGCAACGTGTCGTCCTCGCTGCCGGCGAGGGCCATCTGGGCCGAGGAGATCAGGTACGGCCCGACGGTGTCGTTCAACCAGGGGATGAGGGCCACGACGATGGGGACGGCCATGACCGTCCCCATGAACGTGGCGATCGCTCCGGCGCCGTTGCGCAGCAGCAGCCCCAGCGCGAGCCCGAGCAGGGCATGGCCCACGGCCTCGAGTGCCGTGGCGGCGACGTACCGCAGCACGTCGGCGTCCACGAGCGAGCCGTACGCCGCCGTCCCGTCGTAGGTCAGGGCCCCGAGCCCGTAGGCGACCAGGGCCGTGCTGGCCACGGTCGCCACGGCGATCAGGGCGAGCACCAGCGCCTTGGCGCGCACCACCGGAACCCGTGACGGGACGGCAGCGAACGTCGCGCGGATCAGCCCGCCCGCGTACTCGTTGGTGGCGCTCAGCACGCCGAGCACCCCGAACACGATCGGAAGGATCCCGAGGCTGGCGACGGCCGCTCGGGCCGCCGGGTCGTCGTCGAGCGCCGAGGCGACGACGGAGCACGCAGCGATGGAGCCGATAGAAGCGACGCAAACGGCGCACGTACCGAGAGTGACGAAACGCTAACGACGTGACCAAAATAACACCCATTCCGAGCGCACG
>JBEIFW010000308.1:0-1984 GCA_040382215.1 Acidimicrobiales bacterium
CGATCCAGGCAAGCGCCCGTTGCGCTTCTTCCCGGACCCCGTCGGGCGGCCGCCAAGGCTCCCGAACTTCTAGGCGCACGGTGGGACACGCCGCTTCAGCAGCGCCAGGTGCCGCTTACGGACCGACTCGCCGGCCAGCAACTCGACGGGGATCACCCACAGTTTGCACACACCCGCTGGGGAGATCTCACCGTCGACGATCTCGCATGCCTGCGGACCCTCGTAGAACCAGCAGTTCGCACAGACCATCCCGTCACCGGCGAACGGCGACTCAGCCACATAGTGCGCACCGTCCGGGCCGATGCCCTGATCCCACTTGCCGAGCAGATCAGCGATCTCCTCCAACGTCTCGTACATCAGCTGCTGGCGAGGCGCCGCCTCGTACATCGAGTCCTCGAGGCTCACGCCGCCGGGCCCCGCTGCTTCGCCAGCAACGCCAGGCGCAACGACACCAGCCCCGACGTGGTGCGCTCCTCCACCAGCTCCGGCACCAAGACCTCGGCGACCTCGGCCTCGAGCTCGTCGGGGAGACGACCCGACCGGATCGCCTCCACCAGCACCCCGGCATCCACGCCCCGCTTGCCGGCCAGATGCTCCACCGCCCGGGTCGCGACCTCCGTGTCGAGGTACGCCGGGTACGTCACCGGCGAGACATCACCGTTGTGGAGGCTCACTTCCCGCAACGTCCGCAACGGATAGCCGTCATCGGTGCGATCCCACCGGTCGTCGATCACCCGGAACCCGAAGCTCGACTGAGTGATGTCACCCCGCTCGATCGACACCATCAGATCCCGGCCGTACGACGTGTCGGGGATCTTGACCTCGTAGGCCAAACCCCGCTCGTCTTCCTCGAGGTACAACGTGCCGGCCTTCGACCGGCCGAGGATGAGGCTGGCGTCATGGTTGAACAGGGCCCGCACGTCGGCTTCGCCGATCGTCTTACGGAACGCACCCGGAGCGATTCGCTCCACGAACCCGCCGAGGTCCTGCGACAGCCGGTTGAAGACGGCGGCATGCCCCGCGATGCGGAACTCGTCGCCGACCGCCCGGGCCTCGAACTCGGTGGAGTAGTAACGGCGCTCACTCGGGCGCATTGGTCACCTCACTGATCGCAGCAGCCACAGCCCCCACTAGGCGTTGCTGATGGATCCAACGGGCGGCCTTCGGCCGCCAGACTCGTTGCACTGCCGAGCAGGCCGCTCGTGTCTCGACCCGTCGACCGCTTCGCACCACACACGCCGACACGGCCCGCACCGGCGCCGCCCGGCATTCGACCAACGTGCCCCAGCACACCGCCCGAGCCACGACCTCGAAATGGCTGCGCACCGCTGGCGTAGCCACCGGCAGCTGCACCGTGGCCGGCCCGACGATGACCCGGACCGAGATGACGAACCGGGTCCGTTGCCGGTACAGGGGCCCGAGCGGTTTCGGCTTCGGATGCCAGCTCGAGGCGGGCGGCAGCGGCAAGCCACCACCGGCCGAGATGGTTCCCGAACCGTCGAGCAGTCCAGCACCGGAACGGATCGTCGACCCGCCGGCAGCGACCGCACCCGACCCGGCCAGGAGGCCCGCAGCCGAACGGATCGCCGACCCGGAGGCCGACACGGTGCCGGCCCCGACGATCGTCGCCGCACCGGGTTCGCCGCCGGTAGCCGACAGGGCCCCGGATCCGGCGAGCTCGGCGCCACCCGACATGAGCCGGCTGCCGGTCGCTGTCACCGCACCCGACCCGGCGATCGCCGCCTGGCCGGTCTTGGCGACATCACTCGAGGCGCTGATCGTCCCGGTTCCGGCGACGACAGCCTGTCCGAGCGCGGTCCGCAGACCGCTCCCCGACACACTTCCGTCGCCGACGACCGTCGCCGCACCGGCCGCCACACGAACCCCGGCCGCCTCGACCGTCCCGGTACCAGCGACCGCACCGCCCGCGGCGCGCACTGCGACACCCGACCCGGAGACCGCACCCGACCCGGCCAACGTCGCC
>JBEIFW010000309.1:0-1929 GCA_040382215.1 Acidimicrobiales bacterium
GACTGGGACCTGTCGATCATCGCCCGGCTCACCGCCGAGCACGGCTGGCAGGGCCGGGTGACGGTGGCCCACCTGACCGCGCACGGCGGCCTCGACGAGCCCGGACGGCGTGCGGTGGCAGAGCTGCTCCTGGCCAACGACATCAGCCTCACCGTCGTACCCGGTGCCGAGCTCTACGCCGCGCACGGCTGGTCCGATCCGCCCCTACGGGACTGGGCCGAGGTGACGGCCGACTGGGCCGACCTCGTCGCGCGGGGCGTGCGGCTCTCCTACGCCGGCGGTCACCTGGCCGACGCGTTCCACCCCTTCGGTGAGGGCGACCTGCTGCGCGACGGCCTGTTGCTGTCCGTGGCCCGCGCCTGGGGGGAACCGTCCCTCGCCGGGGTGCCGGTCCTGACCCTCGGTACCACCAACCCGGCGCGATCGGCCCGGGTGCCCGGCCCGCAGGGAGTCGTCCCCGCAGCTGTGGCCGATCTCGTCGTGTTCGACGCCCCCGACGCCGCCACAGCGCTGCGCCATCAGTCCGATCGCTGGCTGGTGGTGCACGCCGGCCGGCCGGTCGCTCGGACCCGCACCAGCAAGGAGTTCCTCCGATGACCCTGTTTCCCGACCACGGCCTGCCCCTCGAGGTCGTGCTCGACGGGCTCGCAGCCGGTGCACGCGATCACGACCCGGTCCGGTCCGGTCCGGCGAGCTTCTCGTTGGAGGTGAACGCCGATCTGCAGCGAGTGATCCGGACGGCCTTCGCTCGGTACCTCACCCACAACCCGGTGTTTGGCGAGGCGCTTCCCTCGCTGGCGCGGATCGAGCGCGAGCTGGTGACGATGGGGGCCGAGATCTGCGGGGGTGGTCCGGCTGCGACCGGATTCGTCACGTTGGGCGGCAGCGAGAGCATCTTCACGGCGCTGCACGCAGCCCGAGAGCGGGCCCGGGCGTCCGGGCGGCACGGCGACGGCCCGTACGAGGTCGTTGCCTCCGAAACGATCCACCCTGCGCACGCAAAGGCGTGCCATTACCTCGGGATGCGGCTCGTCGGTGTGCCGTATCGAGACGACCTCCGCGCCGACGTCGACGCCATGGCCGCAGCGATCACGCCGGCCACGATCGCGCTGTGTGCCTCGGCCCCACAGTGGCCGCACCACCGGTTCGACGACGTCGAAGCGGTCGCCACGTTTGCGCAGGCACGGGACCTGTGGTGCCACGTCGATGCCTGCGTCGGGGGCTACCTGGCGCCGTTCGTGCGCGCGGCGGGTTGGCCCGTGCCGCCCTACGACTTCACCGTGCCCGGGGTGTGCTCGATGTCGGCCGACCTCCACAAGTGGGGCTACGCGGCCAAGCCGGCCTCGACGGTGCTGTTCGCCGACGCGGAGCTCGCCCGGTGGGCGCCGCCGCCGCCGGTTCCGTGGGACTGCGGGATGTACGCGACCGGTTCCGTGGCCGGGTCCCGGCCCGGGGCGTCGGTCGCTGCGGCCTGGGCGGTGCTGCGCTTCCTCGGACGCGACGGCTTCACCGAACTCGCCTCGCGCACGATGACCGTCCGCGACCGCATCGTGGCCGGCCTCGACGCCATCGACGGGATCCGGACCCGCTCGACCGACCTTGCGATGGTGATCTACGGCGGCGACGCCGGCGTCGACAGCGATGCACTGGGCGACGCGATGGCGGCGCGCGGGTGGCTCGTGATGCGACTGGTCCGCCCCGAGCCGATGCTGCAGTTGCTCGTGGACCGACTCGAGGACGACTTCGTCGCCACGTTCCTCGCCGATGTGACTGCGGCGGTGGCCGAGGTCCGGGCTGCCGGGGCGACGGCGGGTTCGGCCCGTATCGCCGGCGCGTATGGGTGAGGGTCGCCGATCAGGGTCACGCGCCGTCGCTAGCCTCCCGGGGCGAACAGGGGACGAGGATGACGACACGGACCGACGACGACAC
>JBEIFW010000310.1:0-1851 GCA_040382215.1 Acidimicrobiales bacterium
GCCAGGCCGTACCCCATCCCGAAGCGCACCGGCATCCCGAGCACGAGGTCGGTGCCTTCCACCTGGCATTCGAGCGCCCGCCGGCAGCCGGGTTCCGACAGGAACCGCCGGCCCTGCAGCTCGCCGCCGTGGGACACCACGGCCTGCAGCAACGCCACCGAGCGGGCATTGCCGTGCCCGTTGGCGGCGGGCACCTCGGCCCGGCGCCAGCCGACGGTGTGGGCGTAGGTGGCCGTCATCGGCGGGTTGGAGAACGTGCGGTAGGCGATCGACTCGGTGGGCGCCACGCTCAGGTCCATCGGCGCGTTGGGGATCACGAGCGCGACCCGGTGGTCGTGCTCCGGCCCTGTGCCGCAATGGAAATCGGCACCGAGCGGCCCGGCGAACTCCTCGGCCAGGAACGTCCCGAACGAGCGCCCGGTGACCCGGCGGACCACCTCGCCCAGCAGGTAGCCCTGCGAGATGGCGTGGTAACCGCTCACCGTCCCCGGCGCCCACCACGGCGCCTGCGCGGCGAGCAGGCCCGTGAGCTTGTCCCAGTCCTCGAAGTCGGTGGCGGTGATCGGCTCCTGCCAACCGGGGAGCCCGGCCGAATGCGACAGGCAGTGTGCGACGGTGACCTCGTCCTTGCCGTTGGCCGCGAACTCGGGCCAGTAGCGCGCCACGGGGGCGTGGAGGTCGATCTCGCCCCGGTCGGCGAGCACGAGGCAGGCCAGGAACGTCATGGTCTTCGTGGTCGACCACACGTTGGTGATCGTGTCGCGCTCCCACGGCCGGGTGCCCTCGGCGTCGGCCGAGCCGCCCCACAGGTCGACCACCAGCTCGCCGTCGTGGACCACGGCCACGGAGGCACCGACGTCGAGGCCCTGCGCGAAGTTCGAGGCGAAGGCCTGCCGCACCGCGTCGAAGCGTGGCGCGCAGGTGCCGTGGATGTCGGTCATCGGTGTCCCCCTGGTTCGGGGACGGACACTACCGGCGGCCTGCTTGGATGATGCGGTGCCCGCCGTCGACCTCGCCGCCGCCGCCCACCGGCTCACCGCGGTCGTCGAACGCCTCCTGCGCGACCACCCCACCCTGTACTCCGCCGCGGTGGCGCTCCTCGGCGCCGGCGCCGAGCCGGTGACCGTCGTGCGCGGCACCGCCGACCCGTCGACGTCGACGCCGCTCACCGGCGCCCACGCCTACCGGATCGCGTCGTGCACCAAGCCGTTCGTGGCCGCCACCGTGGTCGACCTCGCCGCCAGCGGCACGATTTCGCTCGACGCACCGGTGCTCGGCCTGCTCGCCGGCCCGGTCGCCGAGCTGTTCGAGCGCTACGAACACGCCCGAACCGTCACGGTGCGCCACCTGTTGCAGCACCGCAGCGGCCTGGTCGACCACACGACGTTCCCCGAGTTCCTCGACTCGGTGGGCGCCGAATGGACCCCGCTGGCGCAGCTGTCCATCGCCGTGGCAGAACCGGCCCGGTTCGCACCCGGCATCGCATGCGCCTACAGCGACTCGGGCTACGTGCTGCTCGGCCAACTGATCGAGCACGTCACCGGCGCGCCGTTGGCGGCGGCGGTGCGCGCCCACGCCGGGCTCGACGCAACGACGATGCCGTCGCTGCACTGGGAACGGGCCGAGCCCACCCCACCCGGGCTGCAGCGTGCGCACCAGTGGTACGTGGGGAACGACACCTTCGACTGGAACCCCACCCTCGACCTGTTCGGCGGCGGCGGCCTGGTCTCGAGCCTCACCGACCTCGCCCGCTGGTGGTCGAGCTGGTTCACGGGCGTGCACGGCCACATCGCCACCCACCTCGCCGACCCCGCCCCGACCCTCGGGCCCGACGGGGTCGCCTTCCCCGGC
>JBEIFW010000311.1:0-1819 GCA_040382215.1 Acidimicrobiales bacterium
GCACCCGGCCCGGGGCCGGCGGGTCACTGGTGGTCCCCGTCGCTGGCCGCGCGAACGTCCCGCCCGACGCAACGGCTGTCGTCGTGAACGTGACGGCGACCGAGACCGGTGGGCCCGGATTCGTGGTCGCCTACCCCAATGGGTTGCCTCGCCCGCTGGCATCGAACCTGAATCCCGAACGCCCCGGACAGACGATCGCCAGTCTCGCGACAGTCCCGGTGGGCGCCGGCGGGGCGATCGTGCTCGCCACGAGCGCACCGGCCGACCTCGTCGTCGACGTCCTCGGCGCCTACCGGCCGGCGGCGTCGGCCACGACCGGTCGGTTCGTCGCGCTCGGACCGAGCCGGGTCCTCGACACCCGGGAGGGCGCCGGTCCGTTCGGTCGCGTGGAACAACGACGCGTCGCCTTCCCCGGTTTGCCGGCCGATGCCACTGCGGTCGTCGTCAACCTCACCATCACCGGCGAGTCCGCCCAGCCCGGTTTCTGGACGGCGTGGGCGGCGGGCGCAACCCGTCCCGGCACGTCGAACGTGAACGTCAGCGCCGTCGGTCAGACCGTACCGAACCAAGCGATCGTCCCCCTCGGCCCGGGCGGCATCGACGTGTTCAGCCAGTCGGGTGGCCATCTCGTCGTCGACATCTTCGGCTACTTCACCGGACCGGGCGCGCCGGACGCAGCCGACGGGCTCTTCGTGCCGACCACGCCGACCCGCCTGCTCGACACCCGTGAGCCGTCGAACCCGCTCGGGCCCGCCGTGAAACTCCTCCCGGGTTGGGGGGTCGAGGTGGCGACGAATGCCGTGACCGGAGGCCCCGTCGCCGCCGTGGTGGGCACCACCACGGCAGTGCACGGCACCCGCCCCGGCTTCGTCACGGCCTGGCCGGCCGGCCAACCACGACCGCTGGCCTCCAACCTCAACCTCGTCAAGAGCCAGGTCGTCGCAAATCACACCGTCGTGCCGGCCGGCGAGCGGGGCATCGCCCTGATCACCTCCGGCGGCGCCCATCTGCTGTTCGACCTCGTCGGGTGGTACACGGGTACGCCCCAGGCGTCGGGGGCGGCACTCGTGAACCCACCCGACGGCTCGGGCATGCCGCCGCTGCCGCTGACGATCGACCACGGTCATGCGCTCGGAGTCGGCGACACCGGACCGGCTGTCGCGGCCGTACAGACCCGACTCGAGGCCCTCGGGTTCTGGCTCGACGGCGCAGACGGGGAATTCGGGTACAACACCAGTCAGGCGGTGATGGCGTTCCAGAAATGGACCGGACTGCCCCGGACCACCGAGGTCGACGTGGACACCTGGGAGGCCTTGCGCACGGCCACACGGCCGACGCCCCGGTCGACGTCCGGCGACCTCGTGGAGGTCGACAAGACCAGGCAGGTGCTGTTCGTGATCCGCAACGGGCAGATGCTCTACACGATCAACGTCTCGACCGGGAGCGAGATCCCGTACGTGGAGGTGGACCGCGTCAACGGCGGCGTCACCAGCGGTGACTCGATCACGCGCGAGGGCCGCTTCCGGGTCTACCGCGAGTATGCCGACGGCTGGGAGTACGGGCAGCTCGGCGAGTTGTACCGGCCGAAGTACTTCGACGGCGGCATCGCGGTGCACGGCTCCAACGACGTGCCCGCCTACCCGGCCTCACACGGGTGCGTACGGGTCTCGAACCCGTTCATGGACTTCGTGTGGGCCACCAACCTGCTCCCGCTGCGCAGCGCGGTGTGGGTGTACCGCTGACGCTCGACCGTGGTGGGGGCGGGCCGGCCCGCCCCCCCCCCCCCGCCCCAAAACCCACCCCCCCCGAGAAGACAAAC
>JBEIFW010000312.1:0-1805 GCA_040382215.1 Acidimicrobiales bacterium
AACGTGCAGTTCGCCGTGAACCCGCTCACCGGCGAGCAGGTGGTCATCGAGATGAACCCCCGCGTCTCGCGCTCTTCGGCGTTGGCGTCCAAGGCGACGGGGTTTCCGATCGCCAAGATCGCGGCCCGGCTCGCCGTCGGCTACACCCTCGACGAGATCCCCAACGACATCACCCGGGCGACGCCGGCCAGCTTCGAGCCGACCATCGACTACGTGGTGACCAAGGTGCCGCGGTGGGCGTTCGAGAAGCTCCCGGGCACGGCCGGGGTGCTGGGCACCCAGATGCAGTCCGTCGGCGAGACGATGGCGATCGGGCGGACGTTCACCGAGAGCCTGCAGAAGGCGTTGCGCTCGCTCGAGCAGGGTCGGCTCGGCCTCAACGCCGACCCGGCCGAGGCCCAGTACGACGCGCTCGACGACGACGAGCTGCTCGCCCGGTGTGCGGTCGCCACCCCGGAGCGGCTGTTCCAGGTGGAAGCGGCATTGCGGCGCAACATCCCGCTCGAACGGGTGCACGAGGCGTGCCGGATCGATCCGTGGTTCCTCGACCAGATGGCGATGATCTCCGAGGCTCGGGCCGAGGTCGTCGCCGCCGGCGGTCCCGGCGCGCTCGACCGCCGGACGTGGCGGCGCATCAAGCGCCTCGGGTTCGCCGACGCACAGCTCGCCCATCTGTGGGGCGTCGCCGAGGACGAGGTGCGGGCCGCCCGCACGGCCCACGGGGTCGTGCCGACCTACAAGACCGTCGACACCTGCGCTGCGGAGTTCGCGGCCGAGACGCCCTACCACTACTCCACCTACGAGGACGAGAGCGAGGTGCGGCCCTCGGATCGCCCGAAGGTGATCATCCTCGGATCGGGTCCGAACCGCATCGGTCAGGGGATCGAGTTCGACTACTGCTGCGTCCATGCCAGCTTCGCCCTGCGCGACGCCGGCTTCGAGACGATCATGGTCAACTGCAACCCCGAGACCGTGTCCACCGACTACGACACCTCGAACCGGCTCTACTTCGAGCCGCTCACCCGGGAAGACGTTCTCAACGTGATCGACGCCGAGGCGGCGTCGGGCACGATCGCCGGGATCGTGGTGAGCCTCGGCGGTCAGACGCCGCTCAAGCTGTCGGGTCAATTGCCTCGCGCCCTCGTGTCGGGCACCAGCCCGGAGTCGATCGACCGGGCCGAGGACCGGGAGCGCTGGAACGCGCTGTGCGCCGAGCTGCACATCCCCCAACCGCCCGGTGGCACCGCCACCGACGTCGACGAGGCGCTCGCCATCACCCGTCGCATCGGGTACCCGGTGCTCGTGCGGCCGAGCTACGTCCTCGGTGGCCGGGCCATGCGGATCGTCGAGGACGACGCCACCTTGCGGGCCGCGATGGCCGAGCTGGCCGGGTTCGGATCGTTGGGCAAAGAGGGCGGGCTGTCGGCCGAGCGTCCGGTGCTCATCGACCGGTTCCTCGAGGACGCGGCCGAGGTCGACGTCGACGCCATCCGGGACGCAAGCGGTGAGGTGCTGATCGGTGGCGTGATGGAGCACGTCGAGGAGGCCGGGGTGCACTCGGGGGACTCGGCGTGCGCAATCCCGCCGCCGACGTTGCTGCCGTGGGTCGTCGAGGTGATCGAGGCCTACACGACGGCCATCGCCCACGCGCTCGACGTGCGCGGTCTGCTCAACGTGCAGTTCGCCGTGCGCCAGAACCAGGTGTACGTGATCGAGGCCAACCCCCGGGCCAGCCGCACCGTGCCGTTCGTCGCCAAGGCCACCGGCGTCCCGCTGGCCAAGGTGGCGTCGCGGGTGATGCTCGG
>JBEIFW010000313.1:0-1781 GCA_040382215.1 Acidimicrobiales bacterium
GTCGAGCTGACTGTTGAACACGACCCGGCTGCCCGAGAGCGCCCCCTGGTTGAGCCGGTCGAAGCGGACGATCTCCACCTTCGCCGGCTGCGACTGGGCCAGTGCGAGCGGGTCGTCGCCCAGACCGGCCGTCGCACTGCGCACCGCCTGCGGGGACAGCTCGTCGATCGAGGAGGCCGACACGTAGAACACCGACATCCGCCCGACCGGGTCGACCGGCTTGGCCTGTTGCAGGTTGTCGGCCGAGGGGCTCTTCGAGCGGTCGAACACCCGCTGGAACGAGGGGGGGACATTGCCGGTGTCGGCGACCGGTCGGTCGGTCGGCTTCTGCCCGGACGCCACCTCGAACACCGTGTAGCGATCGGGCAGTCGGAAGAACGCGCCGTCTTTGTCCGCGGACACGTAGGTGACGTCGGACGCGCATGCGCCGAGCGCCCCGATCGCTGCCGCCACGAGCGCCACACGTCGCCAGGTCACGACGCTCATACGTAGCCACTCACCGATCGGATGCCGAATCCGACGGCACCGGTCACACGGGCGCGTACTGGTTCCATCTCGCTCCTCGCACGAACCCGACCAGCGTGATCCCGGCCCGACGGGCCGCCTCGACGGCCAGCGCCGAGGGCGCTGACACCGCGACCAGGGCGCCGAACCCGGCCGCCCACGCCTTCTGCACGATCTCGAAGCTGGCCCGTCCCGACACGTACAGCCCGAGATCTCGGGCCGGAAGGCGACCGTCGAGCAGCAGCCGGCCGACCACCTTGTCGACGGCGTTGTGCCGGCCGATGTCCTCACGCACGACGACCGGGTCGAGCGTCCGGTCGAACGCTGCGGCTGCATGGACCGCCCCGGTGGAGCGGAACAGCGTGCCGGCCCCGGCGAGCCGTTCGGGGATCCCGGCCAGGGCGTCGGCGTCCCACGGGGCGCCGGCGGGCAGCGGATCGAGCCGGTCGACGAGACCGTCGAGCACGGTACTGCCGCACAGCCCGCACGACGACGACATCGCCCCGAGGCGGGCCTCGGGGACCGGGGCCCGCCTGCCGGTATCCACGGTGACCACGTTCCACGCCGTATCGCTCGCGGACCCGGTGGCGCAGTAGCGCACGGTGCGCACCGGCGCACCGGCGAGCAACCCGTCGCTGAAGCACAATCCGGCGGCGAGCTCGAAATCGTGGCCCGGCGTACGCATCGTCGTACCGACCAGGTGCCCGTCGAGCTGCACCCGCAACGGTTCCTCCACGATGAGCTCGTCGGGCGCCACCTGCGGCCGGCACGCGCCTCCACCGCGGCGCACGAGCACCTTGGCGGTTCGACCGCGAGCCATCGGTGCAGGCTACCGGCCTGCCTCGCGCCGCAGCACTGCAGTGGCACGTAGCGTGCACGTCCGTGCCGATGCGCCTCGCTGCCCGGACCACCGGGATCGCCCCGTTCCGGGTCGTCGAAATCATGGAACGGGCGTGGGCCCACGAGCGTGCGACAGGTCAGCGGGTGATCCCCATGTGCGTCGGCGAGCCGGGCGAGGGCACGCCCGAGGTCGGCCTGGCTGCCGCCCGGCGGCTGCTCGAGCACCCGGGCGTCCACTACACCCCTGCGCTCGGAACGCATTCGCTGCGCGCCGCGTTGTCGGCGATGTACGCCGAGCGTCACGGCGTCGAGGTCTCGGCCGAGCGGATCTGCGTGACCGTGGGTGCATCGGGCGCGCTCTTCCTCGCGCTCGCCGCGCTCGTCGGGACCGCCGAAGGCCTGCTCCTCGCCGACCCGGGTTACCCGTGCAACCGCCA
>JBEIFW010000314.1:0-1754 GCA_040382215.1 Acidimicrobiales bacterium
GGCGACCGCCCAGACCGCCGCCACCGGGGTGCCGTCCTACGGCAACCTCGTGGACCTGGTCTACTCGGTCAACCCGCAGGCCCGGTCGCTCGGTGCCTACTGGTTCACGCTCGACACCAACGCGGCGAAGATCCGTCGGATCACCGACACGACGGGCCGGCCGCTGTGGGAGCCGACGCTGACCGCAGGCGAGCCTGACCGGCTGCTCGGCTACCCGATGGTGCTCGACCCCAACGTCACGACGTTCGCGACGGCGGGTGGGACCCACATGGCGTTCGGGAACTTCTCGAACTTCTACATCCGGGACGTGGCCAACGTCCGGTTCGAGCGCAGCGACGAGTTCGCGTTCAGCTCGGACCTGGTGACCTTCCGGACCGTCCTGCGCAGCGACTCCGACTACGTCGGCGGTGTGGACGGCCACGTGAAGTTCCTCAAGGCCCCGACCACCTGATCCACCTTCGTGCGCGTGTGGGGGCCGGGCGATCCCCGGTCCCCCGCACACCTTCTCCGTGCCGAACTGATGTGGTGGTGGGTGGCGGCTGGCACGGGCCGCCGCCCACACCACGCCCAAGGAGCACCGTGCCTGCTCACATCGTCTCGATCAGCGAACACTCTCCTGCGCCCGAGCAGCTCGCCGACGCGGTGAAGCGACTCGAGGCCCGGGAGGAGATCATCTCCGTCGTCCCGGCCGGCTCGTCGTGGGTCGTCGTGACCCGCAAGAAGGTGGGCCGTCCGGCGAAGGAGACTCGGGTGTCTGCCCCGGCGGAGACCCGGTGAAGATCGCCTGGTTCTCGAATGCGCCGTGGGCGCCGACCGGGTACGGGCAGCAGACCGCCCAGGTCGTGCCTCGCCTGGTGGCCGACGGCCACGACGTGGCGGTCATCGCCAACTACGGGCTGCAGGGTGGGGTGCGCGACTGGGACGGGGTGCGGGTCTACCCGTCCGGGTCGGGTTACTCCAACGACGTGATCTGCGCCCATGCGTTGCACTGGTTCGACGGTGAGCCCGGCTTGCTGTTGACCCTCTACGACGTGTGGACGTTGGATCATCCGGCCCTGTCGGAGTTCACGTTGGCGTCGTGGGTGCCGATCGACCATGCGCCGATGCCTCGGCTCGTCGCCCGGTTCTTCCAGCAGTCCGGCTCGGTGCCGATCGCCATGAGCGAGTTCGGTCGCCGTCAGCTGCAAGGCGACGGTCACGACCCGCTGTACGTCCCCCACGGGATCGACACCGAGGTCTTCCAGCCGGTCGCCGATGCGAAGGCCCGCCTCGGTCTCGACGACCGGTTCCTCGTCGGGATGTGCTCGACGAACAACTCGTTGGAGCCGTGCCGCAAGGCATACCCCGAAGCGTTCCTCGCGTTCCGCCGGCTGCTCGACACCGACCCGACCGCCCTGCTGTACGTGCATGCCGAACAGCGCGGCGCCCTCGGCGGCATGGACCTACGGGCCCTCGCCACCGGCGTCGGGATCAGCCCCGAGAATCTGCTGTTCGTCGACGACTACCGGTACCGCTCGGGGATGATCGGCCAGGCCGAGCTCGCCACCCTCTACTCGGCGTTCGACGTCTTGTTGTTCCCGAGCATGGGCGAAGGGTTCGGGATCCCGACGATCGAGGCGCAAGCCTGCGGGACGCCGGTGATCGTCACCGACTTCTCCGCCCAGGCCGAACTTGCCGGGCCCGGCTACAAGACGCTGGCGCAACCCCGCTGGGATCCCGCCCAGCTCGCGTACTTCCGCACCCCGATCATCGAC
>JBEIFW010000315.1:0-1743 GCA_040382215.1 Acidimicrobiales bacterium
GGCACCCTCGAACTGCTCACGAAGGCCCGCTCGCTCGGAGCTGCGTCCGTGGCCGCATGGATCGGCGGTGACGGCGAGGCCGTCGCCGGCGCGCTCGGCGAGTACGGGGCGACCACCGTGTACGCAACCGGCGATCTCGGGGGCAAGCTCCCCGGCGTTGCCGTGTCGTCCGCCATGGCCGCGGTGATCGCTGGCGGCACGACGCCGGACCTGATCCTGTTCCCGCAGAGCTACACCGGCCGCGACGTGGCCGCCCGGCTCTCGGTGAAGCTCGACCGGACCGTGCTGACCAACAACTTCGACCTCGCCGTCGAGGGTGACGCGGTCACCGTCACCACCGCCATCTTCGGTGGCAACACGCTGGTCACCTCCAGCTTCTCGGGCGCGGCGCCCCACCTGGCGCTGTTCCGGCCCAAGTCGTTCGCCGCAGAGTCGGCCGGCGGTGGCGCTGCCACCGTCGTGGCCGCCGCGGTGCCCGATCTGGGCGCCACCGGCGGGGCCTCGGTCACGGCGGTCCACGTCGAGGAGTCGACCGGTCCCAAGCTCGACGAGGCCGACATCGTCGTGTCGGGCGGCCGGGGCCTCGGCGAGGCCGGTAAGTACGAGATGATCGAATCCCTTGCCAAGCTGCTCAAGGCGGCTCCGGGTGCCTCGCGGGCCATCGTTGACGCGGGCTGGGTTCCCTACAGCTACCAGGTCGGTCAGACCGGCAAGGTCGTGAAGCCGAACGTCTACATCGCCGCCGGCATCTCGGGCGCCACCCAGCACATGGTGGGAATGAAGGGCTCGAAGCACATCATCGCCATCAACAAGGACAAAGAGGCGCCGATCTTCGGCATCGCAGACCTCGGGATCGTCGGAGACGTCCACAAGGTCCTTCCCAAGCTCATCGAGGCCCTCCAGGGCCGCTGAGCTACCGCTCGGTTCCTAGCAACTGGTCGATCACGCCGGGCAACTGCCCGGGGTGATCGACCAGTGCCGCGCAGCCGGCCTGGTGCAGTTCCTCGGACGTGCCGTATCCCCAGGTGACGCCCACGCAGGCGATCCCGACCCGGGCGGCGCCCTCGCCGTCGTGGCGGCGGTCGCCGACGAGCAGTGCGGGACCGCCCGGGGTGCGTGCCAGCCGTTCGAGCGCCAGGTGCACCACCTGGTGCTTGTGGCGGATCGTGTCGTCGTCGGAGGCGCCTGCGACCGCCGCGAAGCGTCCCGACAGCCCGTGGTGCTCGAGCACCAGCCGGGCAGCGCCTTCGTTCTTCGAGGTCGCGACGCCGAGGGCGATGCCACGGTCGGCCAAGGCGTCGAGTGCGGCGGCGACCCCCGGATAGAGGGTGTTCTCGGCGAACCCCGTCGCTTTGTAGTGGCGCCGGTACGCGGCGACGGCCTCGGCGACCCGGTGGCTGGGAACGCCCAGCGTGGGCAGCACGTCGGCGAGGGGTGGACCGACCAGTTCGGCGGGTGGCACCAGCGGAGGCTCGCCCAGACCGAGTTCGGCGAATGCGGCGGCATAGGACGACAGGATCCCCGGCAACGGGTCCGACAGTGTGCCGTCGAGGTCGAACAGGACGAAACGGCGCACCGGTCCACCCTACGATTCGCGGGTGGACGCGCCGGCCGTGTGGAGGACCTGGGCCCGTAACCAGCGTGCCGTCCCGGCGTCGATCAGCCGGCCGGCCTCGGAAGAGGAGCTCGCCGCTGCGGTCCGGCGAGCGGCGGATCACGGCCGGGTCGTTCGGGTCGCCGGCA
>JBEIFW010000316.1:0-1730 GCA_040382215.1 Acidimicrobiales bacterium
CGAGGAAGTCCTTCAGCTCGGCGAGTTCCTCGACGGCGTCGTCGATGCCGGCCACATCGGCGAAGGTGACCGCCGGGCCTTCGGGCTTGAACCGCTTGGCCTTCGCCTTGCCGAGCTGCATGGCACCCCGGCCGCCGGGGGTGCGGGACAGCACGAACAGCAGCACCCCGACGATGATCACCGTCGGAAGCAGGGCGTACAGCAGGTTCCCCCACAGGGTGGGGCGCTGCGCGTCGGTGCGCAGCTCGACGCCGGCGGCGAGCAGTCGCGAGGTGAGCTCACCGGCGTAATCCGCCGGAAAGCCCGCCCGGAATTCGGTGCCGTCGGTCAGCGTGCCCTCGACCACCTGATCCCGGTCCCGAACCGTTGCGGTGGCCACAGAGCGGGCGGTCGCGCGCGACTCGAGCTCACCGAGCGTCAGCTCGCGGCGGTCGACCTCGCCCGACGCGGCCCATAGTGCGAGCCCGAGCACCACGAGGGCGAGGGCGACGAACACCCAGGGAGGTCGAAGGAGGCGTCGCACGACATCGGAAGGGTATCGGCGCGGCGCCGCGGCGGACTTGGCGGACCTACCCGAGCCAGCGGTGGACGGCCGGCAGGTTGCGCCAGCGCTGGCCGGCATCGAGGCCGTAGCCGACGACCCAGTCTCCCGGGATGCGCACGCCGACGTAGCGCAGCGAGGCCAGGTCCACCTGCGGCACGCTCTCGCGCACGAGCAGCGCAGCGACCTCGACCGAGGCCGGGCCCCGGGTTGCGAGCACGGTCCGCAGGTGGGCGAGCGTCAGACCCGAGTCGACGATGTCCTCCACGAGGATCACGTGCCGGCCGGCAATGTCGGTGTCGAGGTCCTTGACGATGCGGACCACGCCCGAGGAGGTCGTGGAGGCCCCGTAGGACGAACACGCCAGGAAGTCGACCTCCACCGAGAGCGGAATGGCCCGGGTGAGGTCGGCCATGAACACGTACGCGCCGCGCAGCACCCCGACGAGCAGCGGATCGAGCCCGGCGTAGTCGTTGCCGATCTCGGCTCCGATCCGGCCGACCGCAGCGGCGAGTTCGGCCTCGCTGACCAGGATGTCGCCGACCTCGGACCGGGATGCTGCGGTGCTCACTCCAGCGACCGTACCGGCTCGACCCGCAGCCGGCCCCCCCGCCGCGCCACCCGACGGCCGCCGCCGATCTCGCACGCGACCGCGTCCCCCCGGGCGACGGCCAGCACCCGTTCGACCTCGGTCGAAGACGGCGGGTGTTCGGCCGTAAGCCAGCGCCGGACGGCTCGGCGCGCCAACACCACCGGCTGCGCGACAAGCGCCCGCGCGTCGGTGGGATCGACCCGCGACGCAAGGTCGTCGAGGAACGCCGCCTCGTCGGCCAGCAACGGCGCCTGGCGAGCGAGGACCGCAGCGACGTCCCGGCCCGCGACGGCATCGAGCAGCGGCAACACGTCGTGACGGATTCGGTTGCGGGTGAACGCCGGATCGAGATTGGACGGGTCCCGAACGGGTTGCAGGCCGAGGGCGGCGCAGACCGCCTCGGTCTCGCTCCGGCGAAGGGCGAGCAAGGGTCGGCGCACCCGGGCCGAGTCGCGCCGCATCCCGGCCAAACCGTCGAGGCCGCCGCCTCGCAGCAGGTTCGCGACGACGGTCTCCGCCTGATCGTCGGCGGTGTGCCCGGTCAGCACCCCGGCCGGCAGCACGGCATAGCGGGCGGCGCGCGCCCGGGCCTCGAGA
>JBEIFW010000317.1:0-1725 GCA_040382215.1 Acidimicrobiales bacterium
CCAGGCCGACGATGCCGGCCAGCGGCGCGCGCACCTCGTGACGGGCTGCCGCGAAGCGGCCATCGTCGGCGAAGGGGCGCAGGAGCATGACGGGCACCCGATCGGACGCCGTGCGTTGGCGTTCCACCCGTCGCGGGCGTCTTGAACGTTCTTTGGAGAACGCGACCCGGGCCGACCCCGGGGGCGAGTAGGAAAGGGGTGTGTCCCCGGAACGGTCCCCCTGGCCGGCCGACGTCACCCTGAGCGACGGCGGGGTCGTACGGATCCGCCCGATCCGCCCGGACGATGCCGGCGCGCTCGTGCGATTCCACCTGCGCCTGTCGCCCGAGACGATCTACTACCGGTTCTTCGCGGCCAAACCCCGGCTGACCGACCGCGAGGTCGAGCGGTTCGTCACCGTCGACGGCGTCGAGCGGGCGGCCCTCGTCGCCGAGCTCGGCGAGGAGATCGTCGCCGTCGGCCGGTTCGACCGCTGGACCGGTACCGACGAGGCCGAGGTGGCTTTCGTGGTGGACGACGCGCACCAGGGTCGAGGGCTCGGCTCGTTGCTGCTCGAACAGCTCGTCGTGCTCGCCCGCGACGTCGGGATCACCCGGTTCACCGCCGAGACGTTGCCGGACAACCGGGCCATGCTCTCGACGTTCACGCGGGCCGGTTTCGAGGTGCGCTCCCGGTTCGAGGGCGGTGTGGTGGAGCTGTCGTTCGACATCATCCCGACCGACGCCTTCCGGGAGGCGCTCGAGCGGCGGGAGCAGCGCGCGGATGCCCGCAGCGTGGCCCGGTTCCTGCGACCCCGATCGATCGCGGTCATCGGGGCGAGCGACCGGCCCGGCTCGATCGGTCGGGCGTTGCTGCGCAACTTGCTCACCGGCGGGTTCGACGGCCCGGTCTATCCGGTGAACCCGGTCGCAGCCCACGTGGCGAGCGTCCCGGCGTACGCGTCGGTGACCGACGTACCCGACGACGTCCATCTGGCCGTGGTCGCCGTACCCGCAGACGAGGTCCCCGGCGTGCTCGCCGACTGTGCGGCCAAGGGCGTGCGCGGCGTGGTGGTCGTGACCGCGGTCGCCGACCCCGACGCGCTCGCCGCGTTCGCCCGGGGCCACGGAATGCGCCTAGTCGGCCCGGCGAGCCTCGGGCTGGTCGCCACCGACGGCCCGTCGACCGTGCGGGCCACGTTCAGCCCGGCCCCGGTGCGGGCGGGCGGCGTCGGGATCTCGTTGCAGTCCGGGCCGCTGGGCACTGCCCTGCTCGAGGAGCTGCACCGCGTCGGGCTCGGGGTGTCGAGCTTCGTGTCCCTCGGCGACAAGTCCGACGTGAGCGCCAACGACCTGCTCAACTTCTGGGCCGACGACCCGGCGACGGCCGTGTGTCTGCTGTATACCGAATCGTTCGGCAACCCGGCCAAGTTCGCCCGGGTCGCTCGCCGGGTGTCGGCGGTGAAGCCGATCGTCGCCGTGCGGACCGGCGACGCCGACCGGCTCGTCACCGACGCCCTGTATGCGCAGGCCGGGGTGAGCCGGGTGGACACCGTGGCGGAACTGGTCGACCTCGGCCGGCTGTTCGCGACCCAGCCCCTGCCCGCGGGTGGGCACGTCGCGGTGATCGCCAACGCGAGCGGGCCGGTGTCGCTGGTGCGGGCCGCCGCTGCGGCAGCCGGGCTGTCGGTCGTGGCGTCCCGCCCGCTCCCGCTCGATGCCGGCGCCGCCGACTACGCGGCCGCCC
>JBEIFW010000318.1:0-1673 GCA_040382215.1 Acidimicrobiales bacterium
CGCGCACCCACGCGGTCGTGATCTGGGTGAACCCGACCCCATGGGTCGGTGTCGCCACCCCGGGCGCCGACACCTGGGCGGGCTTCGCCGACGAGCGGCGCCGCGTCGCCGACGCGCTCGCCGACGCGGGCGTGCGCAACCTCGTCATGGTGAGCGGGGACGCACACATGGTCGCCATCGACGACGGCACCAACACCGATTACTCGAGCGCCCAGGTGGGCGGGTTCCCCCTTCTTCAGGCGGCGGCCCTGGACCGTCCGGGCAACGTCAAGGGCGGTCCCTACTCCGACGGTGCCTTCCCCGGCGGTGGGCAGTTCGGGCTCGTCGACGTCGTCGACGACGGGGGATCGGTACAGGTTCGTCTCGCCGGCCGCACGTGGGACGGGCGCACGCTCGTCGAGCGCACGATCCGGTTCGCTCAGTCCCGAAGCACCCAGTAGAACACGGCCGGCTCGGGCCGCAGGTTGCGCCACCCGGCGATCGGCGCCGTGGTGGCCAGCAACGAGTCGCCGGCGCGCAGCACGGGCGTGTCGTCGCCGACGTCGATCTGCACGAGCCCGCGCACGACCGCGACCAGTTCGACGCCCCGATGGTCCAACGGCGCTCGGTCGTCCTCACCGGCTCCGAGCATCACGAGGAAGGCCCGAAGGCCGGCACCGGTGTCGTCGGCCAGAGCGACGAGGGTGCCGCCGCTGGCCGCACGGCTGCGGTCGTGGCGGGCGAGTTGGTACCCGGGCCGTGGGCGAGCGTCGACGAGCCGGTCGAGGCTCACGCCGAGTCGGTCACGCAAGGTGAGCAGGGTGTCGAGCGACAGCCCCCGGGTGCCGTTCTCGGCCTGTGACATCGCGCTCGCCGTCACGCCGGCAGCCTCGGCGAACTGGGCCTGGGTGATGCCCAGGTCGCGGCGCACCGCCACGAGGCCGCGAGCGAGCCGCCCTCCCGTTGCGCTCGTTGCGAGGTGGACCGTGTTGCCGGCCAGCCGGAACTGATGGACCGAGCCCTGGACGTCGGCCGGGCGGCTCTCGGCCTTGTGCACCTGCAGCAGCTCGCCACGGACCTCGAGCAGGCACTGGGTCACCTGGCGGACCCGCTCGAGGAATCCCGGGCCGAGACGTCGGGTGGCACGCCAGTAGGTGATCGCCCCGGTCTGGAGCATCGAGGGGCACATCCGGGTGAAAAAGCGCGCCGTCTCGGTGTGGCCCCAGCGCCGGTCGAGTTCGTCGAGCCCGTCGAACAGGATGTTCAGCCGGGGGGTGACCGCCATACGGCGTTCGATCTCGTCGCACAGCGGGCTGTACTGCTCGAAGTTGCTTCCGGCAGTGGCGTCGAGCACCTGCACGCCGGCCGGGTGGGGTCGATCGAGCTCGGCGCGGGTGCAGGCGACCTGCAACGTCGGCCCACGCCGCAAGCTCGAGGTGAGGAACGCCCGCTCGACGACGTCGTAGCGCTCGTCACGGTCGGTCACCCAGACCACGTTGTCGCCGGCGAGCAGGCCACCGAGCAGCTCGTCGAGCGGCGGCAGGCCGGTCTCGACCCGGGTACTCGTCACGCGTCGAGGTTAGTTCCGCGCGCTTCGCGTGATCGGTATCCGGCCCTCAGGCGAGCTCGGCGCGAGCGGCGGCGAACTGCGCTTGGTACAGCTCGTGGTAGGCCCCGCCCTGCGTGAGCAGGTC
>JBEIFW010000319.1:0-1640 GCA_040382215.1 Acidimicrobiales bacterium
CCGAATCGGCGGCGCAGCGCTACCAGTTCTTCGCCGAGCGCGAGGTGTGGAAGATCCCCGACGTCCCTGCCGACACCCCGACGATCCCGGTCCGCACCGTGGGCGTCATCGGCGCCGGCACGATGGGCGGCGGCATCACGATGAACTTCGTGAACGCCGGCATCCCGGTCACCATCGTCGAGACCACCCAGGCCGCGCTCGAGCGGGGCCTCGCCGTCGTGCGGGCCAACTACGAGCGCAGCGCCCGCAACGGGCGGTTCCCGCTCGCCGACGTCGACCGTCGGATGGCGATGATCACCCCGTCGCTCACGCTCGAGGACCTCGCCACCGTCGACCTGGTGGTCGAGGCGGTGTTCGAACGGATGGACATCAAGACCGACGTCTTCGCCCGGCTCGACGCCATCTGCAAGCCCGGCGCGGTGTTGGCCACCAACACCAGCGCGCTCGACATCGACGAGATCGCCACGGCCACGACCCGGCCCGAGGCCGTCATCGGCATGCACTTCTTCTCGCCGGCGAACGTGATGCGCCTCGTCGAGGTGGTGCGGGCCGACCACACCTCGGCCGAGGTCATCAACACCGCGATGCAGATCTCGAAGAAGATCGGCAAGATCGCCGCGCTGGTGGGCGTGTGCCCCGGCTTCGTCGGGAACCGGATGCTGGCCCAGCGGGCCAAGGAGGCCCAGGCCCTCATCGAGGAAGGGGCCATGCCCTGGGACGTGGACCGGGCGCTCTACGAGTTCGGCTTCGCCATGGGCCCGTTCCAGATGATGGACCTCGCCGGCCTCGACATCGGCTGGGTGAAGGAGCGCTCGAAGGGCGAGACGCTGCGCGACCGCCTGTGCGAGCTCGACCGCCGGGGCCAGAAGACCGGCGGCGGTTACTACGACTACGACGCCGAGCGCACCGCCACCCCGTCGGCGGTCACCGAGGCGCTCGTGCGCGAGTTCGCCGAGCGGGCCGGCCGGCCGCAGCGCAGCTTCACCACCGACGAGATCGTCGAGCGGTTGATCCTGCCGATGATCAACGAGGGCGCCAAGATCCTCGCCGAGGGCAAGGCCATCCGGCCCTCGGACATCGACGTGATCTGGGTCGCCGGGTACAACTGGCCCCAGTACCGGGGCGGGCCGATGTGGTGGGGTGACCATCTGGGCCTCGCCAAGGTGCTCGAGACGTTGCGGGCCAACGCGCACCGCGGCGAGCACTGGCAGCCCGCCGCCCTGATCGAGCAGCTCGTCGCCGAGGGCAAGGGGTTCAAGGACCTCAAGGCCCGCCGGTAGGCCGCACGACCCCTGCCAGACTTCGGGGCCATGGTGCTCACATGGTCGAACTGGGCCGGTAACGAGACCTGCACGCCCGAGGCCGTACACGTCGCCCGATCGGTGGACGACGTGTGCCGCCTCGTTGCGTCTGCAACGAGGCGGGGGGCGACCGTGCGCGTCGCCGGGTCGGGCCACAGCCACCACCGGCTCGTGCCCACCGACGGGGTCGTGGTGGACCTGTCGGCGTTCACCGGCGTGATCGACGCCGACCCGGTGGCCGGCACGGCCACGGTGTGGGCCGGGTCGGTGATCGCGTCGCTCGGGCGGCCCCTGGCCGAGCGGGGGGTTGCGCTCGCCAACCAGGGCGACATCGACCGC
>JBEIFW010000320.1:0-1630 GCA_040382215.1 Acidimicrobiales bacterium
GCGTCCGTCGTCGCCGACCTCGCCCGCCACCTCCGACCCGCGGCGGCCTGACCCACCCAGGCCGTTCTGTGCGCAGTTCGGCCGCACGAACGGGCCGTCCTGCGCACGGAACGCTGGGTCAGGATTCGGTTCAGTACCGGCAGGCTTCTCGAACAGGTATTCAGAACGACCGAATCGGGGGGACGTGACCTTCGTCGATGGCGATGACCTGTGCTCCGGCTGCAGCCGCTGCTGCAGTCGGGTCGAAGGTCTCCTGGTCACCCAGGAGGAACTCGAGCGGCGCCCGCGCCTGGCGCCGTTCGTCGTCGACCACGACCAAGGGCTTCGGCGCCTCGACATGCCCGACGGCTGCCCGTATCTCGGTGACGACGGGTGGTGCACGACGTTCGACAACCGTCCCTTCGATTGCTCGCTGTTCCCGGCCCAGATCGGTGGGCTGCAGCGGGCACCAGGCCAAGGCCCGGTCTCGGTCACGTGGCGGTTCGGCGGATTCGAATGCCCGTCGCGCGAGCGGTTCGTCCGCCAACCGATCACCCCCGAGCAGACCACTGCGCTTCGCGCCTGGGTCGCTCGGGCCTATGCCGCGCCCGAGGTGACCGTCGTCCACGACCGGAGCCCGGATCGGGTGCCCCAGCGGATCCGGCGCCGCCTTCCGTCCGGGGTCCGACGACCCCTTGCCGGCGCCCGACGCCGGTTGCGCACCGTCCTCCACCGCTGACGGTTCGGCGGCCAGCGGCGCAGCAAGGATTACCGCGGCCGACGCCGGACGACCGTGCCGTCCCCCGACCCCATGCGAATCCTGGCCCGTTGCGCACCGGAGGCCCGAATGCCGCACCGACACATCGCCCTGCGGATCCTGACCGGGCTCGCCGTGGCCCTGAGCACTGCGGGCTGCAGCCGCATCACCAGCCGAACCACGGCACCGAGCCCGACCGTCATCAGTCCTACGACCACCGGCGCGGCTCGCGCCACCTACGACCCCTACGCGGGCACCGCTCCGGCTACCGGGCAAACCGGTCGAACCGTGGAGGGCGATGTCCGCACGCCCGACGGCCGCAGCCGCCATTACCGGCTCTACGTGCCGCCGTCGCTGCCCGCCGGGCAACGCGTGCCCCTCCTTGTGGCCCTTCACGGTGGACTGGGCACGTCCGAGCAGTTCCAGACCAACTCCGGGTTCGACGCGCTCGCCGAGGCCAACGGGTTCATCGTCGTCTATCCGGACGGGATCGGCGCGCTGCCCGGCGGCCGGGGCCCCCAGACCTGGAACGCCGGGTACTGCTGCGGCGCCGCCGCAGAGAAGAACGTCGACGACGTCGGGTTCCTCCGCCAGCTCATCGACACGATCGTGGCGGCGCAGCCCGTGGATCGGGCTCGCGTCGTCGCAGCGGGGCACTCCAACGGGGCGATGCTCGCCTACCGGCTCGCCTGCGAGCTGTCCGATCGGATCGCGGCGATCGGGGTCCAGGCCGGGAGCCTGGGGATCGACACCTGCGCCCCGTCTCGACCGGTCGCCGTGTTCCACCTCCATGGCACCGCCGACACCAACCACCCGATCGACGGTGGCACCGGGACGGGACTCGCCGGGGTGGTCTTCCGTTCGGCCCGCGCCGCGGTGGAGGCCATCGCCGCC
>JBEIFW010000321.1:0-1570 GCA_040382215.1 Acidimicrobiales bacterium
ACCGGGCCCGGTGCCGACGATGGCGTCGACGTCGAGGCCGTGCTCGTTCACCAGGCGGCGCACCACCGGTGACAGCAGCCGGTTGTCCTCGATGCTGGCTGGCTCGGCCGGCGCCGGCTCGGCCGCCGGAACCGGGGTGGGCTCGGGTGCGGCGGCGCCCTCGGGCGCAACCGGCTCGGCCGGCGCCGGGGGCGGCAGCGTCACCGGGCTGGCCGGTGGCGCCTCCGCCAGGGCGGCGGGGTTGCCGACCACGGCGATCACGCGGCCCACCTCGCCCACGTCACCCTCGGCGGCGCGGATCTCGACGAGCACCCCGGCAACCGGGGACGGGACCTCGGTGTCGACCTTGTCGGTGGACACCTCGAACAGCGGCTCGTCGGCCTTGACGGTGTCGCCGACCTTCTTGAACCACTTGGTGATCGTGCCTTCGGTGACGGTTTCACCGAGCTGCGGCATCTGGACGTCGGCCATGGCGTGCGGGTTGCTCCGGGGGGCGGGAGGGACGGGGAACGACGGGGTGTCTACGGGGCACTCAGCCGTGGAGGCTGCGCCCGGTCAGGGCGAGCACGGACTCACCGAACAGTTCGGTCAACGACGGGTGCGGCTGGATGAACTCGGCCACCTCGCGCACGGTCGCCTCCCAGTTCACGGCCAGGTAGCCGCCCGAGAGCTGTTCGGTGACCCACGGACCCACCATGTGCACGCCGAGGATCCGGCCGCCGGTGCCGTCGGGGAGCCGCTCGGCGATGATCTTCACGAGCCCGTCGGGCTGCCCGAGGATCAGCGCCCGGCTGTTGCCCCGGAACTGGTGCTTGGACACCACGACGTCGAAGCCGGCGGCCTTGGCCGATTCCTCGCTGTGGCCGGCGAAGGCCACCTCCGGGTCGCAGTAGATGGCCCAGGGGACTCGGTCGTACATGACCGGCATCGGGCGCTCACCGAGCAGGTCCTTCACCGCGACGATCGCCTCGGCGAACCCGATGTGGGCGAGCTGCGGGGTGGCGACGAGGTCGCCGATCGCATAGACGCCAGGCTCCGCCGTGCGGCACAGCCCGTCGATCTCGACGAACCCCCGGTCGGTCACCTTGACCGCCGTACCCTGCAAGCCGAGCGCATCGGCGAAGGGGCGCCGCCCCACCGACACCACCACGCCGTCGACCTCGAGGGATTCGCCGTCGCCGAAGTGCACCGTCGTGCCGCCGTCGGCGGCGGGCGTGTGTCCGGTGACCGACACCCCGGTGCGGATGTCGATGCCCTTCTTCTTGAACGAGCGCACGACGACGTTCGCACAGTCGACATCGCACCCGGGGAGGATCTTCGGGAGGCCCTCGAGGATCGTCACCTTGGCCCCCAGGTCGGCGAAGGTGGAGGCGAACTCGCAGCCGATCGCACCACCGCCGATCACGGCGAGCCGGGCGGGGATGTGCTCGAGCATCAAGACCTCGTCGGAGGTCATGATCGGCCCACCGGGCGGGAAGCCGGGGATCGTGCGAGGCACCGAGCCCGCGGCGAGCACGACGTGGCGACCCTGCAGGAGCGTCGTCGAACCGTCCTCGCCGGCGACGGTGAC
>JBEIFW010000322.1:0-1533 GCA_040382215.1 Acidimicrobiales bacterium
CCGCCGACGGCGCCGAGGCGCTCGGTGCGCTCAAGAACCACCGACCCGACGTGCTCGTGCTCGACGTGATGATGCCCATCCTCGACGGGCTCACCGTGTGCCGGGTGCTGCGCGCCGAGAAGGACCGCACCCCGATCCTCATGCTCACGGCGCGGGTCGAGACCGCCGATCGGGTCGCCGGTCTCGACGCCGGCGCCGACGACTACCTCCCGAAGCCGTACGACCCCGACGAGCTCTTCGCCCGGCTTCGGGCCCTGCTGCGCCGCCGCACCATCGACGCAGACCCGGCCGAGGGCAACGGTGAGCTGCGCGTCGGCGACCTGCGCCTCGACCCGGCTCGGCGCCAGGTGCACCGCGCCGGCCGGGAGATCGAGTTGTCCAAGACCGAGTTCGACCTGCTCGAGCTGCTCGTGCGCAACGCCGGGATCGTGCTCGACCACTCCACGATCTACGACCGCATCTGGGGCTACGACTTCGGGCCCGACTCGAAGAACCTTGCGGTGTACATCAGCTACCTGCGCCGCAAGCTCGAAGAACCCGGGGAGGCCAAGTTGATCCACACCGTCCGGGGGGTCGGGTACACCGTGCGGGCGTCATGAGCCTGCGGGTCAAGCTCGTCATCGGCCTCGTCGTCCTCGCCGCCGGCGCCACCGTTGCGCTCGGCGTGTCGAGCTACCTCGACACCGCCCGGCGCCTGCAGCGCACCGTCGACCGCTCGCTCGACGAGGCGGCGCTCAGCATCCGGCGTGACCGCGTCGGCGACCCGGACGGCGGCCTCGGCGCCGACCGCACGCCGGGACCGGATCGCGGTCGCGACCGTGGCCGGCTCCCCGGTGGTGGCGAGCGTCCCCGGTCCTTCGAGCAGATCCTCGTGCAGATCCTCGACGCGTCCGGCAACCCGATCGTCGTGCCCGGCTCGGGGGAGCTCCCCGTCAATGACGGCGCTCGCCGGGTGGCGAGCGGTGCGATCGACCGGTTCCGTGACGACGTCGCGGTCGACGGGGTCCGCTTCCGGGTCCTCACCACCGCGACCAGCGGCGGAGCGGTGCAGCTCGCCCGTAGCCTGGCCGAGACCGACGACCTGCTCGAAGGCATCCGCACCCGCACCGTCGCAGCGGTCGTCGTGGTCGTGGTGCTTGCGGCCGGCGCCGGCTGGTTGATCGCCCGGCAGGTCGCCCGGCGCCTCGAACGCCTCACCGGCGCCGCCGAGCAGGTCGCGGCCACCGGCCGGCTCGACGTCGACGTGCCCGTCGGCGGGCGCGATGAAGCCGGCCGGCTCGCGTTGGCCTTCAACGGGATGTTGCAGGCACTGGCCGAGTCGAAGCAGGCGCAGCGCCGGCTCGTGCATGACGCAGCGCACGAGCTGCGCACCCCACTCACGAGCCTGCGCGCCAACGTCGCCGCCTTGCGCCGCTTCGGGCGGCTCGACGCGGACGAGCAGGCCCGCGTCGTACGCGACCTCGACGAGGAGACACGCGAGCTGTCCCTGCTCGTCAACGACCTCGTCGAGTCCGCCACCGAGCAGCGTGTCGA
>JBEIFW010000323.1:0-1530 GCA_040382215.1 Acidimicrobiales bacterium
GATGTTGTTCGCCAACACGCCATCAGTGCTCGACCCCGCGATGCAGGCCGGCAACGACCACGTGTTCAGCCTCGAGGTGCTCTTCACGCCGTACCGCCTCGAGGGCGGCTGGGCCGGCTAGGCCGAGCCGGCCCGGTGGCTCGGCGTGCGAGATCGGAGCGTCGAGCCGGGCTTCCTAGACGGTGTGCGCCGGTGGCGGGCGATGACCCCGGTCGAGTACGAGACCGAGTTCTCGATGCCCAAGGGGCACGCCACCAGCTTCGCCGGCGGCGCGCTCGCAGCGTTCCTCGGACGCGTCCCCGAACTCACCCGGTACCGCACACCGGTCCGCGGTCTGTACCTGACGGGCGCGGCGACGTTCCCGGGTGCCGGGGTGTGGGGTGCGAGCGGCCGCAACACGGCGCTGACGATCCTCGCCGAGCGCGGGTAGGGTCCCCGCCGTGGGGGTGCCGCCATGACCTGGTTGAGCGTCGAAGCCGACGGGCCCACCGCGCTCGAGCGCGTCCTGCGGTTGCGCCCCGACCTGCGAGATCTGTTCACCGGCTACCTGGGCCTGCTGTGGTCCGAACGCCTCGTCGATCCGGTCGTGCTCGAGCTGTGCCGGCTACGGATCGCGCAGCTCCACGGCGACCGGACCCAGGCCCTGTTGCGCTACGACGCCGCCGTGGCCGCCGGGCTCACCGAAGCCCAGGCCGGTGCCGTGGCCTCGTGGTTCGATGCTCCGCTGTTCACCGCCCACCAGAAGGCCTGCATCGCATACGCCGAGGTATTCGCGATGGACGTGCATGCGCTGACCGACGAGATGGCCGACGCCGTCAAGGCCGGTATGGACGACGCTGCATTCGTGGCGTTCACCGTGGCCCTCGGCATGTTCGACGGCCTCGGACGGTTCCGTCTGGTCCTCGGTGCCGACGAACCGGTCACCGCCCCCGCCACCGTCCCCGCACCCCGTCCCGACGGCGTGCTGCACTGAGTTCGCCCACTCGGAGGTCACCGATGTCCACCACTCCCCGAGCACCGTCCGCCGTTGCCGGTCAGCCGGCGAATCTGCGCACCGTCCTCGCCCACCGGCCCGAGCTGAACGAGGCCTTCGGCCGCCTGTACGGCACGATGTGGTCGAGAGGCATCGTTGCGCCGGACCTCAAGGAAACGGCCCGCATGCGCAACGCCCGGATCACCGACTGCGGGTTCTGACGCAACGTCCGATTCGACTCGGCCCGTGCGGCCGGTCTCGACGAAGCGATGGTCGGCCTGATCGACGAGGGCTACGAGGCCTCGTCGCTCCCCGACGCCCACAAGGCGATCCTGGCCTTCGCCGACGCCTTCCTCGGCGACCCGGCCTCGATCCCGCCGGCCACGCGCGCCGCGATGGCCGAGCACTTCAGCGCAGCCGAGATCACCGAGTTGGCGCTGGCGCTCACCCTGTTCCTCGGCATGTCGAAGGTGCTCATCTCCCTCGGGCTCGAGCCCGACCAGATGGACACCCTCGTGCTGCCCACACCCTCGATCTGACGGCCGGCAACGCAGGCC